>JBDUBA010000069.1:0-56309 GCA_040004335.1 Gemmatimonas sp.
TACTTTTCCTGACGGGGTCGAGTGCGTTCGCGATTTGAATTTTCACGCGGAGGCGCGGTGACGCGGAGAACTGCGCGCGCGTGGACACCCGCCAGCATACCGCACATTCTCCGCCTCTTGAAACGACGCGCTGGCACTCGAAGTCGGGTGTCGCAATCGAACCGTCAACCACCGACTCCAGAAATTCCCGGCGGACCCTTCAAAAAAAGAGCCCGGCAGGTCGCCGGACTCTTTTTAAACGGTTGTTGCGAAACGACAACGAACGTCAGTTGGCGCGGATGTTAATGACACGTGACGGAGCGATGATCGCATGTTGCGCGATATCAAGCGACGTCACCATCAGGCTGATGTACTCACCGTCCTTCAGTCCTGAAATCACATCTTGTAGTTCGGCAGCGCTCTTGATTTGACGGCGCGGGCCAGGATACAGAATGTCGGTAATGATGTCTACCTGTCTTCCATCAGCGACCAACTTGTCTTTTGCTGGGCTGCCCTTCGAGACTTCGGCAACCTTGACTCCGACACCGGCCGGCAACTTCAAACCCTGCGCGATATCGGTTGGCACCGGCTCCACCGCGATGCCGAACTTGCCAAGGCTCTTGGGGGCCGGCGTGTCAATCAGCTCGGGTTTGACTGGTTCCGCGGCGGCCACAACTTTCTGTGGCACGTTGCCTTCAACCAGCTTCACCTTGAACTGTTTCTTTGAGCCGTAGCGCATCACATCTACGTCAACGATTTCACCAACGGCATGTGAACGCACAACACGCTGCAGTCCGCTAACTCGCGTGACCGGTTCACCAGCGACTGCAGTGACCACGTCGCCCGTGAGAAGACCGGCTGCTTTCGCTGGACCGCCGTCCGCAGGATTGAAACCCTGCACCAATACACCATTGTTTCCGGCAAGGCCGTTGATCCCTGCGTCTTCAGCCGTCAACGGCAGAACGGAAATTCCAAGAATTGGAACGCGAACGTGGCCGTCTTTGATCAGCTGGTCCGCAACTTGTTTGACCAAGGTGATTGGAATGGCGAATCCATAACCGGAGAAGTACCCGGTCTCACTGGCAATCATGCTGTTGAGACCAATTGCTTCGCCTTTGAGGTTGATGAGCGGACCACCCGAGTTGCCCGGGTTGATCGCGGCATCGGTTTGAATGAAATCGCTGATGGTCATGCCACCGCGATTCGGTCCGAGGTCCGTACTGCCGCGTGACTTCGCCGAAATGATTCCAGCGGTGACCGTGAAGTCGAGTCCAAGCGGATTGCCAACAGCGAGCACCCAGTCGCCGATGCGTGAACTGTTGTCGTCGCCAACTGGCAACGTTGGCAAATTCTTCGCATCAATCTTTACGACAGCAACGTCGGTCGTTGAATCACGACCAACAACCTTCGCGTTGAAGATGCGCTGATCCGCGAGCGTTACGGTTACGCGATCGGCATCGGCCACGACGTGATTATTCGTGATGATGTAACCATCGTTGGTGAGAATAAAGCCTGAACCCTCACCGCTCCGTTCCGGCATCTGGCCCGTGCCATTGCCAAACTGATTGAGGAAATCTTCCATGCCCGGTGGACCCGAGCGACCACCGCGTGGTGCGCGCTGAATTTTTCGGGCTTCTTGCACCGTTCGGATTGCAACGACCGATGGTGTGACGCGCTCAGCAACGTTGGCAAAGGAACCGGCCGCATCGGGCGAGTTCGGACCGCGCACGGCGTTCTGACCACCGGTTGTTTTCGTGGGCTGCGCCCAACTGTACTTCGTAAGATCCATCCCGGAGGCGAACAGAACGCCACCGGCAAAAGCCACCGCAAATGTGAATGCGATTTTGGTGCGAAAGTATCTTGTCGACATGTGTGTGTCACCGTTCGAAGACGATTGCGATGGGGGGCCGACGACGCTCGTCACGCCCCCCATCAAACTAAGACACCGGACAACGGCTGGCAGTTTCCATAAAATCCCTCACCGCCATACCGCAAATCTACCTACTTTTTGCTGTCGTCGACGATTTCGTAATCGGCCTCGGCAACTTCTTCGGCCTTCGCTTCGCCGTCGGGTTGTCCGGCGGCTGCACCTTCCGGAGCGGCGCTGGACTGCTGCTGATAAAACGCCTGTCCGGCTTCGCTGTACGCCTTGGACAGTTCTTCCTGTGCTGCGCGGATCTCAGCAATGTCGTCGCCGCGCAACGCCTTGCGTGAACGCTCGATCACTTCATCGATACGCGTCTTGAGCTCGGCCGGCACCTTTTCACCCCACTCCTTCACGTTCTTTTCAACTTCATAGGTCTGCGAATCGAGGCGGTTACGCAGGTCGATTTCCTCCCGACGCTTCTTGTCCTCAACTGCGTTCTTCTCGGCATCTTTGACCATCTTGTCGATATCGCCGTCAGAGAGGCCGCTCGACGCTTCGATACGAATCTTCTGTTCCTTGCCGCTGGCCTTGTCCTTCGCCGCTACATGCAGAATGCCGTTGGCGTCAATATCGAACGTCACCTCAACCTGCGGGAGTCCGCGCGGGGCGGGTGGAATGCCCGTGAGCTGGAATTTGCCTATCGTACGATTGTACGTCGCAAGTTCGCGCTCACCCTGCAGCACGTGGATTTCAACCGTGGTCTGGTTGTCATCGGCAGTACTGAACGTCTCTGCTTTCTTTGTTGGGATGGTCGTGTTGCGCGGGATCAGCACCGTCATGACGCCACCCAAGGTTTCGATGCCGAGTGACAGCGGCGTGACGTCAAGCAGCAGGACGTCCTTTTGTTCGCCCGTCAACACCGCGCCCTGAATAGCGGCGCCAACGGCAACCACTTCGTCCGGATTGACGCCCTTGTTGGGCTCCTTGCCGAAGAAGTCTTTCACCACCTGCTGAATTTTCGGAATGCGGGTTGAACCGCCAACGAGAATCACTTCGTCGACTTCGTTTGGCTGCATACCCGCGTCGGCCAGCGCTTTCTTCATTGGTTCCAGCGTGCGCTGGATCAGATCGTCAACCAGCTGCTCGAACTTTGCGCGTGACAGCTGATAGTTGAGATGTTTCGGGCCCGACTGATCGGCCGTGATGAACGGCAAATTAATGTCGGTGCTGTTCGTGCTGGACAATTCCATCTTGGCTTTTTCTGCAGCTTCCTTCAAACGCTGCAACGCCATGGGGTCCTTGGACAAATCAATGGCCTGATCCTTACGGAATTCCGCAACCAGCCAATCCATGACGCGCTGATCGAAGTCGTCGCCGCCAAGATGTGTGTCGCCGTTGGTGGATTTCACTTCGAACTGGCGCGTCCCATCAACGTCATACAACTCGAGAACCGAGATGTCGTAGGTGCCGCCGCCGAGATCGAACACGGCAACTTTTTCGTCCTTCTTCTTGTTCTTGTCGAGTCCGTACGCGAGTGCGGCGGCCGTTGGCTCGTTGATGATGCGAAGCACTTCGAGACCGGCAATTTTTCCGGCATCTTTGGTCGCTTGGCGCTGTGCGTCGTTGAAATACGCAGGCACTGTGACGACCGCCTTCGTGACCGGGTGGCCAAGGTAGTCTTCCGCGGTCTGCTTCATCTTCTGCAGAATCATGGCGGAGATTTCGGGCGGCGTATACCGCTTGCCACCCACTTCCACGGCCGCGACATCGTTCGGGCCAGCTACGATTTTATAGGGTACGCGTTTCTGATCTTCCTGGGCGTCGCTGGTGCGCCGACCCATGAAACGTTTGATCGAAAAGATGGTGTTCGTTGGGTTTGTAACCGCCTGGCGCTTGGCGATTTGGCCAACGAGGCGCTCCCCGTCCTTCGCGAATCCAACCACTGAGGGAGTCGTGCGACCGCCTTCAGCGTTTGGGATTACTACCGGGTCGCCGCCTTCAAGGACTGCGACACACGAGTTCGTGGTACCGAGGTCGATACCGATGACTTTTTCAGCCATTATAGTCTCGTTAAGGGATGTTGTTGGAGGCGCATTTGGCGCTCAGCATGTTTATAGCAAGGTTGGGACCGCCAGCAGTCTGCCACTGTGGCCGTACTTGGTGATTTCCAGGGATCGCGTTTGCGCCTTTATGACAGTCAGTCATTTTGGCGCGAGTTATCTCATTACGCTTGAACCATGATACCGATTAGCGACGACAATCCGACGCTTCGAACGCCCGTGATGACGTTGAGCATCCTGGCCATTACCTGGGCCGTTTGGATTCTTGGGCAGGGAGCGCTAGAAGGAATTCTGTATGGGGCGGGATTGGATGCGAGCAGTTTGGCCCGGAGCGTCTGCAACTGGGGTTTGGTACCTGGTGAGCTCACACACCGGGCAGCCATAGGATTCGGTGTGCCCATCGGGCCGGGCATGGCCTGCCTTGTCGACAATGAAGCGCGGAATTGGCTGACCCCCATCACGTCCATTTTCCTGCATGGCAGCTGGGGGCACATCATTGGCAACTCGTTGTACCTCTGGGTGTTTGGCAACAACATCGAAGACAGCATGGGTCGGTCGAAGTTCCTGGCGTTTTACCTGATCACCGGGCTCGTGGCGGCGCTGACCCACATCGCGGTTGATCCAGGCTCACCGGTTCCAACGGTGGGCGCGTCGGGTGCGATTTCGGGCGTCATGGGCGCCTATCTGTTCTTGTATCCGCGCGTCAGCGTACGCACGTATTTTCCGCCCGTGTTTCTGTTCAGATTGCCCGCGTGGGCCGTCCTCATTTTGTGGTTTGGTATGCAGGTGCTCACGGGATTGCCGCAATTGATGATGCTCGATCCGAAAATTTCGGGCGGCGTGGCGGTTTGGGCGCACGTTGGTGGATTCGTTGCCGGTTTTCTGCTAATCCGAAGCTTCCACGATCCGCAACTGTTACGGCGGCGCACGCTTGGCGCCGATGCGAAAGTCGTTTGGCGGTGAACGACCGACTCGTAAACTAACCCAAACAATTTTTGTTTTACCCCGTGCGCAAATGCGGCGGTGACACGATCGTTACGCGTCGCACTGTTCAAGTCCCGCGTCGGAACGCTGTTTTCCGGTGCTCCTCGTGATCTTCTCCCCAGCCTCTCCAATTTCGTGAAGCTTTTCTCCCGCGACGAAGAATTCTTCAATTCCTTTCGCCAGCTTGCCGAACACATCGGACGCGCGGCGGTGCTGATGGGACAGTTGTTCGATACACCGCGCGAGTCCGCACGTATTGCGGCGGAAATCAAGAAAGTGGAAACCGAGGGTGATGAAATTGTACACAACATCAATCAGCGTATCGATACCAGTTTTGTTACGCCGCTCGATCGCGAAGATATTCACCTGCTCGCGAAACGTCTCGACAACGTGATCGATCTGATCAACGGCGTTGCGCGCCGGGTTGTGATGTTCCGCGTAACCGAATCGCGCGCTGGGGCGAAGGAAATGAGCAGTGTGCTCGTTCGCGCCGCCGCTGAAATTCAGACGTCAATTGGTGACATCAACAAGCGCCCCAAGATGCTGGAGCATAGCCGCAGTATGAAGTTGCTCGAAGAAGAAGGTGATCAGCTGTATGCGACGTCAGTTGGCAATCTTTTTGAGCCCGAACTTCCGGCCATCGAAGTGCTCAAGTGGAAAGAAATTTACGACCAGCTCGAAGAAGCAATTGATGAATGCGAAGATGTCTCGAACGTGCTCGAGAGTATCGCACTCAAAAACAGCTGATCGGCTTCCGTGGCTCACTACGTTCTGGCGATCGTCATTGTCGCACTGCTTTTTGATTTCATCAACGGTTTTCACGATTCGGCAAACTCCATTGCGACGATCGTCGGAACGCGCGTCCTCAGCCCGCTCGCGGCCGTTATCTGGGCGGCAATGTTTAACTTTCTCGCGCTGTTCTACACCGGAACCGGGCTCGCCAAGGCCATTGGCGCAGGCTACATCGACATCAACATCGTCGATGCCAATGTCATCATGGCGGCGTTGCTGGGTGCCATCGTCTGGAATATCATCACGTGGTGGTTTGGAATTCCGTCCAGTTCCTCGCACGCGATCATTGGCGGATACGCCGGCGCCGCCGTCGCGAAAAGTGGATGGGTTGCACTGTTGTGGGGACCCAAATGGGTTGAAACGCTGACCGCAATTGTGGCATCACCGGCCGCAGGGATGATGGCAGGGTTCCTGCTCATGACGTTTGTATATATCGCTTTCCGGAATGTGTCCTACCAGGGCAGCAAGTCGTTCTTCCGAATAGCGCAGCTAACCAGTTCAGCGATGCTGTCACTCGCCCACGGCGGCAACGACGCCCAGAAGACGATGGGCATCATCGTCGCGCTGCTCGTCGCAACGAAGGGGTACTTCGTAGGGCAGACCGGCTTGATGCGGCACCTGTATCTCACAGACATGAACACGATTCCGCTGTGGGTTGAGCTGGGCGCGTACACTATGATCTCGCTGGGGACGTTGTTTGGCGGCTGGCGCATCGTGCACACCATGGGCACCCGAATCACCAAGTTGCGTCCGGTTGGCGGATTCTGCGCGGAGACTGGCGGCGCACTCGTCATCATGGTTGCGACGCACTTCAAAATTCCCGTTAGCACAACGCACACGATCACGGGTGCCATTGTCGGCGTGGGCGCAACGAATCGTTTGTCGGCAGTGCGCTGGGGGTTGGCAGGTCGCATTGTGTGGGCGTGGGTCATCACCATTCCCGCAGCGTTGATCCTTGCCGCCTTGAGCTACAAGCTTCTAGCGCTGTTCGTTCACTTGTAGTCGTATGGCTGATTCGTCCGTTCCGTACCTCAACCGTGAGCTGAGCTGGCTCAACTTCAACGCGCGCGTTCTCGCCGAGGCGATGGACCCGCGCGTGCCATTATTGGAGCGCCTCAAGTTCATCGCGATTTTCAGCACGAACCTGGACGAGTTCTATATGGTGCGCGTGGCTGGACTTCGCCGACGGGTAACCGCCGGCGGGGCACAGTTTGCCGGCGATGCGTTGACACCGGCCGAGCAGTTGCAAGCGATTCACGTGCGCGTTCGGGAACTGCTTCAGCTGCGCCGCAAGACCCTTCGCGAGCAGTTGCTGCCGGCGTTGGCCGAGCGCGGTATTGGTTTCGTCAGTATGGCGGAGCTCTCCAAGGCCGAGCTCGCGACCGTTGATCAAATGTTTGAGTCGCAGGTGTTTCCTGTGCTCACGCCCCTCGCTGTCGATCCGGGACATCCGTTCCCGTACATCTCGAACCTGTCGCTATCGCTGGCTGTCGAAGTTCGAGATCCGGTATCCGGCAAGGAACACTTTGCGCGTGTGAAGGTGCCACGTTCACTGCCACGCTGGGTGCGAATTGGTCGCGACAACTTTGTCGTTCCGCTGGAGGAAGTGATTGGTGCGAATCTGAACGCGTTGTTTCCGGGCATGGAAGTCATGCGCTGGTACACGTTCCGCCTCACGCGCTACTCCGATCTCGATCTCGGACAGATGGACCAGCCGGAAGATTTGCTCGAGAGCATCGAAGAGCAGGTATTCCAGCGCCGGTTTGGTGAAGTCGTGCGCCTTGAGTTGCAGCGCGGATTGCCCGACACCATGCGCGAACTGTTACTGGAGGAAATGGGCGAAAGTGACACACAGTTGATTGCGCCCCTCTCCGAAAACGACGTGCACGACCTGGATGATCTGCTTGAACTCGGCGATTTGATGGCGCTTGCATCGCTCGATGTGCCTGATCTTCACGATCCGCCGTACGTGTCGTTGGTACCCGCGCCGCTCCGCGACAGCGGGACGTCCATCTTCGACGTCATTCGCGAACGTGATCTGCTCGTGCACCATCCGTTTCAATCGTTTACGGCAACAGTTGAACAGTTTCTCAACGCTGCGGCGTACGATCCGCACGTACTGGCCATCAAAGTCACCTTGTATCGCACGGGTGGAGAACCCGCGATTGTGCGTGCGCTCACGGATGCGGCCGAACAGGGCAAACAGGTTGCGGTCCTCATTGAACTGCAGGCGCGTTTTGATGAGGAAAATAACATCAACTTCGCGCGCACGATGGAAAGTTTTGGTATCCATGTGGCGTATGGATTGCCCGGACTCAAGACGCATGCGAAAACTGCGCTGGTCGTGCGAAAGGATTCGGATGGCATTCGGCGATACGTGCACATTGGCACCGGCAACTACAATTCGCGCAACGCGCGTCTGTATACCGATATGGGGCTGTTCACGTGCAATCCGTTGATTGGCGCCGACATCAGTGACCTGTTCAACTCATTAACCGGACTCTCGCGCAAAAAATCGTATCGCAAATTGCAGGTGGCTCCCGTTAGTCTTCGCAGCAGCACACTGGCCCTTATTGCCCGCGAAGCCGAACATGCGCGCACGGGGCAGGGTGGTCGGATCATCGCCAAGATGAATGCGCTGGTCGACTACGAAGTGATTGCTGCCTTGTACGACGCCTCGCGAGCCGGCGTTGAGATTGACCTGATTGTTCGCGGCATCTGTTGTCTGGTGCCGGGAATTCCCGGCGTCAGCGAGCATATTCGCGTGATCTCGATCGTTGGTCGATTCCTTGAACATTCGCGCATCGTGTACGTGCGGAACGCCGGCACGCCGGAGTACTACATCGGAAGCGCCGATTGGATGCCGCGCAACTTTGACCGACGAGTTGAAGTCATGGTGTCCATTGAGGACTTGTCGTTGCACGCCAAACTTATGTGCGTTCTGGAAACCTGCTTGTCGGATAACCGCCAGGCCTGGGATCTCGACGCCAACGGCGTGTACACACAGCGTCAACCAGGCGATGAGCCGGAGCGCGGTACACACCAGGTGTTGGTCAAAAATCCATGGGGTTTGATTGGTGACGCAGGTTTGAAAGCGACCGGGCAGTTTGCTGCAGTCTCAATTCCCAAACGCAAGCGATCTCGGCACAAACAGTAGCCGAATTGTGTTGCATTCGCCGAAACAAGGCTCATGCGTACCGAACCGCTGCGCCGTTATGTGGGTTGTGCTGAACGGAGCTGGCAGCCTGGCATACGAGTGCTATCGCTCGCGTAAAATGGCTGGTATTCGCATACCGCAGTAGTGCTTGTTATTCGCCGTCACCGTCATCGAAGCTGACGACCGTGCCGTCGGGAGCGACAATCTCAATGGGCCGCTCTAATACCTCTTCCAGTAAGGCGCGTTTGCGGCTTGCTCCCCAGCACTCCAGTCGAACCGTGGTTGCGCCTTCGGCTTCGACCACCAGTACCCGCAGTACATCGCCACTCCAACGCACCTTGAGTCGCGCAACGGCACCAATGTGACCGCGATCGAATCCGTCGGCGAGTCGAAGCAACGCCGACAGCTTGACAATACGCTCTCGCAACACGCGATCGAGCATTCCGAAGGCCCTATGTGATTTCTTTGGTGGCGCTCCGCGGTGATATCGTGCAATGTGTGCAATGCCCACTTGTTCTGTGGGTGTCATGCCCAGGAGGTCCGCGTGCGAAATGAGGTGGAACGAATGTTTGTTGTGTTTTTCGTAATTGATGTGGTAGCCGACGTCATGCAACAACGCCGCGTCAGCCAACATACGCCGGTCAACCGCGCCAAGTCCGAGGCGCGGCGCCAGTGAATCGAACAGCTGCAGCGATAACATCAGCACGTGTCGCGAATGTGGCGCTTCGTAATGACACCGTTCGGCAAACTCACGAACCGATCGTTCACGGGCCGCGCCTGGGTCCGCAATAACGGGTGTCACCTGCGCGGCCTCGAGGAGCAACCCTTCACGGATGCCGTATCCCGACGCGCGAACGTCTCGCGAGTCAAAACGTGCCATGACTTCAGCGGCCGTTGCAAGGCCGGCGACAATAATATCAGCGCGCGCCGGATTCAGTCCTGAAACGTTTGCGCGTTCTTCTGGTGCAAGGCGCTGCAACCAGTCGAGCACATGCTCGACTTCGACGCGCGTAATTGGCGTGCCGTGCGTTGACTTGGCGGTCATGCCTTGACGCGCCAACATCATGCCGGCGAGGTTGGTAAAGGTGCCGCCCGATCCGATCGACCGAGTGCCGCGCCAGTCTTTCACAGGAACGCCACGTTTCAAACCGTCACGCACATATTCGCGCAGGGCGCGGACACCTTTCGGTCGAACAATGGGCAGCAGGAATCGCTCCGTCAGCCGAACGGCACCATACGGAAATGACGCCACATGTTCGATGAGGCCATCCTTGGCCAGCACGAGCTCCAACGACCCGCCACCGATATCCATCACCATCGAACGACCAGCGCCAAGTTCGAAGTGCGCTAACGCGCTCCTGAACGACAGGAGGGCTTCTTCCTGACCGGTCAAAACGCGAACCACAACGCCGGTGTCGTTCAGCACCCGCGTAGTGAATTCTTCGCCGTTGGAGGCGTCGCGCACGGCGCTCGTTGCAACAATTTCAATCCGCGCAGCGCCCATCTGCCGCGCAAGCGTCACCATACGCTGCACGGCCGCAAGGGCCGCATCCAACGCCGTCTGACCGAGGGCGCCGGTTCGTTCGAGCCCCTCGCCCAATCGCGGCATTGTTTTCATTTCATCGACAACGCGAATCTGTCCCGTGGGCGAAACGTCGGCGATAATTTGGCGCACCGAGTTGGAGCCGATATCAATGGCCGCGATGCGAACGTCGGTGATGGCTGGGTTAGATTGGCTCACGCTGTGATTCCGGTATCGTTAGGAGACGCGTTGGCGCTCGCGTTGTCGTTGTTGGCCAAATCGAATTGATGACGAATTTGTTTACCCTCGGCCAGGTAAACCGCGTCTTCACCAATGTTGGTTGCCAGATCGGCCACGCGTTCGAGATTTCGGCTGACGAGCAACAGTTCGAGCGACGGCGCGATGGTTTTCGGATCGCCTATCATGTGCGTTAGCAGGTCGCGAAACACTCCATCATGTAGCGCGTCAACTTGCACGTCGGCTTTCTTGACGGCACGGCCTAACGTTCCGTCCGCACGAATGAACGCATCAAGCGCATCACGCAGCATGATACGCGCGCTGCGAGCCATTTCCGCGAGGGAGGGAACCGACGGAATTGGGGCGCCGGCCTCGACAAGTTTTATCGCGCCCTGTGCGATGTTGACGGCATGATCGCCAATCCGTTCGATGTCACTGGACACCTTGATGGCGCCGATGAGGAATCGCAGGTCGCGCGCCATTGGTTGTTGAAGGGCCAAGAGCGAAATGGCCAGGTCCTCGGCTTCAACTTCGAGCGTGTCCAAGTCGCGATCGGCGTCAATTACAGCCTGCGCCTTGTTCGCATCGCGTTCGTAGAGCGCTTCAATTGAGAGCTCAACCAGCGATTCTGCGCGTTCGGACATCGCCAGCAGACGCTGTTTGAGTACGGCAAGTTCGTCGTGGAAATGGCGATAACCGCCGGCTGCTCCAGCCATCAACCAAATCTCCCCGTGATAAACGCTTCCGTTTGTGGATCGCTTGGGCTGGTGAACAGGTCACGCGTGACGTTCATCTCAACCAGCGCGCCCTGATACAGAAAAGCGGTGTGGTCCGAGACGCGCGCGGCCTGCTGCAAGTTATGCGTGACAATGACGATCGTAAGCTCTCGCTTGAGTTCATACAATAGTTCTTCGATACGCTGCGTGTTTCCAGGATCGAGCGCACTGCCAGGTTCGTCGAGCAAAAGGACCTCCGGTTCATTGGCCAGCGCACGAGCGATACACAATCGTTGCTGTTGGCCACCAGACAACAGCAGCGCAGACTCCCGCAAGCGATCCTTGACCTCGTCCCAGAGTGCGGCGCGACGTAACGCGCCCTCAACCAGTGAATCAAGGTCGGCCGGCTTGGGCGAATTGTTGAGCCGAGGTCCGTACGCCACGTTGTCGTAGATGGATCGCGGAAAAGGATTGGATCGCTGAAATACCATCCCCACACGTTGACGAAGCAAGCTGGTATCGACGGTGCGATCGTAGACGTTTTCGCCGTCCAGCAGAATTTCACCGTCGTGCCGGAACTCGGTGATGAGATCGTTGAGCCGGTTGGTTGCGCGCAGTAACGTCGTCTTGCCGCTGCCCGACGGGCCAATCAGCGCCGTCACGGTGCCACGTGCAAAGAGGATGCTCACGTTGCTCAGCGCGCGATTGGTGCCAAACCACGCCGAAAAGTTCTTGAGCTGCACGACGCCAATGGTTGCGACGTTCATCCAAACCGGCCAGTCAAATACGCTTCGGTGCGCGCGTCGCCGGGCAGCGTGAACAAGGTACGCGTGTCCGCAACTTCAATGAGTCCGCCGTCAAGCATAAAGGCGGTGCGGTCCGAAACGCGCGCAGCCTGCTGCATATTGTGTGTCACGATTACGATGGTCATCGAGCCACGCAAATCGTACAGCAATTCCTCGATCCGCTGCGTACTCAGCGGATCGAGCGACGATGTCGGTTCATCAAGCAGCAGCACTTCGGGTTCAGTTGCCAAAGCGCGCGCAATGCACAGTCGCTGCTGCTGCCCCCCGGACAACGCCAACGCACTGGCATCGAGTGAATCGCGCACATCATCCCACAGCGCGGCGCGGCGGAGTGCGCGCTCAACGCTGTCGGAAAGTTGCGATCGAGACATCTGGCGCTGCGCGGCATGCAAACCACACGCGACGTTCTCCCGAATCGTCATCGTTGGAAACGGCGTTGGACGCTGAAACACCATACCAACCCGAGTGCGCAACTGTACGACATTGGTGCCTTCGGAATAGATGTCATCCGGGCCCAGGAACACGCGACCGCTCACTCGTGCGTTGGCATTCCGTTCGTGCAGTCGGTTGAAGCAGCGGAGCAGCGTCGATTTGCCGCAACCGGAGGGACCAATGATAGCCGTGACTTCACCGGCGTTGCACCGCAGCGAAACATTGCGGACTGCGATTCTCCCGCCAAAAGCGGCGAGCAGACTCTCGGCACGAACTTCTATTGGCGAACCCATTTGCACGTTTGCTGCGGGCACGGTCATGGTAATACGCGTGTCCAACGGCCAACGGATGCACCGCGTGCGAGACGCTGCCGCGAGCGAATGGCCAGTCGCGCCATAATGCCAATTGCAAGCACAAGAAACACCAACACCAGCGCGCCTGTCCACGCTTGTCCGCGCCAATCGTCGAACGGACTGAGTGCGTACGCGTAGATCTGTAACGGGAGTGCAGCAATTGGTCGCCGCACATCCCATGACCAATACGCATTGCCAAAGGCCGTAAACAGCAATGGCGCCGTTTCGCCGGCAACACGCGCCATCGCAACGAGTGCACCAGTCACAATTCCGGGCAGAGCCGTGCGCAGTACGACGGTTGACGTTGTGCGCCACTCACTGAATCCGAGCGCGAGCGCAGCTTCGCTGAGCGACACCGGCACCAGTCGCACCATTTCTTCGGTCGCGCGCGTGACCAGCGGTATCATCAACACGCCAAGTGTGACGCCGCCCGCCAGTGCCGAGAAGTGACCAGCCGGACGTACGAGCAGTTGCCAGGCAAACACGCCCAGCACGATGCTGGGTAAGCCATTCAGCACGTCCGCGAGAAATCGCACCGTGTTGGCCAGGCGCGTCGTACGATGTTCGGCGAGGTAAACGCCCGCGCCCAATCCTATTGGCAAACCAACAACCGAAGCGATTGCCAACAATATGAGCGTTCCTGCAATTGCGTTTCCCATGCCACCGCCCGCGACGCCCGCAGGCGCAGGCAGCCGCACGAGAAACGTTGCGGACATCGCGGAAAATCCACGCACCGCGATATGGCCGAGAATGAGGAGCAACGGAACAACGGCAACGATGCCCGCTGAACACACCAACCATGTCATCACGGCGCTCGCAGTGCGGCGCTTGGCCAGTGCGCGCTTCCGTCGCTGTGTTCCAACGCCGTCCGCAACCGTCGACGTCACGCGACGCCTCCCGCGCGGCGCACTCGCCAGACCAGCCACCGTGCCAGTGCATTCACCAGCAGCGTCGTGAGGAGCAGCACTCCGGCAACAGCCATCAGTGCCGAGAGATGTAAAGCGCCGGACGCTTCACTGAACTCGTTGGCGAGCAGCGACGCGACGGTATACGCCGGATCGAAAAACGAAGTCGGAATTGCGTTGCTGTTTCCAATGACCATGGTGACGGCCATGGTTTCGCCCAGCGCACGTCCAAGTCCCAACATGACGCCGCCAACGATTCCGGAACGTGCGAAGGGGAGCACGGCATCGCGAATCATTTCCCAACGGGTGGCACCCAACGCCAGTGCGGCTTCGCGCTGCGATTGCGGCACCGCAAGCAATACTTCGCGCAGCACCGACGCAATGTACGGCAGAATCATAATTGCAAGCACCAACCCCGCCGCGAGCAGGCTCGGACCGTAGGCGGGTCCAGAAAACCACGGCACTCCGCCCAACTGCAGCGTGTCGCTGACAAACGGCATGACGACGGAACGCAGTAACGGAACAACGACAAAGATTCCCCACAACCCGTACACAACACTGGGAATGGCGGCGAGCAGGTCAATGAGAAATGTCAGCGGAGTTCGCAACCAGCGGGGCGCGATTTCGGCCGTCAGTATTGCAGCCGCAATCGCCAGAGGAGTCGCGAGCACCAACGCGATCGCCGACGACAATAATGTGCCAACAATCGCCGGTAGTGCACCGAACTTGTTGTGCGCAACATCCCACGTGGACCCCAGCACCAATCCGCTGCCCGCGATGCGGATCGCCGGCCATGCTGCCCAGGCGATCACGCCCCCCAGCAAGACGAGCAGTGCCGGAATTACCAGTGCACAAGCAGTGATACAGGTGCGGAAAACGACGTCGCCCAACGGACGGCGGGGGAGGAATACCGCTGAATTGGGTGGTCCGATCACTCTGTTGGGCGACGGTGCTGACGCGTTCAACGCTGCGGGGGAACGTCCAGGACATCAAGGCGTGCCAACACGCGTTTTGCGGTGGCGGCAGGAAGCGGAACATATCCCAGTTCGCGCGCGACCGCCTCACCGTCCTTTAACGCCCATCGCAAAAACTGCGTGAGCTGCTGCGTTTTGCTTTTGCCAATACTGGCCGGTGCCACCAGCAACCAGGTGAACGACGTTATGGGATACGCGTCAGCACCCGGTGCATTCACGAGAGAGATGCGAAAGTCGCTGCTGCCCGACATCGAATCCGTAACACTGGCGGCAGCGGCGGAAATTTCGTGCGCTTGGGGCGAAATAAAGTTTCCCGATTTGTTCTGGACATGCGCAACGGGCAGAAAATTCTGGCGAGCGTAGACAACTTCGATGTATCCAAACGCGCCTTCCATCGCTTTGACTTGACCGGCCACCCCTTCGTTCCCTTTGCCGCCAATACCCGTGGCCCAGTGCACATCCTTTCCTCGTCCCGGACCCATGGCCCATTCGGCGTTGACGCTCGCCAGGTAATCGCTGAGGATGTACGACGTTCCGCTTCCATCAGCCCGATGCACAACCAGGATATCGCGCGCGGGGAGTGGGGCGTCAGGATTAAGCGCTTGGAGTTGCGGGTCGTTCCAGCGCTTGATGTGCCCGAGAAAAATATTGGCGATGGCCGTACCCGAGAGACGCAGCGGCTGTTTGATCTCAGGAAGGTTGTAGGTAATGGCCACCGCACCCAACGCCGTCGGGATGTGCTCAACGGGACCGTTGGCTGCGGACAATTCCTCTTCGGACATTGGCACGTCGGTCGCGCCGAAATCCACTGTGTGCGCGAGGACCTGTCGAATCCCGCCGCCTGATCCAATGGACTGATAGTTGATGCGCACATTCGTGCGCTGCGCGTAGTCGTTGAACCAACGCGAGTAGAGCGGATACGGAAACGTTGCTCCGGCACCGGTGAGGTCGACCTTTGGCGTGTTTGCCAAGGTCTGCATTGAGTCACCAGGAGCTGCACCACCTTTGTCGCAACTGGCCAGCAGCTGGCCAATCGCCAACATGGGCAACAGTCTTTTTCGCAGGGCCCGGAGTTTCACTGGATTCATCTTGGAAAGTTTACCGTGCGCAACGTCCAGAATGGGCGACTGGGGCGCTGTTACTTCATCGTGACAGCGGTACTACCAAGCGGCACGGAACCGCGTGATTGGCAGGCCCGTGACACGATTGTTGCACAACCGTAGACCAATCGCAACCTGTGTGAGGGAGTTTTGTTGCGTTGTCAAGGAGCACTGCAGCGTCCGAACCGGCGTCGCCTTGGCCATCCTCCAGCTCAAATATCATGCGGATTTCCGTTGCCGTTGCTACGACAGCGTTTGTGGTTTTTGCATCAACTCTTGGTGCGCAGAGCGTTGCCACCACCGGACGAATCACCGGTCGCATCGTTGATGCAGCGAGCGGCCAGGGCATTTCCGACGCGAGTGTTCAGGTTGTCGGAACGACCATGGGCAATTTGTCGGGAGTTGATGGGCGCTACACCCTGTCCGCCGTGCCTGCGGGAACGGTCACGATATACGTGCGTCGCATTGGTTATGCCACAAAAACTGTGACCGGCATAATCCTCGAAGCCAGCAAAGTGCTGGAGCAGGACATCGCGCTACCACAAGCAGAAAAGCAGCTCGAAGCAATCAGCGTCACGGCTTCGGCCGAACGTGGCACGGTGAACGAAGCGCTCAACGCGCAAAAGAATTCGGTCAACGCGGTGAACGCGATCACGGCCGAGCAGATTGCGAAGAGCCCCGACAGCGATGCCGCGCAGGCGACTCAACGTGTCAGCGGTATTACGTTGGCCGACGGAAAATTTGCCCAGCTCCGAGGCAACAACGAACGGGGAACCACTGCGACGTTGAATGGCGCGCGTATCCCGAGCCCCGAGCCGGAGCGCAAAGTTGTTCCACTCGATTTGTTTCCGTCGGGCCTGTTGCAGGAAATCACCGTCACCAAGACCTATACGGCTGACCAGCCAGGCGACTTTACGGGCGGCAACGTCAACATCAAGACGCGCGAGTTTCCAATTGGTCGGCAGATCAACTACTCAGTCTCGATGGGTGCCGGGGACGCAGTCCTTGGCAAGTCGCTCCCGTTCGCGCCGCGTGCCGGTGGAGAGTTTCTCGGTCTGTCAGGTTCGGCGCGCGCCATCCCTGCCGCACTCGCCGGTACCAACTTTCTGAACAACGTTTCGCAGCTCCAGTTCAATCAAATTGCACAGCAACAGCGGAACGTCTGGACCGCCGATCGGCAGAATGGTGGCCCGAACGGTTCGTTCGGTGCCTCAATGGGCGGGAATACGATTTTCGGTCGCCGCATTGGATATGTATTCAGCGGCAACTACGGTTACTCGCAGGAAGCACGTGTGGATGAGCACTACGCGGTCGGGCAGCAGGGCGCGAACAACACGGTCATTGCGCTGACAAGCGTTGACGGTCAAACCGGACGCTCAAGTGCGCAGTGGGGAGGCATTGCCAACTTCTCTGGAATGGTTGGACGCAATTCCCGCGTGTCGCTCAACACAACGGCGACACGCAGCGCCGACAACGAAGCTCGCACCGATCGTGGATTTGACGAAAATCTGAACGACAGCATTGCGCGCACCACCTTGCGTTATGTCGAGCGTGGGGTGGTGGTTGCGACAGCGCAGGGCGAGCACCAACTGTCCGAACGCAACAAGACGTCGTGGAGTGCGACGTACGCGACGACGACACGCCGCGAGCCGGACCGCTCGGATGTGGTGTACGCGCGCTCGAGCGACGGCAAATATCGCTTGCTTGGATCGCTCGACGGCGCTCGCCGGTTGTACTTCAATTTGCAGGAAGACAATTCCACGTTTCAGGTTGACCATGCAATCAACCTTGGTGCGTTGTCTTCACAGAACACGCTGAAAGTCGGAGCGTACCAACGCTCAACGAATCGTCAGGCCGCCGCTCCAATCTTTGCGTTCCTGACGCGCGCGTCGTCGTCGGAACTGGAGAAGGGAGCCGAAGAAATTTTCGGTGCAACCCAGACTTGCGATAGCTGCAGCGTCATCAACGTTCAGCCGGTTGGGCAATCGGGCTCGTACGACGCGAGCGATCGGACCACGTCTGGTTATGCGATGGTGGACTGGGGATTCGGCAGCAAGGTGCGCGTGATTGGTGGTGCCCGAGTGGAAGCCGCCAAAATTCGCGTGAACTCAAGTACGCAAGGTGGATTCACTGCATCGGCAAATCTCGACAACACCGACGTACTTCCGTCACTGCTGATCAACACGAAACTCACGGAATCGCAGAATCTGCGCTTCGGCATCACGCGAACCCTGGCGCGTCCGGAATATCGTGAGCTCGCGCCAGTGACGTTCCGCGACGTCCTCGGCGGCGTCAGTGTGACGGGCAATGACAAGCTGGTGCGCACGCTGATCAACAACTACGACCTCCGCTACGAATTCTTCCCGGGTTACGGCGAAATGTTCAGCATTGGCGGGTTCGCGAAACAATTCACCGATCCGATTGAACGTGTGGAATCAGCAACGTCGGGCGCGTATCAGGCGCGCTTCCAGAATGCAGTCAGCGCGAACAACTTTGGAGTGGAACTCGAGGCGCGGAAAAACCTTTCGTTCATGGGGCGGTGGTCAGAAGGACTCACCGGGTTCGGCAACGTGACGCTGATCAAGAGCGAAGTGAAACTGGACACCACGAAGGGATTGAGTGTGACTGATACGAAGCGTCGTCTGGTTGGTCAGGCGCCGTATGTGGTGAACGCGGGAGTTACATATGCGTCGCGTTCGGGCGCATCAAGTGCGACACTGCTGTACAACGTTGTTGGCGAGCGCATTTTTGCAGCCGGGGTGCTGCCGCTCCCGAATATCGTCGAGAGTTCACGCAATGTTGTTGACTTCTCGTTGCGCCTGCCGGTGCGCGGTCAGCTTGCCGCACGTCTTGACGCGAAAAATTTGCTTGATGCACGCTACAGCTTTATGCAAGGCAATCTCGAACGCGAGGGTTACAACGTCGGTCGCACCATCTCCTTCGGATTCTCGTGGCAGCAGTAGAATCGGGGTGGGTCACACGAGTACATGGTGCGTGACCGTACCGTGACACAATCATGATCTCAGTGGCACACAGGCACGCTTCTTTGAGGCGTGCCTGTGTGTTGTGTATCAGTCACGAATCCACACTTCCTAACTCAAAGGACAGATGATGAAGTTCCTGCGGCTGCGCAGTTTGCTCGCGGCGTCGATGGCGATGTTGGCAATCGGCGCATGCAGTGATGACAAAACGCCTGTTGATCCGGTCATTGTGAACGGCTCATTGGCGGTGACGTTGGCGGGATTGCCCGCTGGCACAAACGGCAACATCACGGTGACCGGCACCGCGTACACCCAGGCAGTGGCTGCGACCACAACACTGTCGGTCAAGCCCGGGAGCTACACGGTTACGGCCACCGCGGTCACAGTTTCGGGCACGACGTACAACCCCACGGTCACTGGTTCGCCTGCGACGGTTACATCAAGCACCACAACAACCAGCACGGTGACCTACGCTGCGGTTGCTCCAGGCAACGGGTCGCTGACCGTAACGGTCACTGGATTGCCGGCTGGAACGAATGGCGTGATCCAGGTGACCGGTCCGAACTCATACTCGCAAGCGGTCACGGCGACAACGACACTCACGGTTGCGCCGGGCAGCTATACAATTGCAGCGTCACAGGCAACGTCGGGGAACAACAAGTACAATGGCACGGTGACGGGTTCACCGACCACCGTGACGTCGGGTGTTACTGCTACGGCGACGGTGACGTACGTGCTCGCGGCCGCGCCGACACAGACCCTCAGCGGCTCCATCGCCGCCAATCGCACTCTCACCGCCGACACGAACTACGTGATTCGCGGGTTTGTGTACGTGAACAGTGGTGCGACGCTCACCATCAACGCTGGCACAAGGCTCGTCGGTGACACCACAGCGCTAGGTTCGGCTCTCTTCATTCTGCGCGGCGCAAAGATTGTCGCGAACGGCACGGAAGCGGCGCCAGTGGTCTTCACGTCGCAGCGTTCAGTCGGCAACCGATCTCCGGGTGACTGGGGCGGCCTGATCCTCGTCGGTAACGCGCGCAACAACCGCTCGGGCAACATCATCGTCGAAGGCTCAGACGGTTCCGTTGTCGGCGCGAACCCGGCTGGTGTGATCTACACCGGCGGTACGAACGACGCGGACAACAGCGGTGTGTTGCGTTACGTCCGCGTTGAGTTCGCGGGATACGCCACATTGACGGACGCCGAACTCAACTCGTTCACGTTGGCGGCCGTTGGATCGGGCACGACCATGGAATACCTGCAGTCACTGGCAGGCCTCGACGATTCATTCGAATGGTTTGGCGGGACAGTTGACGGTCGCTACCTCGTGTCATACGAAGCGGGGGACGATCACTTTGATACTTCCGAGGGATACCGTGGACGCAATCAATTCCTCATTGCCTTCCAGTCGAAGTTCCTCACGCCGCGTCCGGGCGCTGGAGCTGTTTCAGTTGATCCGCAAGGCTTCGAAGTCGATGGGTGCAACGGTGGTGGCTGCACGGCACCCAGCAACGCAAATGCGCAGAGCTCTGGCCGCGATGATGGTCTCTACACGGGCAACGTGTTCGCGAACTTCACCATGGTCGGCGTCGGCGAATTGGCGACGGTGCCGGCAGCAGGCGGAATCGGCATGGTACTTCGTCGCGGAACCGGCGGCACGTACATCAACGGCGCAATTGCACGCTGGGCACGCGGCGCGATCTCGATGCGCGACTCCACCACCAACAACCGTTTCCTGGTTGACTCGCTCATTCTGCGCAACATCTACGTGGCGGAAAGCGGCACGCTGGGTGGTAACGTATTTGATCCGATCGGAACGAACTTTGGGCAACTGACCGCGTTCGACAGTCGAAACTCCAGCATCGTGGTTGGTGCGGCGAACGTCACCTCCGTCAGTTTGTTCACGGCTCTTCCAACGACCACGGCGACGACGCCAGCCAGCGCTTTTGACTGGAGTCCGAATGTGAACGGCGCGCTGGCGACGGGCGGCCTGAACACCTTTGCCAACGACCCGCGCATTGCGGCTCGTGCCGGAACGTTCATTGTTCCAACGTCGTACCGCGGTGCCGCTGCCCCAGGCGGTGTGAAGTGGTGGGCGAACTGGACGAACTACGCCCAGAACTAAGTTCGGGCGGAAGTTCGGGCGCTAGTGTAGCGCTGGCGTACTTGTGAAAGCAGTTTGTAGAGTGGCCGGCGCTTACTTCGGGCGCCGGTCACTTTCATCACCCCTCAGGCCGACATGAATCACGCACGACTCGTTATCGCAACTCTGTTGACCTCGTTACTGATGCTCGCGTGCAAGGACAAACCGCCCACGGACGATCAACAAAAACACATTGCCGACGTGGTCGCGTCCGGCGGCGTGGTCGACTCAATTCTGCCAATTCCCGAACAGCTTGCTCGCTTCAGAAAGACCATCACGGACCGGCCGGACACGCTTCGTCACGCCAGTGCTTCCATCAAGGGGCTCGTGTCGCGCTGGACGCTTGCCGTCGCGTCAAGCGACACAGCGGCGCTCAACGCGATGCTGCTGGACCGCGCGGAATTTGCATGGCTGTATTATCCGGACTCCAAGATGAGCCTCCCACCGTACGAGTCGCCACCCCAGCTGCTCTGGGGGCAGATGCTCGCAACGTCCGAGGAAGGCGCGAAGAAGATTCTCAAACTGTTTTCCACCAGTTCGTTTAAAGTTGTCGGCGTGAACTGCCCGACCCCTCCAGTGACGGAAGGTGCCAATCAGTTGCATGAAGGTTGCCTGGTCAATTTGGAGAAGATTGGTGGGACTCCGGCAGAAGGGTCGTATTTCGGCACCATTATTGAGCGTGATGGCCGGTTCAAGTTTGTAAGCTTCGCGAACCGGATTTAGGGGCTGGTAATGCTAGGCAGAATGCCGACGCCACTTGCGCTCGAAAGGGCCAAGGCTAGAATCGCGAATGATCCGAAATGGCCACAGCAGCGTCCCATTTGTGTACGCGACTGCAACGCAGTCGCTGGGCGCATCTCCGCCAACTGAAGCGCTAGAGGTGGCGGCCCGGGCGGTGCGGGCCGCCGAAAACGTCTGCGTACTAACCGGCGCAGGCATTTCGGCCGAGAGCGGCGTGCCAACATTCCGCGACCCGCTAACTGGGTTGTGGGCTCAATTCAACGCGCAGGAATTGGCGACGCCTGAGGCATTTGCGAGGCAACCCGATCTGGTGTGGAGTTGGTACGCAATGCGCGCGGCCCAGATCCAGAACATGCGGCCCAACGCGGGACACTTCGCCCTCTCAACGTTAGCGGCGTACGTGCCGCACTTCACGTTGCTCACGCAGAACGTTGACGACTTGCATTTGCGTGCCGGTGCATCGGACGTGATAGCATTGCACGGAAGTCTGCTGCGCGCGCGTTGCAGCGGAGGTTGTGATGCGATGCTCGATATGACGATGGCGCCAGCCGAGCGAGCGCCACGGTGCCCCGCGTGTGGGGAGCGGATGCGACCAGACGTAGTCTGGTTTGGTGAAGCGCTCTCTGTCGACACACTCAATCGTGCGCGAACGGCAACGTTTGCCTGCGATGTTTTTCTTTCGATTGGTACATCGAATCTCGTGGAGCCCGCCGCATCGCTGCCGTGGCTGGCAGCGGCACACGGAGCAACCGTGATCGTCGTGAATCCATCGATGGAAGGACAACGTCGGGGACCAAGTATCCTGCAACTCAAAGGCTCCGCCGGCGCAACACTCTCACGGTTGGTATCCATGGCTTTTGCCGGACGAAAACCTCGGCGATCGGAAGACTGAATCAGTTCGTCGTGTGTCCGGCGTTTGGAAACCAGGCCGCAATGGTGGTGCCCGAGTTGCTGACACTTTCTGCTCGCACGCGTCCACCGTGTGCTTCAGTTAAATGTTTCACGATTGACAAGCCCAATCCCGTTCCGCCGGCCTCGCGCGAACGACTCGGATCTGCTCGATAGAAGCGTTCAAAAATGCGACTGAGATGTTCGGCACCGATACCACTGCCGGTATCCCGAACGCCAATCCACACCCCGTCCTCTTCCTGTTCCGAAAAGATCTGCACGGATCCGCTGGTCGTATGCCGCAGCGCGTTCTCAGTGAGGTTGATCAGGATTTGTCGCACAGCAGTGGCGTCGACATACGCGTCGGTGGCGTTCGCACCAATTTCAATTTCCAACAGCACGTGTTTGGCGACTGCCACCTCCTGAAGCGGCAGTATGACTTCAATTGCAATGCTTTGCACATCGATCACGTGTGGGTTGGGCAACCAACCACCGGACTCGATGCGCGAAAGATCGAGCAAATCATCCACAATGCGTTGCATGCGCTGCACGCTGACGCTTGCCATCCCCAGAAATTGCGCGCGTAAGTCGGCGGGCAAGTCGGGATCCGTCAATGTTTCGACGAACCCACTGATGACGGTAAGCGGCGTTCGCAATTCATGCGACACGTTGGCCACGAAATCGCGACGCACCGCCTCGAGTTTACGAAACGGCGTGAGATTGTAGAGCGCGAGGACGGCGCCACCACCTGCAAGCGGGCGCGCAGTTACCGAGAGATATTCGTCGTCAACACGTGCTTCACTCGGTTCGGCGCTGTCTCCCTCCAACGCCGTTTCAAGGGCTTCTCGCAGCGTGCGATCACGCGGCAAATAGTCCGACGAGAACGGTACGGCGTCTTTGAGTCGCAGCAGCTGTCGCGCCGTGTCGTTGATGCGCACGACCTGCTGACGAGCATTGACCGCAATGACGCCTTCATTCAGCGATTCGGTTAACGCTACCAACAACACTTCTTCGGCCCGCAACGCTTCCGTTTGTAACTCGGATTGTTCAGCGAGGCGTCGCAGCGCGTCGGCCAGATCCCCAACTTCGCCGGCCGCCAGAAGCGATGGGCGACGCGTAAGGTTGCCGGTGGCAATTGCGCGAGCAGCGTCACGGAGTTCTTCAATCGGTCGTGTTACCGGACGGGCGAGCAACGCACCGGCAACCGCACTCACGACAATACACAACACTGCCGCCAAAACAAATTCACCGACAGGTACTGTGGGATTGCGCAACGACAACACGGTGAACGCACAGATGACAACCACTGCTACGACCAACGTGGTGTTGGCCGCGATGCGGCGGTGTAAAGTCACTACTGGCCGCGTGATTGTGCAGCGCGCAGTCGGTAACCGAAGCCGCGCACCGTTTCAATCATCTCGCCAGCGGGACCCATTTTGGTGCGGAGGCGTTGGATGTGCATGTCCACTGTGCGGGTCTGAATATCCGGCGCGGCTTCCCACACGGTTTCCAGCAAGTGCGCGCGCCCCTGCACGCGTCCGCGGCGTTCCACGAGTGTCATCAACAACTTGAATTCAGTCGCCGTGAGATCGAGTCGGTTTTCGTCAACGTCAACCGTCATCGCGGCGCGATCAATTTTCATCGGGCCGATACTCAACATGTCGGCGTTGGTGCTCGGCGCACTGCGCGTCCGCCGAAGTATGGCCGCGACACGCAGCACGAGCTCCTCGGGGCTGAACGGTTTCGTGAGATAATCATCGGCGCCGAGACTTAATCCGCGAATGCGATCGGGTTCATCGCGACGTGCGGTCAACATCAGTATTGCGACGCCTTTCGTTCGGTCGTCGGCCCGGAGTTGCTCCAGCACGTCAAATCCGGACATGCCTGGCAACATGAGATCCAACACCACCAGCGACGGCTGTTCGCGTCGCGCGTGTTCGAGAGCGTCCGGACCATTGGACGCCGTCACGACCTGGTAACCCGCCTTCGCTAAATGGTACGCGACCAGTGCGACGATATCTTTTTCGTCGTCGACCACCAACACGCGATCAATCGGAGTGCCAGGAAGGCTCATGCGGTGGCCGGAGGAAATGACGGAGACGGCGAAACGTTGTGAGCGGCTTCACGCGAACCGGTACGTTGCAGGAGCTCGCGGTGAATTTTCCCAACGATCATTTCAATGGCGACGAGGTTCTTGCCCCCACGAGGAACGATAATATCCGCGTACCGTTTACTCGGTTCCACAAACTGCAGATGCATGGGTTGCACGGTTGTGAGATACTGATCAAGAATTGAATCGAGCGAGCGGCCCCGTTTGGCCATGTCGCGCCGGATACGTCGGATGAGTCTGATATCGGCATCGGCATCGACGAACACTTTCACGTCACAGAGGTCGCGGACGCGTTTATCGGCCAACAACAGAATGCCGTCTACTACAACTACGTCCGCTGCGCGCACCGTGCGAGTGTCAGTACCGCGCGAATGCGTGGCAAACTCGTAGCGCGGTGTTTCAATGGGTTCGCCGCGAGCCAGCGTTGCCAGGTGTGCGGTGAGTAACTCGACGTCGAATGCGTCCGGATGATCCCAGTTGAGATGTTCGAGTGCCTCCGCACTCAGCTGTTCGAAATTTCGATAGTACGCGTCCATTTCGATGAACGCGACGGATGCCTCCGGCAACGCTTCCGCAACTCGGCGAGCCACCGTGGACTTCCCGGAACCTGTTCCGCCGGCCACACCGATGATGAGCGGCTTCACCGGACCGCGAGACGATTGTTGCACAACACGAACATCACGATGACTGTCTTGCGTGTTCGGAACGCCACGACCGTGTCACGGTTGCGTATCGGCACCAGAGTGCACCAAAAAGTTTGAGTCACGGAGTTTTGGGTAATCTTCGCCGGTAAAGATGGCGGAAAGCCCCCGGCGGCGGCTAGCATTCTCCTATGGCAAGACAATTTGACCGGCCTTTGGCCGAACGCACATCGAAAGTTCTCGCAGGGCCCTGCTGGCAATGGCTGCTGTCCGCCGGTGCGTTCTTGTTTGTGGCCGCTTCTGTTCCTTCGGCCGTGACGTCGCAGGCAAGTCGACCTGCTGGAACCCCCGTTGAAGGAAAAGCACCCAACGGTGCCACCGCTCGCTCGGGCGACGGTCCGAATTCGCTCAATTTGGTGATTGCGGCCACCACTGACACGCACGGCCGCCTTCGCGGATGGGATTATTACACCAACACCCCGGAGGCTGCACGAGGTTTGGCTCGCGTTGGAACGATTCTGGACTCGTTGCGGGTCGCGAATCCGTCGCGCGTGGTGCTGGTTGATGCCGGTGATCTGCTGCAGGGGAATCCGTTGACTGATGTGGCTGCGCGAAATACGGCCGGCAAGCTCCATCCCGTGATTGCGACGATGAACCTGCTGCGTTACGACGCGGCGGTTGTTGGTAACCACGAGTTCAACTACGGCGTGCCGTTTCTTGATGCGGCTATCAAGCAGGCGCGGTTTCCGTTTCTCGCCGCCAACGTACATGACGCCAGTGGGAAGCTGCACTACGCCTCAACCACAACGGTCACACGCGCGGGCGTGCGCATCGCGATTGTTGGCGCAACCACCCCCGGTTCGATGGTGTGGGACCGTGATCATCTGCGTGAAGCGCACCTGACGGTCACAGACATTGTGCCGGCCGTGAAAACCGCCGTGCAACAGGCGCGCGCAAACGGTGCCGATGTTGTCGTCGTGGTGGTGCACTCAGGATTTGGCGGTCCGTCAACGTACGATGCGGCGAGTGCCGGATTGCCCGAAGAGAATGTAGCGGGCCGCATTCCGCGCGAAGTTAACGGCGTGGATGTCGTGGTGTTCGGGCATTCGCACAGTGAGATGGTAGACAGTACGATCAACAACACGCTGCTGATACAGCCGCGCAATTGGGCGACGAGCGTGGGTGTCGCGACGCTGTCATTGCAAAAAACGAACGGCAAATGGCGTGTGGCCGCGAAACACGCGGTGTCAGTTCCGACGGCCGGTCATGTCGAATCGAAAGCGGTGTTAGCGGTTACCGAAGACGCACATCAGGCGGCCGTCGCATGGACCAGTACGCCAGCGGGTAGTTCCACGGTGGCGTGGCGTGGCGATTCCGCGCGCGTGCAGGACTCACCGATTGTTGATTTTGTGGCCGAGGTCATGCGTCGTGAGGCAAAGGCAGATCTTGCGACGACCGCGGCGTTTTCCTTGGACGCCAAATTGTCGGCCGGTACAGTAACGATCGCTCAGTTGTCGCAGCTCTATCCGTACGAAAATCTTTTGCGTTCGGTGCGGATTACCGGCGCGCAACTGCGGGCATTTCTTGAACACTCGGCGGAATATTATCGGACGCTCAATGCGGATGGTTCAGCGCCGGCTGGTGGAATCGTTGACAACAAAGTTGCCGGTTACAACTACGAAATGTTGTCGGGCGCTGACTACGTACTCGATTTGCGAAAACCCGTAGGGCAGCGCGTTACGTCGCTCACCATTAAAGGACGCCCCGTTGGCGACAATGAGACGTTCACGTTGGCGACCAACAACTATCGACAAAGCGGTGGTGGCGGTTACTCGATGTTGGCGTCACTGCCGGTGGTGTACGACAAAGAAACAGACATTCGCGGACTGTTGATTGCAGAACTGAAACGCGTTGGTACTATCAGACCGGCGGATTATTTCACGCCAAACTGGAAAATTGAACCAGCGTCGGCCGTGGAGTTGGCGTACGCGCAACAGTACCGGCCGCGCGCTGCGCCGAACGCCAATATTCCAGCCGTGGCGTCGCCGTCCGCACCCATTGCGAGTCAACCAGCGGCCGGCAGTCGCACGCTTCGGCTGATCACAACAAGTGACTTTCACGCCGCGTTGGAAGGGCGCAAGGACGAGCGCGGACGCATTCGTGGAGGTGCAATGGCGCTGGAAGGCGCATTGCTGCAGGCGCGCAGCGAATGCAAAGACAAGTGCACCAGCATCACAATCGACGGTGGAGATTTATTCTCCGGATCGCCCGCGTCGGATTGGGCCGCGGGGAAACCAACCATTGCGGCGTACAATCGCATGGGAATCTCAGCCGGCGCACTGGGAAATCACGAATTCGATTTCGGTCAGGACACACTTCGCATGCGTTTAGCCGAATTGAAATATCGGGTGTTGGCAATAAACGTTGTTGGCGATGACGGAAAGGTTCCGAGTTGGTTGCGTGGCGACACGATCGTGGTGCGTGACGGGCTGCGCATTGGCATCATTGGTGCGGCGTCGGAGTTCACCCCAGGTAATACGAGGAGGCGAA
Organism: Gemmatimonas sp.; assembly: GCA_040004335.1. Classification (GTDB taxonomy): domain Bacteria; phylum Gemmatimonadota; class Gemmatimonadetes; order Gemmatimonadales; family Gemmatimonadaceae; genus Gemmatimonas. The sequence goes on from JBDUBA010000069.1 coordinate 27,942, forward strand.
ACCTGCTCGGCCTGAAATTCTTGAATCCGGCACCCATTGTCAGCCAGCGCATCAAGGAACTGCGTGCGCAAAATCTTGACGCGATTATCGTTACCATACACGATGGCGCACGCTGCACAAATGGTCTGAGCGACGGTTGTGATGGTTCGGGCATCAACTTTGTCAAAGCCCTCACCGAAAAACCAGATGCGGTGGTGTTGGCGCATGCGCACACCAATATGGTCTTAACCATCACTGGCATTCCGTCAGTACAGGTAACGAACGGCGCTCGTGCCATCGGCGTGATTGACATACCGCTCACCCCCCGCCGCACTGGTACCGTGTCGGTGCGCGACGTCATTGGTGATTCGGTGAATGTGGTCGACCCGGTGCTGGACACCATCGTTCGGAACGCTGTGAATCGCGTTCGTACGCGGCTGGAGCAGCCAGTCGCCACTATCAAGGAAACATTGAAGCGTCCGGGTGAGCAGTATCCGCTAGGCAATCTGATTGCGGATGCAGTGCGGGTGATGGGAAAGGCCGATTTCGGCGCGTGGAATAACGGAGGAATTCGCGCAGATTTGCCCGCAGGACCGCTCAACCTTGGCGGCGTGCATGAGCTCACCCCGTTTGGCAATACGATCGCGAAGCTTACTCTACGCGGAAAAGACGTGCCGGCCATTCTCGAGAATTTTGTTCGAGGCAAGGTGCCGAACACGCACGTGAGCGGATTGTTGGTAACCTACGACCCGTCAAAACCTGCAAACCAACACGTGGTTTCCGTGACAACGCCCGACGGACGCCCTCTCGATCCCAACAAAGTCTATACGCTGGGGATGAACGATTTCATGATTGACGATCCGGAGATCGGTCAGTCCAAGGTGCTCATCAGCCTGGAAGTGCTGCCCATTTCTGATTCTGCCGCACTCTCGGAGTATTTCCGGCGCCTCCCGCAACCCGTGGTCGCTCCGACCGAAGTGCGTATTCGCGCTGTCGGAGATGCACGTTGAGTTACGAACGCGCCAACCTGACGCAAGTGCCGGACGATGCAATTCTGCCTCCTGAAATCCGCGTGTTTGTAAACGAACGCGGGATCTCATTACCACGCGGTGCAACTGTTCTGGACGCGGTGCAGCAGTTTTCCGAGAGTGACGGCGCCGCACTGGCGGCCGGCCGCGCCAAGGTTACGGACAGTCGCGGATTGCCACTCGAACACAACGCGGTCGTCACCGGTGGTTCGATCATGCGCGTGTTGCCAATTCGCGAACAACAGGTGGAAGGAATCTGATGAGTCCAGTTTCAGCGCAGTTTCGGAAAGTGTTGCAGAAGTTGCCGAAAGCAGAACTGCATTGCCATTTGGACGGGTCGCTTCGCGCCTGGACATTGCTTGAGTTGAGCACGGCGAAACGGATCGTTCTTCCAGAGGCCACTCCCGCAACGTTGGCCGACTGGATGCGAGTCGACGACGCACGCAACCTCGAAGATTATCTCGCGCGTTTCAGTGTGACACTCGACGTCATGCAGGATGCACCTTCGATTGAACGTATTGCCTACGAATTGGTCGTGGACAATGCGGCCGATGGCGTGCGGTATCTCGAGGCGCGCTTCTGTCCGACTCTCAACACACGTGAGTCACTGTCGGCCGAAGATGCGGTAAAAGCAGCACTCAAAGGATTGCAACGTGGCGAGCGCGAAACCGGTACCGTTGCGCGCGCGATCATTTGCGCGCTGCGAACAATGCCCGCACCACACGCGCAAGAGATGGCGGAACTTGCGGTGAAGTTCAAGGAACGCGGAGTGGTCGGATTCGACCTGGCGGGTGGTGAAGCGGGCAATCCGGCAGAACACCACACGGACGCGTTCGCGTATGCGCGGTTGCACGATGTCGCCGTGACGGTGCATGCAGGCGAAGGTGCCGGACCAGATTCAATTCGCGGAGCGGTTCATCTTTGCGGAGCCAATCGCATCGGACACGGCACGCGACTACACGAGGACTCGGCCATGCTGGCCTATGTGCGCGACCGGCGAATTCCGCTCGAGGTGTGCCTCACGAGCAACGTGCAAACTCGTGTGTCGCCAACGTTTGCCGATCATCCGCTCACACAGTATGTCGCACAGGGAATTGTGGTCACGCTCAACACCGACAATCGGCTGATGAGCGGTGTGTCGCTGACGGATGAATACGTGCGCGCGGCCGATCACCTGGGGTTTGATTTGTCGACACTCGGCGCGATTGCGTTGGCAAGTTTTGACGCAGCGTTTATTGCCTATCCTGATCGTCTTCGCATTCGTGCACGAGCGGCCGAGCAGATTGAGGTCATGATCGGTGACGCTCTGGCGTCGGGTGTGAGTACATGAACAGCTCACCGGTGTTCGCAACCACGTCGTTCGAAGCGCAGCGCCTGGGGCCTGGCGCGCCGGAAGCTGCCATAGCCGCGCAAGTCATTCGTGATCGCATACACGCGTTGACTGGACGCGCATTCGAAGAGCCGGTCTGCGGAATTGTACTCGGGTCGGGGTTGGGCGGACTCGCAAACCGAATCGAAGACGCGACCCGAATCGCCTTCGCGGACATTCCCGGTTTTCCAGTCGCAACTGTAGCCGGGCACGCGGGGCAGTTGATTGTTGGGCGGCTGGCGCAGCGTCCAATCGTTGCACTCGCGGGCCGACTGCACCTGTACGAAGGCCACGCAGCGAATCTGGCTGGATTTCCAGTTCGTCTGCTCAATGCATTGGGCGCTCCCGTGTATCTGGCGTCAAACGCAGCCGGGGGAATTCGCCGCACGTTTCGGCCAGGCGACCTGATGTTGATTGCCGATCACCTCAATTTCATGTACCGGAACCCGTTGACCGGACAGGTCGAACCGGGGGATGAAAGGTTCCCGGATATGTCGGCCCCGTACGATGTGGCGTTAATGGAACTGATTCGCAGTGCCGCGCGTAGCCTTGGGGTGCCGCTGCAGGAAGGTGTTTACTGTGGGCTGCTTGGACCGACCTACGAAACCCCTGCCGAAGTTCGCATGCTCGACAAGCTGGGCGCGGATGCGGTGGGAATGTCGACGGTACCAGAGGTGATCGTTGCGCGAGCGCTGGGGATGCGAGTTGCTGCGATTTCGTTAATTACAAATCCGGCAGCCGGCTTGGCGCTTGCTCCGCTCAATCACGCGGAAGTGCTCGAAGTTGGCCAACAGGCAGCTGGTGCATTTGAACAGTTGGTGACAGAATTTGTAGGCCGTCTGAAGTAGCTTCACCGGTGTATCAAGAAGCAGAAGCGCGAAGTTTTGGCGCTGCAGGTCAAGGAGCAGTCAACAAACCCTTCAGGAAAGACCCGCACACAAGAGGAACCAGGATGTCACGCAATATCACTCGCTTTGTCGCCGTTGGATTGCTGCTGGCCGGCAGCGGACTCGTACTTCGTGCCAATCGCGCGCAGGCGGCGTCCGACACCGCATCGCTTGTCTCGCGCGTGGTTTTGGCCACCGGCGCTCAAGCCGCGCTGCCCGCAGTAACACCGGCCGTTGCCGCCAACCAAACCGTGGTGTTTGCCGGCGGATGTTTTTGGGGTGTCCAGGCGGTCTTTCAGCACACCAAAGGTGTGATTACCGCACGCTCAGGGTACGCGGGCGGCGATCGAAGCACTGCCATGTACGAAGAGGTCGGCACGGGTAGTACCGGACACGCGGAATCCGTGCTGGTGACCTTCGATCCGAGTGTGGTAACGTACCAAACCCTGATGAACATTTTCTTCACCGTTGCGCACGATCCAACACAGGTGAACATGCAGGGCCCTGATCATGGCACGCAATATCGTTCCGCCATTTTCACGAACAGCCCCGAGCAGCTCAAGGAAACGCAGGACTACATTGCGAACTTGGCCAAGGCGAAAGTTTTCAACCGGCCCATCGCGACTGAAGTGAAACCGCTCAAGGGTTTCTACGAAGCTGAGAAGTATCATCAGGACTACGCCACGATTCATCCTGACGCTCCATATATCGTCGTCAATGATGCACCGAAGGTTGAAAACCTGAAGAAACTGTTCCCAACGCAGTATCGCCCAACAATCAAGTAGAGTTCCGCGACACAAAAAAACGGCGACCAGAAATTGGGCGCCGTTTTTTTTGTGTGTCCACAAATGATGCCGACTATTTCACCATCGTCAGCCAGCCATGACGATCGGGAAGCTCACCTTTGCAAATGCCCAGGTACTCCTGCTGAATACGGCGCGTGATTGGTCCAACTTTCCCGTCACCCACTTTCAGTTTGTCGATGCTCCGAACCGGCGTGACTTCCGATGCGGTTCCGCTCAGGAATACTTCGTCGGCGATGTACAACACATCGCGTGGAATCGGTTTCTCCAAAACTTTGATGCCGGCGTCGTTCGCCAGTTTGATCACGGTGTCGCGTGTGATGCCGGTGAGCAACGTACCGTCAATGGGCGGGGTGTACAATACGCCTCCATGCACCATGAACACGTTCTGGCCTGATCCTTCGCTAACCATGCCTCCAGGTGAAAGCGCGATGCCTTCCTGGAAACCCTTCTCCAAGGCTTCCATCTTGATCAGCTGGCCGCTCAAGTAATTGCCGGCAATTTTCGCAACTGCGGGAATGGTGTTGGGTGCGACGCGATTCCACGTTGAAATGCAAGCGTCGACGCCATTTTCAAGCGCACCGTCGCCGAGGTATGCACCCCACGGCCAACAGGGCAAATACACTTGAATTGGGCTTTCGTACGGCACCATGCCCGATGCCCCATATCCGCGAATGACCATCGGGCGGAGGTAGGCGCTGGGAACTTCGTTCTTCGCAAGCAACGCAACACTGGCCGCGAGGAGATCGTCGAGCGAATACTTGATGTCCATCCGGTAGATTTTGCACGAGTTGAGCAACCGTTGCAGATGTTCGCGCAAGCGAAACACGGCTGGTCCGCTGGGCGTGCTGTAGCAACGAATCCCTTCAAAAATTGCCGAGCCAAATTGCATGGAGTGACTGAGCACGTGCACCTGGGCATCCGCCCATTTGATGTATTCCCCATCGCGCCAGATCCAGTTGGTTTCGGTAATTCCTGCCATGCTCGCTCCTGAAAATGTTGATTCGTTTATCGACAAACTGGCAACTACTTAGAGTAATGCATGTCCAAAGCCGCCATCAACTGAAATGGCCTGACACGTAACAAATGCGGCGTGTTGTGAGGCAAGAAATGCGATGACTGCACCAACTTCTTCCGGTTGACCAAGCCGGCCAGCAGGTGTTACAGCGCGCCAGCCATCGTAAATGGCCTCCATGGATGATCCCGTACGCTTGACCGTTGCTTCGGCCAACCCAATGAGTCGATCAGTTTCCGTGTATCCTGGAAGAACGGTGTTGACCGTTACGCCGTCGCGCGCAACTTCGTCGCCCATTGTTCGAAAATAGCCGGTCACGGCGGCACGCAAACTGTTCGACAGCACGAGTGATGGCATGGGATGTTTAACGGCCATCGAAGTGATACCAATCACCCGCCCCCACTTTCGCTCGCGCATGCCTGGCACCAGCGCGCGGGTGAGTTCAACCGCGCTGCGCAACAGCAATGATATGGCCTGTTCCCACACCGACCAATCGTGCGACATCGCCGGGCCTGGGGTTGGACCGCCGGTGTTGGTGATGAGAATATCGACTCTGCCAAACCGCGCATGCACCGCATCGACGACTTGTTTGATGCCTTCCAGTGTGCTGATGTCGGCTGCAACGCCTGCAGCGGTCGGATTGATCGCGCGAAGTTTTTCCGTTGCACTGTTGACCGAGGATGCATCGCGCGAGCAGATCATCACTGACACGCCTTCGCGCGCAAATATTTCGGCCGCCGCAAAACCGATGCCGCGACTCCCACCACACACCAGAGCGACACGATTGCCAATGCCGAGATCCATCGTTACTTGACCTGGCGAATGTAGGCGTCGCTGCCGTCCAGCCAGTCCTGCCGCGGCGGATTGAACACATCCACGTCGATGGTGTCTTCGACCGCCTCGGCGCGATGGCGCACCATTCCCGGAATCGTGAGTACCTCGCCCGCGTGCACGTCAACAAACACGTCACCCGGATTGTCCGCGTGTTCGCCAATCCAGAACCGCAGGCAGCCCTTCACGATGTAGGTGATCTGTTCATTGTGATGATCGTGCGCCGGTACGATCGATCCCTTGGTCAACAACACTTCGGCAATCATCAGGCGTTCGCCCGTGATCATCTTGCGTGAAAGCAGCGGTGTGAGCTGCTCGCTGTGAACGTCATTCCAGTTGTACTTCTTGACCGTGGACATGGCAGGGATGCGATGAGGAGTGCTGCGTCCAGAATTGGAGCGTGACGCGAGTTGCGAGATGGATGCCGAAAAAAACTCGACCCCTCAATGTGAGGGGCCGAGCGGTAATGTGGTACCCAGCCTCGCCCGGCGGGGCGACGCAGATCCGCTAGCGAAGGCGCTCGGCGTGCATGGCTTCGCGTGCGTGCACCATCACGGGTTCAGCGGCACCGGCGCCGACAAATCGCGGTGATTCCGAAAGTGCCTGCGTCATGAAGCGCTGGCCTTCGCCAATGCGCTCGACTTCGACGGCGACGGATTCGATGGCTTCTTCCATCGTCTGCATGCGTGCAGCGACGTCGGGCGGAAGCGTGACCGTGACCTTGGCGCTCCGCCGCCAAATTCGGCGTGAGTAGGCAATGCAGAAGGGGAAGAGCAGAGCAAATGACAGGATCGCCCCACCAGCGAAAACGCCGTCCCAGTCGGGGGTGTTGTCACGTGGCAGTCGAGGTTCGGGCACGACCGCACCCGGGACCAAGGACGCTTCGGCCACTTTGGTGTCGGCGTTGGCGAGCTGCTTATCCATATTGAGGAGTCGTTCATCCATCGCTTTGAGGCGAACGTCGAGCCCGGCGATGTCGGTTGCAGTGCGCGACTCTTCTCGCGCGGCACTTGCAATTCGCGCTCGGTCGCTCCGGAGACGCTCGGCCTGATCGCCCAGCACCTCGCGGTAGGCCTTGGCCGCGCGCAAGTTTTGCTGCGCCGTCGCTGGTCCGCCGGCAGTGCCGACGACCACCGGACCTGATTGGGTTTGAATGACCGTAACTGGAACCTCTTGCGGGAAAATCATATCGGCTTTCGAGGACGGGTCGAAGGACAGGCACACCAGTGCATAATCGTAAAGAGTTATGTACGTGTGTCCCACACCGATTGATTCGGGCCGTGCGGGAGGGCAATTTCTGCGTCCACTCTCACTTTCGAAACGAACTGGAGATTTTCGGATGCGCATCGTAGACATCATGCAGGGCGAATACCTTCACGAAGCCGCTCAGACCCGCAAGGTGCTGGAGCGCATTCCGGCGGACAAGGCGACATACGCGCCCCACGAAAAATCGATGACCATGGGCAAATTGGCGTCTCATGTGGCGGACTTGGCTTCGTGGACCGCGATCACACTCAACAGCACCGAACTCGATCTGGCGGGCGGCTACGTCACGCCGCCGTTTACCACCACAGAAGCGCTGCTGGAAATGTTTGACAAGAACGTCGAGAACAGTAAACAGGCGTTGATGTCCGCTTCGGACGAGCAGTTGGGAGTGACGTGGACCCTGCGAGCCGGCGACCACGTCATCATGTCGATGCCGCGTGGCCAGGTCCTCCGGAGCCTTTGTTTCAACCATGTGGTGCATCATCGCGGGCAGCTCTCGGTGTATTTGCGCTTGGTTGGCGTGCCGGTGCCCGGGATGTATGGACCGTCTGCTGACGAGCAGTAAATTCCGCGATCACTCCGGCGGCGCGCCGAACACGACTGAGCTTAGAGCGTCCTGAAGTTCCGCTGGTACTGTCCATAACTGAGGACGGTAGGCGCGACGAGAGGAGCGTCGCCGTTGGCTGACGAACGAATGCGAAAAATCCGTATGGCATTACGTCATACGGGTTTACGCGTTCATGGAGTGGAGTGGGATGATTGATCGATACTCAACCCGACGTGCTCGTGAATCCATGGCATCGCCCGTGCGTTACCCTTGACCAGGAGCCAGCGCACTTGCGCACACGGGGTTCCTGACCCGCTAGCTCGACGCGGAGCGGTGGGGTGAGACTACGCGTTGCAGTGCGAGGATACCATGCGCCTGACTCGTTCGACCTCAGCTCTATTCGCATCCACCGCGCTGTTTACAGCGCCCTTCGCCTCCGCCCAAGCCGTCGAGCGTAACCTGCTCACGTGGTCAGGCCGGGTTGATCGCGAAGTCACCATAGAAATTCGTGGTCGCGATGTGGCGACGCACGGCAGCGGTCTTGATGCCAGCTGGTCACCCCGCGTTACCGTGACGCAGCTGCTGCCACGCGAGCCCGGTGTGGTACGCGCCATTATGCAGAACGGTCGCGGCGACGTCGAAGTGCTGGAGAATCCATCAGCGCGCAACAATTACACCGCCCTCGTTCGCATTCGTGATACGCGGTCGGGTGCCGATGACTATCGGGTGGTGCTGACGTACGAAGCGAATAATGTGCGCGACTTGCCGGGAAACGGTCGTGGTCCCGACAACTACCCTGGCCGTGGTGGCGACAACAATCCGGGTCGTGGGCGCGATGACTATCCGAACCGGGGTGATGATCGTGACCGCGTCGAATATGACCGGAACCGTCGTGACGCCGGCGCGCTCCGGTGGAGCGGAATGGTTGATGGGACGGCGGAGATTCGCATTCAGGGCGCGCGGATTGACGCATTCGCTGCTCACGGCAACCGCCTGCGCGACGTGCACTACGACGTGATGGGTTCGTCCCTCCCACGCCGCGACGTGAGGCTCGAGATGGTGCGAACGAATGGCCGAGGTAATGTGCGCATCGTGCAGCAGCCGTCTGTGTGGAACCAGTATGTCGCGATCGTCCGCATCGAGGACGGACGGAGCGGATACGGGGATTACAGCTTCGCCGTGCGGTGGTAGGGATGGGGTAGCTGGGCCGTCGGGGGCGACGGTTGTTGGGTTTCATGCTTGACAAGAGCGCCACACCCGAGAGATCACTCTCTTTGGTGTGGTTCTTTTTTGCGCCCGCGCCTACCTGCGAGGAGCCAAGTGACGCCGTATCTTGTTGGCGGACTCCCCGCCCATTCCGCCACTTCAGGACGATTCAATCCGAGTCGGCCGCTCGCACGTGTCACCTTCGCCTGTCATCATGATTCAAACTTTGTTTGGAACGCAGCGCTCGCTGGCTGTCAGGCTCGCGCCAGCCTTCGCAACACTGATGTTCGCACCCATCGGGTTTGCAGGCGCGCAGGCGCTGGCGGCCAAACTTCCTGAGCGTGCAGTACGCCGTGACATCCCCATTACGAACGCCATCCGAAAAGCACTGACGGCGGGGTCGCGTGATTCGTCCGGGCGTGCGAACAGCAAATATTGGCAACTCCGTACGGACTACAACATTGACGTGAAGCTCGATCCGACGACGTCACGGTTGACTGGTCATGAAACAATCACGATCACGAACAACAGTCCGGATGCATTAACGCGAATTGGCATGCGGCTCGATCCGAATCACTTTCTCGCGAACGTGCCGCACGCTGCGCCATGGATTCCGTCTGAACAAACCGACGGCATGCAGATCACGCGAATGACGGTGGACGGAAAGCCCGTAAATCTTGCGCCGAGCGCACAGGGTGGACGTGGCGGTGGCGGCGGTCGGGGCGGTGGTGGGCAAGCGCCAACTGAAAATTCGCTCGCGAATGCGCGCATCACGAACACGAGCATCGGGCTGCTAACGCCGATTCCGTCAAAGGGTTCTGCAAAAGTTGAAATCGAATGGAATCACAAGATTCCAGGAGCGCCGGGCAACTTCAGTCATCGCATGTCGCAACGTTGGGGCGACACGTTGTACCAGCCAACGCAGTGGTACCCGCGCGTGGCGGTGTACGATGATCTTCGCGGGTGGGATGCGGAACTGTATCTCGGACCGTCGGAGTTTTATAACAACTTCGGCACGTTCGATGTGAACATTGATGTGCCCGCGGGATGGTTGGTTGGCGGGACCGGAGTGTTGCAGAATCCGCAAGATGTGCTCACCGCCAACTCACGCGCGCAGCTCGCGAAGGTACTCAGCAGCGACGACAACGTCGTGATTGTTGGTACGAAGGATGTCGGACCTGGTCAGGCTACGGCGGCGGGCACCAACGGACGTCTCGTGTGGCGTATGCACGCGGATACCGTGAACGATTTTGCATGGGTTACCGCGAAGAAACTTAATTGGACGGCAACACGCGCAACGATTCCAACGAAGGGACCTGTGCCGGTCAACATGTATTTTCAGCCGGGCGATTCCGGTTCGTACGCGAATGCCGGCCGCATTGCGCGACATGCATTGGAGTTTTATTCAAAGTTGTGGTTCCCGTACCAGTTCCCGCAGCTCACGTTGCAGGACGGTCCGAGTGCGGGCATGGAATATCCGATGGTGATCAACTCAAATCAGGGCGCGGCCGATCACGAAACCGGACACCAGTGGTGGCCAATGGTCGTCAGCAACAACGAAACGATGTACGGCTGGATGGACGAAGGGTTCAATCAATACATGAACATCTTGTCTGGCGCTGATACGCGGAACGCACCACCAGTGCTTGACGGCAATGGTGCGAACTACGGAAACACCAGCGGCAATGAAGCAGAGCCTCCGATGATGTGGAACGCGAATTACGCGGGCCCGTCGATGTACAGTTTTCAGACGTACAGCAAAACACCGCTGATGTTGTCGATGCTTGGTGGGGTTGTTGGCGACACGGCCGTGCAGCGCGCACACCGCGAGTGGGCGACGACATGGATGTTCAAACATCCGTCGCCATGGGATTACATGTTCTTCATGAACAAGGCGCTCAAGCAGGACCTAGGTTGGTTCTGGTACTACTGGTTGTTCACCACCGAAAGTGTCGACGGCAGCATTGCGAACGTGACCACGACACCGGCCAAAACAACGGTTGTCGTGAAACAGACCGGACAGATGCCGTCACCGGTTGTGCTGGAAGTGAAGTTCGCGGCCAAGGGCGCCGCGATCAAGCCGATGAAAAACGCAGTGATGAAAGATAGCGTCACGGCGATCGTCACGTATCCGGTTGATGTGTGGTTTGCGGGCAGCCGCACGTTCAACGCGGACCTCGCGTTTGGTGCGCGCAAGATTGAAGGCATTTTCCTTGATCCAGGCTGCCGTTTCCCCGATCATGATGCCAGTGACAACGTATGGCCGCGGTCTCCCGACGGGGATGGTGCGCGAGGATCACGTGTTGTCGGTGGAAACGCGGGCGGAGGTTTCGGAACTGGAAACGGCGCGGCCGCACAACCAGGCCGTGGCGCAGCGGGCGGACAGGGAACGCCAAGTTGTGTGCAAACGCTCGCAACTTTCCACGGGACTGCGCCCGCTGGGCGATGAGTTTGTAGGAACAACTGCAACCGCTTGCCGCAGATTTGAACCGCGGAAACCAGCAGACGAACTGCGGATAACAGCAACAGCAACCGCAACTGCCTGACGCGGATTGTACGGGGTTAACTGAAGAACACGGATAACTACGCGAAGGAAACGCGGTCTCGTCATGACATTCGACGAGACCGCGTTTTTTTATTTCGTTCAATGCTGTCGTCTGCGGTTCTCTGCAGTGAATTCTGCGGCAGGCACTTGAAGTTGCGGTTGCGGATTGAATTCGGCGGCACTCAATCCAGCGGCTGCAATGCCCCCACAATCGCATCTCGCCTCCCTTCCAGGAATGGCGGCAGCACGACCTTCTCTCCAAGAGCATCTGCACTCTCGTCGACGGAGAATCCCGGTCCATCCGTCGCAATCTCAAACAGAATTCCGTTGGGCTCCCGAAAGTACAAGCTGCGGAACCAGTACCGGTCAACCTCTCCACTGTTCGGCATCCCGAACTCGGTCAGGCGCGCCGCCCACGCGTGATACTCGGCCTCGTTTGGCGTGCGAAACGCAACGTGGTGCACACCACCCGCGCCACTTCCGGATTGTGCGAGCTCTGGTTGCACCGCAACGTGCAACTCCGCATTCGGACCGCCGGCACCCATTTCGTACACGTGTACCTGGTGCGCCTTCGTGACGGCGGCGCCAACTTCGCGTGTGTATTCGCGCACGGGGCGAAGCATCATCACTTCGGTTAGCACTACGTGGGTATGCTGCAATTCAGGCACACTCATCGTGATGGGTCCGAGCCCATGCACTTGATGCTCGATGGGAACCGGACTGGCTACGTGTGGTTTTGATTCGTTGTGCACACCGCCATCGTCGATTAACGCGAGGCGCTGGCCTTCGGGGTCTTCGAAGGTGAGTGCAGCGCGATCATCACGGGTATGAATTTCGCCGTGTTTTACGCCCAACTCGGTGAAGCGATTCTTCCAATACGCGAGAGTCGCTTCGCCACCAACACGCAACGCCGTTTCAGTAATGCTGTGCGTGCCCCGGCGCTCGGCTGGCATTTTCCAGTCGAAAAACGTGAGGTCCGTACCGGGTGAACCGGCGGCGTCGGCATAAAACAAGTGATACGCCTTTACGTCGTCCTGATTGACGCTGCGCTTGACCAGCCGCATGCCCACAACCTGCGTGTAGAAACGGTGATTGTTTCGGATACTGCCCGAAATCGCCGTGAGATGATGAATTCCTGTCAGTTCCATGGTAGGATTGAGCGATGTAGTAGACCGACAACTTCAGATAACACGAGCGAGACTTGCCTTGGCCGACGCCGTACTTGTAACGCTGCCCGAAATTCGTAATGCCGCCGCGGCGATTCGCGGAGTGGTGCATCGCACTGCACAACAGGGTTCAACGTATTTGAGCAACGCGAGCGGTGCCCGTGTGTCGCTCAAGCTCGAACTCTTTCAGAAAACAGGCTCCTTCAAGGCACGTGGTGTAATCAATACACTGCGTCAACTGTCCGAAATAGAGCGAAAAAACGGCGTGATATCGCTGTCAGCGGGCAACCACGCACAGGCCCTGGCCTGGGGCGCATCTCAGCTCGGCATCCAGTCCACGATTGTGATGCCGATGACAGCCGTCGCATCGAAAGTAGCGGCCACCAAGGGGTACGGCGGCATCGTTGTTCAGACCGACGGTGACTTGCTGGCGACTGCATTGGCAATCAAGGAAGAACGCGGCCTGACGATGGTGCATCCGTTTGACGATTTGCGCGTCATTGCAGGATCGGCAACGGTCGGATTGGAAATTCTCGAAGACATTCCCAATGTCGACGTGGTGTTAGTTGCGTGTGGCGGCGGCGGTTTGTTGTCCGGAGTTTCGGCGGCAATCAAACAGCTCAAGCCGAGCGTGCGTGTTATCGGGATTGAGCCGGAAGGGGCAAACTCGATGCAATTATCGCTGGCGACCGGATCCGCGCAGCGCGTTTCGACACTGAACACGGTTGCCGACGGACTCGCCGCACCATTTGCCGGCGCGCACAACTACCAACATGTCAAGACATTTGTTGACGAACTCCTGGTCATTCCCGACAGCGAAATACTCGCTGGAATGCGCGTACTCATGGAGCGCTGCAAGCTGTTTGTTGAACCATCGGCGGGAGCCGCAATTGCTCCGTTGCTGTCAGGCGTACTTAATTTGAAAAAGGACCAAGTGGTGGTGCCAATTGTGTGCGGAGGCAACATCGACCTCGAACGCCTCCGCACACTGATTTAAGACGCGCTACTTCGAGACTTGTTTGGCGTGAGGCAACGTGGCGAGATGTCGCTTGAAACTCTGAAAAGCGGGAGAGTCGACCGTGGTACCCTTTAACACCACTGGGCTGATCTTCGCAATTTCTGCTTGCGTGTCGGCAATGCGACTTTCTTCCATCGGATGCGATGCAAAAAACACATCGACGGCACCGGGGTCTGATTTGCGTTCATCCAGCAGGATCTGAAACATTGCTGGAATTCCGCGCGGGTCGATGTTGGCGCGGGTTGTGTATTGCACGCCAACCTGGTCGGCTTGTGCTTCATCGTCGCGACTGAATTTGGCAAAAAGCCCCTGCGCAGTAACCTGAACCGCAGCGCTGCCAGTCTGGCTGTTGCAAAATGACGGCGCAAAAATACAAATAGCCGCCACTCCAACGCCCGCTTGATCCTGCTTTTGCATCTGCTTTACACTGTGTCGCTTGACGACGTGACCAATTTCGTGGCCCATGACGCCAGCCAGTTGCGACATGTTCTGCGCGCGCTCAATCAATCCGCGATTGACGTACACATAACCACCCGGCACGGCAAAGGCGTTGATATCCGTCTGGTCAACCACGTAAAAATGCCACTGCAAATTGCGATTATCGGCAACGCCGGCAATGGAATCACCGAGCAGGTTGATGTAGCGATTAACTTCCGGATCGCCAATGATGGGCAGCTGTTTGTTGATTTCGGCCGCGTAACTCGCGCCCATTTCAACTTCTGTTTGTGTGCTCGCGAGGCAACCGGGAAGTGTGCCGAGCAGCATCGCTGCGGTCGCCCATGCGAGGCGCCGGCGCAGGTGACCCAACCGTGAGACGTTGTGAGCTGACATATTGATACCTGGGTTGATGCGTGTCGGGATGCGTATCTTGCGGAGTATCGTTTCGAACCCATCACGGACTATTGAAGTTGTACGCGAGCGGCAGCGTCGCCAGATCTCTTTCGACATCGCCGGCCATCAACAGCCTTTCCACTGAACTGCCACGTGAAGCTACTGACAATCGCACGCGATCTGCAGCGACGCAAAGCCCGCGAAAAAACTCGGCGCTTTGTGGTGGAAGGTGTACGATCAGTAGAAAGTTTGCTCGATTCCCGGTTAAAAGTCACAGGAATTCTGGCGGCGCCCGGGTTGGGGAATGACATACGCGGACTCGCTATCCTCGCACGGGCCGAGCAGAACAACTTCCCGGTTCTGCAGGTCACCGATGCCGAGTTTGCGAGCTCCGCGAGTACTGATACACCGCAAGGGGTCCTGGCGATCGCGGAGATTCCGGAGCACGTACTGGAAACTCCAAAGGCGTCCGCCCGATACCTCGTGCTGGATGGGGTGCAGGATCCCGGGAACGTCGGAACGATCATCCGCTCGGCGATGGCATTTGGGGTGACAGCCACTGTGTGTCTGCCCGGTACGGTCGACGTCTGGAATGCGAAGGTGGTTCGGAGCACCATGGGGGCCCTCTTTTTCCACCCGGTGGTTCAAAGGAGCGGGGTCGAGCTGGGGGAGTTCTTCCACACGCACAAGGTGGAGTGCTGGGCTGCCGATACTGAAGGGATGTCCCTCGCGCTCGTCGCGTCGGTCCCCGCTCGGCTCGCGCTGGTCGTGAGCAATGAGGGAGCCGGATTGTCGACCGAGGCCGCGACTTTGGCAACGAAACGCGTGTCCATCGCCATGGAATACGGGGTAGAGTCCCTCAACGTGGCGGTGGCCACCGGTATTCTGTTGTACGGGTTGCGGCTTCCGTTGCACGCATCGAATGCGAGCCCGTGAGTCCATACAACACCGCAACAAGCCTTCAGTTTATGTCTCCAGAGCTGACCTCTCTTCCCGCTGTGCTCATCGCTTATTCAGTGGCGATGACATTCGCCGTTGGCGCATGTATCGGCTCGTTTCTGAATGTGTGTATCTCACGCTGGCCCGCCGAGCTCAGTGTCGTCAAGCCGCGTTCGCGTTGCCCACGATGCGAACACGCGATTGCCTGGCACGAGAACATTCCGGTGCTGAGCTGGTTGATGTTGCGCGGCAAATGTCGTGGGTGCGCGCTACCCATCTCCTTGCAGTATCCGTTGGTGGAATTGGCGGTCGCGCTGGGATGGGTGGCGGCGCTCGCTGCGTTTGGTTTGTCGTTGGAAGCGTTCCGAATGGCCGTCTTCGGCACGCTGCTGTTTGGCATCGCGATGACCGACGCACAGTCGTATCTCATTCCGGACGGCTTTACCGTTTTCGGTTTGCTGTTTGTGTTTGTGATGTCCTGCGTTGGTGCATTTCAATTCAACGTGCAATCACATTTTGCTTCTCCCTGGGCGGCATTTCTTGGAGCGTGCGCCGGTGCCGGTGCGATCACGATAATTGGTTGGTTGGGTGAAGTCGCCCTCAAGAAAGAAGCGATGGGATTTGGCGACACGACGTTGATGGCGGTAGTTGGCGCCGCACTTGGTGCGGAGCGTGCGCTGCTGACAATTCTCGCGGGAGCATTTCTGGGCGCTGCGTTCTTCCTTGTCTTCGTAGCTCCCGTGGTGTGGATTCGCAGTCGGCGAGCGGGTACCGAGTTTGAATTCCCGGATGTTCCCTTTGGTGTATTCCTTGCGCCCGCCGCGTTGCTCACCTTGCTTTGGGGTGACCCCGTGATTGCCTGGTACATCCAACGTACGTTCCCGACGTGATTAACACACAGCCATCGTTCGCCCGCGCAGATAGGCCGTGCCATCGCACGCAATTGCAAACACTGAACGTGTTTGCTCGCGCCCTATTGCTTGGCGCGACGTGCACGTTGGGGGCATGCAGCAAGTCGGCCGATTCGAATGGTCCGTACGCGGATATTGTGGCGGACGCCATTCCAAAGCTGGAAAAAATTGTCGGATTAAAGTTCAAGACGCAACCGAAACTCGAACGCCGCACCAAAGCAGAAGTGCGCGAGTTCCTGATGAAGCAGCTCACCGATCCGAAAGCGCGCGAATTGCTGAACGGACAGGCCGCGGTGTATCGCGGGCTTGGCCTCATTTCCGACACGTTGAATGTGCCGGATTTGCTGCAGCGATTGCTCGAAGAACAAATCGTGGGCTACTACGATCCCGTCACGAAAGTGCTGTACGTCGTTGACGGCACATCAACGGCGTTGTTAACGCAAACCATCACGCACGAACTCGTGCATGCGTTGCAAGACCAATATGTAAAAGTTGATTCCATTCAAGGCAACGTTGACGACGCCGATCGGCAATCAGCGGCACAAGCGGTGCTTGAAGGTCAAGCGGTGTACGCGCAGCTGTGGGTGGATCCAAATGCGGGAGCAATGCTTCGCATGCCGGGCGGTTGGGATCGCATCATCGATGTCATCAAGGAAGGGCAAACCGGCATGCCGGTGTTCGCATCGGCGCCGCGTGTCATTCGTGAAGGCTTGTTATTTCCATACGTGGGTGGCGCAGATTTCGCGCGTCGCTTTATCGCGCAGCGCAAGCCGGCCGAGTTGCTGACTGACTTGCCAATCTCTACCAAACAAATCCTCAATCAGGATGCCTACTTTCGGGACCGGGATACCACAAAAAAAGTGACGCTGCCTGCGCCATCGGTTGGGAAAGTCACGTATTCGAACACCATGGGTGAGTTCGAGACTCGCCTTGCGTTGGTTCAACATCTGAAGGACGATGTCGTTGCTCGTCGCGCCGCTTCCGGAGTTGATGGCGACCGCGTAGAGGTCATCAAAACCCCCGATGGTGACGCCGTTGTTTGGGCGTCGACGTGGGACAGTCCTATCAACGCTGCAGAATTTTTTGATCAATGGAGTATCGCGATTTCGAAGCGGTACAAGGTTGGCGCGTGGGATGGTCCTGCAGGGAGCGTCGAAAAACGGTTCAATATTCCCAAAGAGGGCAATCGTGGTCCGCGCATTGCCATGCTGAAACTCGTCACTGCGAGCGGACGTCCGGTTGTGGTGTACGTTGATGGGCCGGCCGCGGCAGGCCCCACTCTGATCAACGCCTCGGCCATCACCGTCTCGAAATAGCGCGCGTTGTCCATACCAGCCGGTCTCCCCGTTCCTGTGTCACCTGAAGGGCCGCCGTCCGAAGGCGCATCATCCACAGCGGTGGTGCCGGCAGATCTGCCACCAACTCAGCCCAAGCTGCTACCCGCGCCGGTTCCGCCGCCGCCGCCGGCACTTGTTATCACCGCCGACGACGAGATAAAACGCGTTCGGCTCGTGCGCATGAAACGCACAGCCACCGGCATGCTGGTCTTCGTTGCCGGGCTTTTCGCGTTCTCAAAGGTTTACGAAACGCGGTACCCATGGTTGGCCTGGATACGCGCCTTCAGCGAAGCGGCCATGGTTGGTGGTATCGCCGATTGGTTTGCCGTAACGGCGCTTTTCCGGCATCCACTTGGAATTCCTATTCCGCACACAGCGATTGTCGCCTCGCGCAAGGACCGCATTGGAAAGGCACTAGGCAACTTCGTGCAGCGAAATTTCCTGACGCGCGATGTTGTGGCAATCAAGTTGCTGAACATGAAGTTGGGCGAACGCGCCGCACGTTGGTTGGCGGAGCCCGAACACAGTCACCGCCTCGCGGTTCATGTGGCGCGCGGATTCTCAGGCGCCGTGAACGTGTTGCGTGATGACGATGTGCAAACGTTGATCGATCGCGGTGTTCTTTCGCGCCTGCGCACAGTACACGCCGCGCCGTTGGTTGCGCGTTTGTTCGAGATGTTCACCGATGACGGACGTCATCATTCGTTGCTCAACGAAGGGCTGCGCGTCATGGCCAAATTTGTTGATGACAACGATGAAATGATTCGGGACCGCGTGAAGAAAGAGAGCCCGTGGTGGGTGCCGGGCGTTGTCGAGAACCGATTGCAAGACAAGGTGATCAGCAGTCTTGAAAAGACGCTCAACGATGTTGCCGTCGATCCGGCACATCCGCTTCGTCAGCGTTACGAAGAAGCCGTTGTGAAATTCGTGGATTCGTTGCGTACAAATCCCGATGTCATTGCCAAAGCCGAACAAATCAAGCTGGACCTTCTGGCGCATCCGGCCGTTGGCGAATTTTCGCGTTCGCTCTGGACCGACGTGAAGACGCGCGTAACGAATTACGCCGACCGTATGGCGAGCAACGCCGAGCAGGAGCCTGATCAAATCGAGAAATGGTTGGGCAGTCTAGGGCGCGCAGTTCTCAGCGACCCGGAATTGTCGGCAAAGGTTGATGGTTGGGTGGTCGAACTCGTGACGTATGCGGTTGAGCAGGCGCGGGATGAAGTTGCGCAGCTGATCGCGTCAACCGTCGCGGCGTGGGATGCCGACGCGACATCGCGAAAAATCGAACTTCAAATTGGGCGCGATTTACAGTTCATTCGCATCAATGGAACGATTGTGGGCGGCCTTGTTGGAGTTCTGCTCCACGCTGTGGCGAGCTTCGCGTAACGGTCCGTGGACCCGGTCCAGACCGAGGGTAATTGGACGCTTGACGCTCGCGCGTGGGTTAATTTAAGTTCCACATATGGAGGTGTATATGGAGCTAAATAAGAAAACTACAATCCTGCTGTCAGAAGACGGACACCGTCGGCTGTCGGCAGTCGCGGCTCAACGCGGGGTCAGCATGGGCTCCCTCATCCGCGAAGCGTGCGAACAGGTGTACGGTGTGGTCAACGAGGCGGAGCGCGTCTCGGCTGCGGGTGCGCTCGCTTTGCTTTCGCTGCCGGTTGGCACGCCAGCTGCGATGAAACGCGAATCAGTTCCGACAATCGGTACGGCGAAAGCATGATGCGCTCTTAGTTTGCGCCTCATGATTCTCATCGATACCAATATCATTATGTACGCCGCGGGTGCCGCGCATCCCAACAAAGGACCTAGTGTTCGCTTGTTGGACCGTGTTGCCCGCGGTGACGTTGAGGCGGCCATTGATTCCGAATGCCTGCAGGAAATTCTACATCGCTATCGCTCCATCAATCGCTGGAAAGACGGGCGCGATGTGTACGATCTCACACGACAAATGTTTCCAGCGGTAGTGGTGGTGTCAGCAGAAATCCTGGATCGCGCGCGACAGTTGCTGGATGACTATTCAGGTTTCATGGCGCGCGACGCCGTGCACGCGGCTGTAGTGCAGCACGAACAAATGGATGCGATTTGCAGCTACGACAAAGATTTTGACAAGATTGGTGGGGTTCGCAGAATGGAACCGGACGCGGTCGCTTTGCAAGCCTGATTGGGATTTGGAATCCCGACCTTGAGCAGCACTGCGGCGAGTACACCGCGACCGCCCAAAGCCACGCCTACGTTCGCCAATGGGTTCCGCACCGCGCCGTTCGGCTAGCTCCCCAACGTTCGCTCTTTGCGCGACGATCGCTTGGGGTTGGAAACTGCCAGATCGGCGGGCCCATCATGTTCGAGTTCGGACAGCGGAAGATCGGCGGCGCTGGGCGCCGGATGCGGCAACAACGCCAGCACAAACACTTCATCCATGCTGCTTGCAAATGTGAAGTGCATCTTCTCGCGCACTTCCTGTGGAATATCGCGCAAGTCTTTTTCGTTTGCTTTGGGTATGATGACTTCGCGTAATCCGGCACGATACGCAGCCAACACTTTCTCCTTCACGCCGCCAATCTCCAACACTTTTCCGCGAAGCGTCACTTCACCGGTAAGCGCCACGTCGCGACGTACCGGACGACGAGACAGCACACTCGCCAGTGCGAGCGTGACAGCAATTCCCGCGCTCGGTCCGTCCTTTGGAATAGCGCCGGCCGGAAAATGCAGATGCACATCCGATTCCTTGAACTCGCGATCATCAATACCCAGCGATGTCGAACGCGAACGCACGAAGGAAAAGGCGGCGTCGACCGATTCCTTCATGACGTCTCCAAGTTGTCCCGTGACCTTGAGCCGACCAGTCCCCACCATTCGCAGCGCTTCGATGGTGAGCAGTTCGCCGCCCATGTTAGTCCACGCAAGTCCGGTCACCGACCCAATCTCCGGTTCTTGCTCAGCTTCTTCGGACGTGAAGCGGGGTGCGCCCAGGATTTCGTCTACGCGTGCGAGATCGATGGTCCAGAGTCCTGATTCGCCATCGGCCTTTGCGCGCGCACGTTTCCGCATAACGGAGGCAATCGAGCGCTCGAATGTGCGAAGACCCGCTTCGCGTGAATAGCGACTCGTGATGAAATGCAGAATCGGTTCCGGGAAGTGCACATCGTCCGTCGTCAGACCGTGTTCTTCCAGCAGTCTCGGAATGAGGTAGCGCTGCGCAATCTCCACTTTTTCTTCAAGCGTGTACCCCGCAATACGAATAACCTCCAGGCGGTCACGTAACGGCCCGGGAATGTCGTACAAATTGTTTGCCGTGCAGATGAACAACACCGACGACAAGTCAAATGGCAGGTTCAGATAGTGATCAACAAACGATGTGTTCTGCGCGGGGTCGAGCACTTCCAACATTGCTGCCGTTGGGTCACCGTGTGAACCGGAACCCATCTTGTCGATTTCATCGATCATGATGACGGGGTCACGCACGCCGACGCGACGGAGCGCCTGCAACAACATGCCCGGCATCGCACCAACATACGTGCGCCGATGCCCGCGAATTTCCGCTTCATCGCGCACGCCGCCAACGGATATGCGGTAGAACTCGCGACCAATTGCTTTGGCAATGGCTTCACCAAGTGACGTCTTGCCCGTTCCTGGCGGGCCGACGAAACACAAGATTGGCCCGTGCGGGTCGCCGCCGCGCAATTTGCGGACGGCGAGAAATTCGGTGATACGCTCCTTGGCTTCGTCGAGGCCGTAGTGACGATCTTCCAAGGCGGCTTCAACCTTCGTCAATACAATTTCCTGATCGTTGGCCGACCGCGCGTGCCAGGGCAGGGCGAGCAACCAATCCATGTACGTGCGCAGCACCTGATATTCGCTGCTGGCTGGCGACAACAAACGCAGACGTTCTGTTTCGCGTCGCGCTTCCTGCGCCACTTTTTCAGGAAGTTTGGCTTCTTCGATTTGTCGTAAGAGGTCGACCGCTTCTTTTTCGTTCGGATCGGCTTCGCCGAGCTCCGACTGTATGGCGCGCAGTTGCTGCCGCAAATAAAACTCGCGCTGGTGCTGTTCGATCTTCACTTCGGTTGAACGTTTTACGTCTTCAATAACGCGCGCACGCGCCACCTCGCGTTCGAGACGGGAAAGCAGAAAGCGCAAGCGTTGTCCAATGTCCAGACGCTGCAGAACTTCTTCCTTGTCGGCGATGCGCAAATTCATGTTCGTCGCGGCGAGATCGGCAAAGCGACCTGGATCCGCCACGTTCATTTTGAGAATCTGCGGCACCTCACTGGGAATGCGATCCACCAACTCGGCCATTGTTTCGGCGGCCGTCACCGTGCGCGCGATCAGCTCGTCAACTTCGACTGAGTCAGGCGGGGTTTCCCTGGCGCCCTTAACCGTTGCGACGGCGAACGGGGTGACCTGTTCGATGCTTTCGATGGTGATGCGGCGAAGGCCTTGCAACGTAATCTGGATTGTGTCGCCAGGCAGATTGATGCGTTCGTGAACGCGAGCCGCGACTCCAACGCGTCCAACAAAATGATGCGGATCCACGGCCTCGTCGTGTTCACCGGCCGCGACGACCAGCGCGACAATCAGCCCAGATTCTTCATGCGCGCGCAATAGCGCGAGGTTTTCGGGCGCACCCATCTGGACGGCAATAGTGCCCAGCGGATACACGATCGTTGAGCGCAATGCCATCAACGGCAGCGAAGGCGGCAACTCGGCGCGCATGATTTCATCTTTGCGCTGACCACGCGGCATCGACGGGGTCGGGTATCGGGAACTGGAAGCCATGAAACGGATAGGACTGGAGTGGACTGATGGGGTCAATCAACCGTCACAATCAGGAGAGTGTCGGCAACTGCTGGGCCAACTTCAATGAGTGAATAGTACGCCGCGGCGGTTGAAGTATGCCAACACCCAAGACAAAAGCGGAGCGGCACCGCGAACGGTGGCCGCTCCGCTCGTTTTTCCCTTGTTCATCCGGCTGATGCGTTATCGACTGCAAGTGATACAATACTCGGTCGTCGGCAGGACGCTCAATCGCCCAAATGTGATGTGAGCGCCGCAGACCGAGCACCGGCCGAAGGCGTCCTCATCGATGCGCCGCAGCGCACTAAGAATTGCCTCGTATTCGCCCGAAGTTTCGTACTCGGCCAGCGATCGCTTTGCGCGCGCTCGCTCCCTCTCGAGTTCAGTCCGGATTTCGGCAAGTTTTGATTTGGGAAAGTCGTTTCGTTCCAGTTGTTTATGCATGAATCCCCCGTAACTGTTGGACAGCCGCCACTCGGCTGATCGCGAGCATGTATGCAGCCGCGCGCTTCGTGACGGATTCCGACGCGAATGCGGCTCCTGGTTTTTTCGCTCTCTCATAGAGAACGGTTCGGTTCATACTGCTGGTAGGCACGATGGAACGATCTCCTGCGCCATTCGGGCGCGGCCAGAGGGTGACAAAAAAACCGCCCCACTTGCGTGTGTTCGCAGGTGGGGCGGTCGAGCGGCGACGTGTTATCGCCGAATGGTGTGGACCGAGGCTCGGGCTATCCGCGTTGTCGCAGATGCATCGAGCGCATTAAACCCCCAAGGGACCCGCACGCATGTCGCATCGCAGAAACACGCGATGTGCCCAGGCGGGTGGTGGCAATGCGGGCTCGACGCGTGGTCGTGACGTTCGACGTTACCGATCGGCCGGTCCACGAACGGCAGCTGACCTCAATCATGCGCGGCTGCGTTTGACTGAGGACCACCGTTGGTCGGTACTGGGCGATCGATGCAGGATTCACGGCCGGGTGCGAAGGTGTGTGGGTAGACCAAGGGTGATGCCAAGGGCGCAGACCAAAGGGTCTATGCCAAGGCTGCAGACCAAGGGTGCAAAGGCGGGCAAGCACGCAAAGCGGCGAATGAGCCGTGTCCTCGCTACGCTATGTTGCAAAGTGGACCGCCGTTGCGCGACGGTCCACCATTCGGCGGGTGGTACACCCAGCGATTGCCCGGGTTCCGCCCGTGTCCGGGCACCGGGCTGCGAGCTCCACTCAATCTGGACCTTCTTAAGTACTTGAAATAGCGTCACTTGCAGGCGATCTTTCTAGGCTATGTTCGACGAACTCTCAGACAAACTCGGCAACGTCTTCGCGAAACTTCGCGGTCGTGGCGTTCTCACCGAGTCCGACATCAAGGAAGGCCTTCGCGAGGTGCGCCGCGTTCTGCTTGAAGCAGACGTGAATTTTGCGCTTACTCGTGAATTTCTCGAACGCGTTGAGAAGAAGGCTGTTGGTGTTCTGCAGATCAAGACCATTCAGCCCGCGCAGCAACTCGTCAAGATTGTTCACGACGAGCTCACGAGCATGCTGGGCGAACGTCGCGAGGGGCTCAAAATCAGCACGGTGCCGCCCACCATCGTGATGATGGTTGGTCTGCAGGGCTCAGGTAAAACGACGACCGCCGGCAAACTCGCGCGCAAGCTGACGGCCGAAGGCAAGACGACACGGCTCATCGCGGCCGACGTGTATCGTCCCGCGGCCATAGATCAGCTGGAAACGCTGGGCCAGCAGTTGAATGTGCCGGTGTATTCCGATCGCACCACGAAGGACGTGGTAAAAATTGTGAAGGCAGGTATTGATCAAGGCGTGCGCAATCGCGATCGCGTGGTGATTGTTGATACCGCCGGTCGCTTGCAGATCGACGCCGACATGATGGACGAGCTCAAGCGCCTCAAGGCGGCCATCAAGCCCGACGAAATTCTGCTCGTGGCCGACGGCATGACGGGTCAGGAAGCGGTGAAAATTGCGCAGGGCTTTAACGATGCGCTCGATGTAACGGGGCTCATTCTCACGAAGCTTGATGGTGATGCGCGCGGTGGCGCTGCGCTTTCCATCTATGGCGTGATCAAGAAGCCCATCAAGTACATCGGTGTTGGCGAAAAGTCAGACGCACTGGAAGAGTTTCATCCAGAACGCATGGCCGGACGCATTTTGCAGATGGGCGACATTGTGTCGCTCGTCGAAAAAGCGCAGGAAGGGTTTGATGCTGCCGAAGCGAAGAAGCTCGAGAAGAAGGTCAAGAAAGAAGGGCTCGATCTCGAAGACTTTCTGACGGCGATGCGTCAGATGCAGAAACTGGGTCCGATGGAAAACCTGCTCAAGCTCTTGCCTGGTGTGAACAGCAAGATGCTGGCGCAAACCAAGATGGATCCCAAACGGATGAAACATGTGGAGGCGATAGTGCTTTCCATGACGCCTGCCGAACGCAAGAAACCGGATATTCTGAACGGTTCGCGCCGCGCTCGTATTTCCAAAGGCTGCGGTCGTCCGGTCAGTGAAATCAACAAGCTCCTTGAGCAGTTCAAAGGCATGCAGAAGATGATGAAAAAGATGGGTGGCGGAGCGCCGGGCGGCGGTGGCAAAGGTGGAACGCCGCGAATGCCATTTGGTGGTGGCGGGATGTTTGGCCGCTAGCTGGAGAGCCATTCAACCACCCGCTGATCAAGCGACCGCTACACTGTTGGTGGTCGTGCAGTTGCAGGACTGGGTGCGAATCGGATATGCCGATTTTGCGATGAGCCCAGAGGGCAGAATCAAACCGAAGCACAGGATAGACACATGGCCGTAAAAATTCGTCTGCGTCGCGAAGGACGCAAAAAGACCCCGATGTATCGCATTGTCGTCGCTGATTCAAAGGCGCCGCGTGATGGCAAGTTCATCGAGATCATTGGTCAGTATCAGCCGCGCTTCGCTGGCGACAAGGCTCTCAACCTGCAACTCGATCGCGTGGAATACTGGCTGAACGTTGGCGCCGAACCGACGGACACGGTGCGTTCGTTGTTGCGTCGAGGTGGTGTGCTCAAGGCCCGTCACGAAGCGCGTTTGGCCACGAAGTTGAAGGCCGCCGCAGTTGCGCTGCCGTCTGATTCTGCACCAGCGGCGTGATTAGCACGGCCAATAAGCCGAATCGCTGATTGAGATGCCCGAACTGGTGATCGTTGGACGAGTGCGTCGTGCACACGGTGTGCGCGGCGCGCTTGCCGTCGAAAGTCTGATTGACACGCCGGATGCGGTTTTCGCGTCCGGCGGTGTCATTTACGCGGGCGATCGCAATGGTGCGGCCAGCAATGAAGGCGAATTGCATATCGTTGACGGCCGCCCCATGAACAATGATTGGTTGGTGCAAGTCGCAGAAATCGACGATCGCGATGTGGCGGCGAATTGGCGCGGACGCTATCTGTTGGCCGACGCGGCACTGCTGGCGGAGGATGATGACGGCGTGGCCGTGCTGCTCGCGTACATCGGTTACGACGTCGAAATGGACGGACGTGGTGTGATGGGCACGGTGCGCGATGTCTACTCGGCGCCGCAGGGTGCATTGCTTGAAGTACAAACCGATAACGGCATGCCGCTGGTTCCGTGGCGTCCGGAAATTGTGCGCGAAGTAAACGACGAGAAGAAAGTGGTGTCATTGTACGCGCTGGACGGATTGCTCGACTCGTAGCGCAGCCGCGCCCAGTGTTGGATTTCCGGTTCGTATTCCCGCGCACTTAATCGATCGCCATGTTGCGCATCAACGTCGTCACGCTGTTCCCCGAGTTCTTTGCGGGCACGTTGTCACTCAGCATTCCCGCGCGTGCGAAGGCGGCGGGTTCGGTCAACTATCACTTGCTCAATTTGCGTGATTTCACGCATGACCGGCACAAGACCGTTGACGACTACGCGTTTGGCGGCGGGCCCGGAATGGTGATGAAGCCGCAACCATTTTTTGAAGCGGTGGAGAGCATAGGTGCGAAGGCGCCCATCGTCTTGTTGTCGCCGCGAGGCAAACGTTTTTCACACGCCGACGCAATCCGATTTGCGGCGTGCACCGAAGTCACGTTTTTGTGCGGTCATTACAAGGATGTTGACGAGCGGGTGGCCCAACATCTCGCAACAGAAGAAATTTCCCTGGGAGATTTTGTGTTGAGTGGGGGTGAAGCGGCAGCGCTCGCCATTATCGACGCAGTGGTGCGGCTGCTGCCGGGCGCAATGTCCGATCTCGACAGTGCGCGCGGCGATTCTTTTTATGATCGCGGAATTAGCGCACCCAGCTACACGCGCCCGGCTGAATATCGCGGCGCGGCAGTGCCCGCCGTGCTGCAAAGTGGTGATCACGCCAAAATTGATGTGTGGCGCGAAGCGGAATCGTTGCGTCGCACTCGTGAGGCGGAGGCGCGTGATCGCGCGGAGTGGGTGGTGCGCGAACAGGCGATTGCCGAGCGGGAGCGCCGAATTGCTGAAGTGGAGGCGCTGGAAGCTCGCAAGGCCGCCGAGCTGGACCGCAAACGCGCTCGGAAGAAAAAGCGATCGAGCGAGAGTTAGCGCGAGTGTGACAGGCGCCGGGGTGCGCGGGGTATATCGATGATAGCGTCTCTGCGAAGGATGCTGACCCGGTGACCGCAGCCATTCAACGTTGGTTGTCTCACAGAACCTGAAAATTCTGTTCCTGGAGCAACTCATGCAGAATCCATTGTTTCGCGTGCGTGTGGGACGATCCACACAGCAGGCCGTTGGCCTTATTCTTCTGGCCAGTGTTGCGGCATGCTCGGCGTCGACGGCACCCAAGGATGGCGACGGTCCGCCATCCGTCATCTCGACCCTCCCACGCGCACTCACTGCGACCGAAGTCAAAGTACGCGATGCCGCCAACGATTTGTCATTTGCGTTGTTGGGCACCGTTGTTGATTCGCAGAAAACGGCGAACACCTTTATTTCTCCGCTGAGTGCGTCGTTTGCATTGGGCATGACCATGAACGGTGCCAATGGGAAGACCTTTGACGAAATGCAGTCGGCACTGCAGCTGCGCGGACTCTCACAGCCGGAAATCAACTCTGGTTACAAGTCGTTGATTGAATTGCTGATGTCGCTCGATCCGTCGGTGCAGATGAAGATCGCGAATTCGATATGGTATCGAAACAATATCGCGTTTCATCAGACGTTCTTTGACACGACGAAGAAATATTTCAACGCTGAAGTGAAAGCGCTCAACTTCGGCGACGTTGTCGGTTCCCTGAGCACGATCAATGGCTGGGTTGAAACGGCGACCAACGGCAAGATAAAAAAAGTGCTGAGCGACATCCGCAGCGAAGACGTAATGTTCCTGATCAACGCGATCTATTTCAAAGGCAACTGGCGCGACAAGTTTGACGCGGCCAAGACATCAACGGCCGCGTTCATGCCGATGTCGGGGGCATCGCAGTCTGTTCCCATGATGAATCGTACGGGCGAGATGTCATATGCTGAAACTGCGACGTATCAAGCGGTCGATCTGCCGTACGGCAATACAGCGTTCTCCATGACGGTGCTTTTGCCCAAAGCCGGACAGGACGTCAATGCGGTTGCGACAGCATTGAGCGCCGCATCCTGGACAACGCTCACCAGTTCATTTCGCGAGAGCAGTGTGAATCTGACATTGCCCAAGCTGAAGCTGGAATATGAGCGCGTGCTGACCGGCAATCTCAAAGCGCTGGGGATGGTGACGCCGTTCAGCGACGGTCTGGCGGACTTCTCAAAATTGTCGCCGCAAGCTGTGTTCATAAGTTTCGTCAAACAAAACAGTTTCGTTGACATCAACGAAGCAGGTACTGAAGCGGCGGCCGTGACGGTGGTAGGAATAGGTCTGACCTCCGCGCCGCTGTCCGTAACCATGCGGGTCGACCGACCCTACATCTTCGTCA
>JBDUBA010000040.1:0-20650 GCA_040004335.1 Gemmatimonas sp.
ATCCGAAGGTCCAACGCGCTGGCATTTCCGGCAGTCCCGTGATAAGCGCGTATTCGCGCATAATAGCTCTTGGATCGTGGGCGCTTACCACGAACAGGTCGAGCGGCAATTCGGTAGACGGGCGCGGTGTGAATACGCCACGTGCGCCCGTGAGATCGAAGGCGCCGTACGGCTGATGAATGAACATTGACCAACCGCTACCTGTGCCAATGAGCCATTGCACCGGCGCGCGCGTGCCGTGCGTATCCAGCAAGAACGGTCGCGGGCCACCACTGCGAGCTCCCTGACCGCTCCGCATGTCGTCGATGCACCCTCTGCGATCGAACTGCGCGCCGCCTTCACCGAATCCCAACAGCGGCCCAGTTCCGAGCGGGAATGACATCCCCGGTTTCATCGAGTCGAAGATGAGTTCCTGCACCGACTCGCCGGCCGCGGTGCGCACCCGAATTGTTGGCGGTGCGTCTGTGAATGACACCACAACGTTTCCGGCGCGAATGCTCGATAATGCTTCGGAATCACGCGTGCGCGTTCGTTGCATTCCCAAAGTCTCCTGCGCGAGCGCGCCTGTTACCGGCACCGGCGCGGCGTTGCCGTTTTGCACCGGATGTATCGTGATGCGTACGGTCGCGGCGCTTACCGACCACACCGCAATTTCCACGGACTGTCCCGCAATCATGATGGAGGCAGTATTGCCGCGAAATACGCCTGCAAACATGATCCCCGCACTCGATGCAGCGAGCTGCTTTACTGCGTCGCGGCGGGAGATGTGGTTGGTCATCGCCGTCAGACGATTGAACGCAACATGCCGCCGTCCACGCGCAAACTTGTGCCGCTGATGAATGCCGCAGCTGGGGACAAAAGAAAAGTTGCCGCTCGGCCAAAGTCATCAATGGTGCCGAGGCGGCCCAACGGAATCTTTGCGATGCTGAGAGTGCGCACTTCTTCGGTGCTCAATCCGGTGCGCGCTGCGGCCGCGGCGTCGAGTTGTGCCACGCGCTCTGTGTCAAAACGACCGGGAATAAGGTTGTTGACCCTGATTCGCTGTGGTGCAAGTTCGTCGGCGAGTGTCTTCACCAGGCCTGCAACGCCCAACCGCATGACGGTAGAAAGCACCAGTCGTTCGATGGGTTCGTGTACTGACGAGGACGTAATCGTGAGAATCGACGCATCGGAATTTAGATGGGCGAGCACGCCGCGAATCATGCGAACCGCGCTCATCAATGTCAGCTCGAACGCGGCTTGCCATTGCGCATCGGTGAAACTCTTGAACGGCCCGCCCGGTGGACCGCCCGCATTTACGAGGAGCGCGTCGATTTTTCCAAATTTCGAAACTGACGCATCGATCCATGTCTGAATGTCGTTCGCATTTGTCACGTCAACCGCAAACGGCGCAACTTCTGCGCCGGTTTCGTTGGTGAGTTTAACGGCGGCCGCGGTGATGTTATTGATGTCGCGACTGCAAATGGAAACGCGTGCGCCTTCGGACGCGAGCGCGCGCGCGACTCCATAGCCGAGGCCTTTGCTTGCGCCGGACACGAGCGCCACTTTACCAGTAAGTCCGAGATCCATGTTGTTGTCTGTTTGTGAATGTGGCGGGACGTGAGTTAGGCGAGTAGGAGTTTGTTGCGTGGATCGGCAATGCCAACGCGTTGCAGCACGCGATCCATCTCCGGGTATGTTTCATCGCTGATGCCGACAAATGGAGGTCGCAACGCAGCGTGAGCGATAGCGCCACGCCGAAACAGCAGTTCTTTCCGAATCGTGAGGTTGATTACCAGTACACCAAGAATGGTCAGTCCCGCCACACCCTTATCGAGTTGAAACTCGACGAGCCGCCGCAGGCTGGGCGGATGGACCGCGGGCGCTGCGTCGAATGGTGTTGCAAGAATATTGAAAATGCCTG
The DNA here is from genome assembly GCA_040004335.1 of Gemmatimonas sp. Classification (GTDB taxonomy): domain Bacteria; phylum Gemmatimonadota; class Gemmatimonadetes; order Gemmatimonadales; family Gemmatimonadaceae; genus Gemmatimonas. The sequence continues at coordinate 1,904 of JBDUBA010000040.1, forward strand.
TGAGCTGCTGGGTCATCGAACTATCGGCGCACAATTTTCAGGATGGTCACTGGCATTGTCACGTACTGACCGTTTGCTGGTTGCGCCTGGATTTTTTTGATGACGTCCCACCCACTCGTGACCTGCCCAAACGCGGCGAATCCCTGGCCGTCTTTGTTTCGCTTCCCGCCAAAGTCGAGCGCCGGTTGATCGCCGATCATAATTGAAAACTGATCGGTGCCTGTGTCAGGTCCACTGCGTGCCATGGAAAGAGTTCCGTTGACGTGCGTGAGCCCGGTGACGTTGGTCCGCTCAAGTGGTATTTCTGGAAACCCCTGTTTGCTTCGTGCCTTCCCACCTTGAATGACCTGAATTTTTACCGAGTCGTTCGGTTGATTTTCCAGTGTGACCGTGCGGAAGAAACTCGCGCTGTCATAGAGGTGTCCGTCGACATAGTGCAGGAAGTTTGTGACGGTGATTGGAGCTCGACCCGAGTCAAGATACGCCTCGATATTGCCATACTGTGTCTCAATGCGAATAGGCACCCGGCCCGCGCCTGGTTGCGGTGATGTACTCGACGTGGAGTCGCGCGAGGCACCACCGGGCGCGAACGGTTTCACCGACAAAATTTCATAGTCAAATACGAGAGCGGTGTTTGGCGGAATGTCGCGATTCCCACGGGCGCCGTACGCCAACTCCGGTTTCATGAAGATGATGATGCGGTCACCTTCACGCACTTCACGCATCCCTTCCTCGAAACCGCGAATCACGCGATCGACGCCCAGTCGGTATTGATACGGCGCGTTTTCAGTGCGCGTATTCCAGAACTCGCGACCGTCGGTAAACCGACCGATGCCGTGAATGCTCATGACACTGCCCGTTTCCGGTTTCGGGCCACTTCCTTGTTTGGCAAACAGATATCGCAGCCCGGTTGGCGTCGTCACGGTATCGCCAATGGCCGGACGCGAACCGGCCTCGGACTGCGCGAACATTGGCGAGGGGCATGCCATCGCGAACAACGCGACCGCTGCGAAGCGAATCATTGGACGCAGGAAAGAGTGTGCACGGTCAGCAATTGGGGAACTCGCCGGCGAACTTCCAGTTAATCGACATGTTGTGCGTGCGCGGTTCTTTGCTGAGCGCGCCAACCTGAGCGGCACAGTTGGCATGGATCACTGACGACGGATTTCGTCGTGAAACGCTTTTACGCAGTTGTCCAAACGCGAACACCACCCGGCCAACGTCCGCGCGTCGTTCTGTCACTGCAACGGCACTACTTGAAGCCGTTGTGGTGCGCCTATCGGTGTCACCAATTTTCCAGCAGCGCGCGTAAACAGCTGGACCGTGTAATTCCCGGGTGCCACCAACGGCAGGTTTGCACCGCCTCGTCCGCCGCCGCCAAACCCGCCACGGCCGCCTCCGACGTTATCGGTGCGTGGAGGAAGTGTCATCTTCCGGAGATTCCATACGGCGCGCTGCAATCCAGAGCTTACGGTCACTGGGAGTTGGGCAACAGCGGAACCGGTCGCGTCAGATACCGCCAGCACCAACTCCTGTGCAGGCGTTTGCACATCGAGGCGAAATGATTGGGGCAGATAGAATGTGAGTAGCGCACCGAACGCCGGATTCGGTGCAGTGTATCCCCCGTTGCCGGTCCCGCCGTTTTGCAGCGGTGTTTCGAGATACACAGGCGTAGGCCGCGGAGCAAATAGTGTTGGCGCGCTTTGTTGTGCGGCGTTTGCGAAGGTGCGAAGCGGCGTATAGTCGTCGAGTACGTAAATGCCTCGTCCGAACGTGCCCAACACCAAGTCGCCGTCTCGCCGCTGCACTTCAATGTCGCGCACCGGAATTGTGGGAAGGCCCGATCGCCATGGCCGCCACACTTTGCCGCCGTCGGTAGTGACATACAATCCGAGTTCCGTGCCGGCGAAAATAAGCGCTGGATTCTCTGTGTCTTCGGCGAGTGTCCATATCTGATTGCGATCGGGGAGATTGCCTCGAATAGATGTCCACGTGCGTCCCTGATCGCGGCTGCGAAGCAAATACGGTGTGAAATCACCACGCCACTGATTGTTGAACGCCGCGTAGATGACGTTCGCGTCATGTCGTGAGGCGAGTACTTCCGAAACGTATGTGAGCTCGGGTACCCCTGGAAATTTGGCAGTTTTTCGCCATGCCTTTCCGCCGTCGTCACTGATTTGGATAAGTCCATCATCCGTGCCCACGACAAGCAGCCCTTCTTTCTTCGGCGATTCATCGAACGCAATCCCAACGCTGAGCTCGTGCGTATAGAGATTTCGATTCACGGCATCTGGCCCCCACCGTCGCCCCATCACGGAAATCGTGTCGCGATTGAGTTGGCGCGTGAGGTCGGGACTTACGGCGGTCCACGTGTCGCCGCGGTCGTCGCTCCGAAACAGTCTGCTGCCAAGGATGTACACGCGCGTGTGCGAGAACGGCGAAATCAGCAGTGGCACATCCCAATGCCAACGAACGCGCGAACTGTCGGGCATTACGCGCGGAGCGCGAATGCTTTTGTTCTCGCCGGTGAGTTTGTTGACGCGCTGAAGACTTCCGTCCTGGGAAAGTGCATAGATGGTGTTGGGATCCTCGGGATCGGCGCGCGGCTGGAATCCGTCGCCACCGGCAACGTCCAATATTTCGCTCTCGCGAATTCCACCGCGAAACAGGGAGCGCGATGGAGTGCCCATGGTGCCGTTGTCTTGCGCACCTCCGTAGATGTTGTAGAAGGGCTGCGCATTATCGGCCGACACTCGATAGAACTGCGTGACGGGAATGCGGTAATGGCGCCACGTAACGCCGTTGTCATACGAATCGTAAATGCCGCCATCATTTCCCAGCATCAAATACAACGAATCGGTGGGATCGAATCCGACGTGATGGAAATCCACGTGCACACCGCGTGCTGGTACCGAACCGAATGTTTTGCCCCCGTCCTTCGTCATCGACATGTCGCTTGCAATCGCGTACACCCAATCAAAGTGGTGCGGGTCGGCAAATAGTTCGCCGTAATACTGCGGGTCTCCCGACACCCAATCGCTTTGCTTTACCCACGTCTCACCGCGATCCGCCGAGCGGAAAAAGCCGCTGCTCGTGCCCTGCGCGGCGATCGTGGCGTACACCACATCGGGGTTTTGTGGCGAGAGTGCGAGACCGATGCGTCCGATGTCCACCGTTGGCAGCCCCGCCGCAAGTTTGCGCCAGTTGGTTCCGCCGTCGGTCGATTTGTAAATAGCACCTTCCGGTCCGCCGCCAATGAGTATTCCCACATTGCGGCGGCGCTGGTACGAAGCGGCGTAGAGCGTGTTGGGTGTGCGTGGATCGATCACGACGTCGCTGATACCAGTGTTCTCACTGACATGCAGCACTCGGCTCCAACTCACGCCGCCGTTGGTTGTTTTGTACAAGCCGCGCTCACCACCCGCGGCCCACAGCGGGCCCTGCGCCGCAACATAGACGACGTCGGAGTTGCTGGGGTCGATCGCAATTCGACCGATCTTTTCCGATAGTCCAAGCCCGACGAACTTCCAGGTTGCGCCCGCGTCAGTGCTCTTGAACATGCCCTGCCCGGCCATCGCGCTTCGTAAGTTCGTATTCTCGCCGGTGGCGAGCCAAATCGTTTTGGAGTTCCTGGGGTCAACCAGCACTGCAGACATTGAGTAGGCGCCGTGCTCAAAGATCGGGACAAACGTCAACCCGCGATTCTGCGTTTTCCAAAGCCCTCCGCTGGCCGTCGCGACGTACCAGATGCTCCGGTTTCGCGGGTCCACGGCAACGTCGGCCACTCTTCCGGAGCTGAGCCCCGGACCGATGCCTCGGAACGCCAGCGCTCCGAATGCGTCGGAGTCAGGCGCCGCTTGCGTACGCGCGAGCGACGGGCCGAACAGGGCTGAGACCAGCAGGATGCGAAGGCAAGCGCGGGGCATGAGCAGATCTCGCGGATGATGCGGGTGGGTGGTTACCGGGATGTATACAATATCCTATTTCCTGACTTCCGAAAGCGGTATTTATTCAGCCAGCGATCTCAGAATGAACCGGAAGGTGAGCTGAATAGGAAGCAGATCCTCCAGCATTGCCATGGGGAGTGAGTACAGCGGAGGCGGCGCACACTGATATTTGAGATAAAGTATACGTTCGCGTGGCGTCGTCCCTCAAAGAGTGCATTCGTGAAGACTCTGCGTCAATTCATTCTCCCGAAAACGACGTCAACGTGCTCACTTACCAAGCGAGGCTCACCGTGCGGCTGGCACTGCAGGTTCGACTACATTGAAGACGACAGATCCTCGCACAACCGAGAAAAGTCCTATGACATCGCCAACTCTCATCCCACTTCAACGGCAAACGGTCGTCCAGCTAACGCTTGACGCCATTCGGGATCGAATTGTTCGCGGCATATATCCGGAGGGCGAACCGCTTCGGCAGGATGCGCTCGCCGTCGAACTGGGCGTGAGCCGCATTCCAATTCGCGAGGCGTTGCGTCAGCTCGAGGCCGAGGGACTGGTCCAGTTCAGCCCGCACCGCGGCGCGATAGTTTCGTCGCTGTCACTGGCCGAAATCGAGGAAGTTTTTGCGCTTCGCGCCGTGATTGAATCTGAGTTGTTGCGGCTCGCCATTCCCCACATCACGGCCGAGCACATTCTCCGTGCGGCGGACATTCTTACAGGCTACGAGCGCGCGCTGCGTGAACACAATGTGGCGGCGTGGGGTGAACTGAACTGGCAATTTCACTCAACGCTGTATGCGCCGGCGGACCGACCACTCACGATGGGTGTTGGACAGCGATTGCATCAACACGCCGACCGCTACCTTCGCATGCAACTGGCGCTTACGCACGGCGAATCGCAGGCCGAGGAGGAGCACCGTGCAATCCTGGACGCGACGCAGCGCAAAGATGCCAGGGCTGCGTGTCCGATGCTGCGCGAACATATCATTGGCGCCGGCGAGCGACTTATCACGTTCCTGCGCGCGCACCGCGCTGGTGGCTCGACCTCCGGGCGCTGAGCATGTGAGAATGGGTTGGCACTTGTTCCGATGAATCGCGCCGGTACGTGGATCCGAACACACGGTCGGCGCCTGCTCTCGGAAAACACAAGTCCCGTTCGTTTGGGTGTTGCCGTTGGTGTCGGTGTATTCTTCGCGTGCACGCCGTTTTATGGCGTTCAGTTGTGGCTGGCGCTTGGTGTCGCATGGTTGTGCAGATTGAACAAAGTGGCGGTTGCCGTGGGCACCCAGTTTTCCGTTCCGCCAATGATTCCGTTCATCGTGTTTGCGAGCGCGTGGATTGGTGAGTGGCTGGTGCACGGACGCGCGCTTTCAATTACGCGCGATCAACTGCGTTCGACCAACGTGAAAGATCTGGCCGCGCAAATTGGCTTGGCGTGGACTGTTGGTGGCGTTGTGGTAGGCATTGCAGCTGGCACGACAATCGGTGCGATTGTCGCAATTATCGCGGCGCGAAGAGTTCGGAGAGCGTCACTGAACGAAGACCCATGGAATCCATCCGGTCCAGCAATCGACTGACCACTTCGGTTGCGTTGGGTGTCGAATTTTCTTTAATGCGTGCGTCATGCAATACGAGAATTGCCCCTGCAGAAATGGCCGGTTCGAGTCGAGAAAACGCATCATCAACTGATGTGCGTTCGGTGCCATCGCGCGCCGTTGCGGACCAGCAGACGATATCGACGTTCGCGCGTGCGGCGCCAAGCGCGACGCGCGGAGACAACAATCCAACAGGTGGACGAAACCAGCGCAGCCGCTGTCCGGTTGCCGCAAACACCGCGTCATCAGTTCTCGTCAATTCCGTGCTTAACGTTTGGGGCGACATGAACGGTGTCAGGTACGAATGCGACCACGTGTGATTTGCAATTTCGTGACCGCGCCGCACCATGTCCTGCAACAGCACGGGATGTTGCGCCGCGCGCTTGCCAATAACAAAAAAAGTGGCGCGTTGCTTGCGTGATTCCAACAAATCGAGCAGTGCGGGTGTCCAGCGGGGATCGGGCCCGTCGTCAAAGGTCAGGGCGAGTTCGCGCCGGCCCGAAATACCACGATGCAGTGGGCGTGCGAAGACGCCGGTGTAGGGGAAACGAACTCCAACCATGATCGCGATAACGAGTGGCAGAAATCCCAATACCGCAAGCAGCGGCGAAATAACGCCGGTTGCGGCGACTCCAGTTCCGAACGCCGCCCATCCGATTGCGGCGAAAAACCCCCTCGCCCCCCATCGTGAGGCGCGACCGTCTGAAGGCATCAGTTATAATCCGGAGTGATTGAAAGCCCGTCCGCGTGGGCTTCGCACTTCGTTTCCCCTTCGTCCGGTTTCGTTATCGTCGTGCACCAGGTTTCGTGTGTGGTTGGTCAGCAAGAAGGATTGGCGGACAATAGAGCAAAGCGGACCGAACCGCGATGGTCGCTGGCAGCAACGATCGTGCACTTTGGGGGCAGAGTCGTCAAAATGACCGGCTTGCGATGCAGGCACCAGACTCGTACAAATTCGGCGCGAGCAAACTTGATGCTGCTCCTTTTCATGAGTTTCACGTGTGCTTGTCACAGCGCCGCACCTCCGGCACCCAACCGCTGGCGGCTTGCGCTCCCCCCAGCCTCGTTCGCGCAAACCATCAGCCTGCAACAACACGTACAAGTTGAACAGGCCGGTCGCAACATCGACTTCGAGGCGGTGCTTGATGTGACACCAGACACCGTAACGCTGGTGGGCCTTGCGTTTAATCAACGCGTGTTCACCCTCAAATATGACGGCGTGAAACTGCAGGAGTCGCGCAGCAGGATGCTGCCGCGCGAAGTGCAGGCGGGCGATGTTCTGTCCGACTTGCAGCTCGCCTTGTGGCCAACCGAGGTCGTGCGCAGCGCATTACCAACGGGGTGGACATTGCGCGACAGCATTAGTACACGTGTGTTGTCGGAACGTGATACGGTGCGCACTACCATCACGTACAGCGCCACTCCGCGCTGGACCGGAACGATCACGCTGCAAAATCACCAGTACGCCTATCGATTGGTGATCAAGTCGGCGGTGCAGAATTGAGCGACACGTATTTCCTGAATGCACTTGGCGTCGTTTCTGCAATTGGAAGTGACGCGGCCGAAACGTCGCGCCGAATGTTTGCCGGCGAACCGGGCACGGTCGAGAGCGACGCATTCACTCCCGGCCGGATGATTCCGGTAGGGGCCGTAGTACAGCCACTGCCATTGCTCAAGAAGTTTCCCATGCAATTTCAGAGCCGCAACAACGCACTTGCGTTGATGGCGGCAATGCAGATTCGTGCTCAGGTGGACGACGCGATTTCACGTCACGGCGCGCATCGCGTGGCCATCGTTGTTGGCACGAGTACATCGGGCATTGGCGAAAGTGAAACCGCGATCAAACATCATCGCACCACCGGCGAACTTCCGAACACTTTTCACTTCGCGCAGCAAGAACTGGGAACGTTGGCGACGTTTCTGTCGAAGGTGTTCGGAACTTCCGGTCTCGCCTACGTGCATTCCAGTGCCTGCTCCTCGGGCGCCAAGGCGATGGCGAGTGCCGCGCGCCTCCTGCGCAATGGGTTGGCGGATGCCGTTGTAACTGGCGGCGTCGATTCACTTTCTGGTTTTACGATTGCGGGATTCTCCGCGCTCAATCTGGTGAGCACCACACGTACAAACCCGCTCTCGCGCAATCGCGATGGCATCAACATTGGCGAAGCCGCTGCACTTTTTTTGATGACGCGCGACTCGGCAACCGTGCGCCTCGCCGGCTGGGGCGAGTCTTCGGATGGGCACCATTTTTCAGCACCCGATCCAACGGGCCGAGGGGCCGCGCTTGCGATCTCGGCGGCGCTTTTGCGTGCGGGTGTGTCGGCCCGTAACGTTGGGTATGTGAACCTTCACGCGACCGGCACCCAAGCGAACGATTCCATGGAAGGGGCAGTCGTGCATGAGCTGTTCGGCAGCCGCGTTCCGGTTAGTGGAACGAAGCCGCTCACCGGACATACGCTGGGAGCGGCCGGTGCATTGGAAGCGGCCGTGTGTTGGCTTACGATGCAGGATGAAAATTCCCGCGGTTTTCTGCCGCCTCATCTGTGGGATGGTGAAGCCGATCCAACAATCCCGCCGCTCCACCTCGTGCGCACGGGTGAGTCACTTGGCCATCCACCACGCGTGACGGGCTCCACGTCGTTCGCCTTCGGCGGATCCAATGCAGCGCTCGTGTTCGGTCGGGAGTAACGCATGATCTTTCCGATTGAAGCTTCGAAAGTGGTGCCACACAGCGATCGCATGTCGCTGCTCGACACCATCGTACACGCCGATGAAAACTCGCTGGTGGCCAACGGTCGCGTGCGCGAGGACAGTCCGTTTGCGCGCGACGGTGTCATTGGTGCATGGATTGGCATTGAGTTTATGGCCCAGGCGGTCGCCGCCTTCGAAGGATGTCGCGCGCGCGAACGCGGTGAGCCACCGAAGGTTGGTTTCCTCATCGGCAGCCGTCATTACGCCAGCAGCGCGCCCACGTTTGCGGTTGGTTCGTTGCTGCGCGTGGAAATTTCCCGTCAATACGAGGAAGGCGGACTCGGTCTCTTCGACGGTAAGATTTTTGGCGACGACGTTGCGGCCGACGCTTCATTGTCCGTTTATCAGCCGGACGATGCACAGCAGTTTCTGCTGGAGAATGGCGCGTGAGTGCGAACGCGGAATCATCAACGACGTTGGCGATGACCGTGCTGGTAACCGGCTCGAGTCGCGGCATCGGGAAAAGCATCGCGCTTAAACTTGCGGCGGACGGATTCAATGTGGCCGTGCATTGCCGCTCACGGCGTGATGAAGCAGAAATAGTGCAGCGCGAGATCGAACAACTGGGCCGGGGCGCGCGCGTGCTGCAGTTTGATGTACGTGATCGCGCAGCCGCGTCCGAAGTATTGCTCGGTGATATCGAAACACACGGTTGCTATTACGGCGTGGTGTGCAACGCAGGCATTACGCGCGACAACGTGTTTCCGGGAATGTCCGGAGAAGAGTGGGACGATGTTGTACACACCAATCTCGACGCGTTCTACAACGTGCTGCACCCAATTGTGATGCCAATGGTGCGTCGCCGCGCGCCAGCGCGCATCGTCACAATTTCGTCGGTCGCGGGAGTGGTGGGGAACCGCGGGCAAGTGAATTACAGTGCGTCGAAAGCGGGAATTATTGGCGCAACGAAGGCGCTCGCGCTGGAACTCGCGTCACGTCGCATTACGGTGAACTGCGTCGCACCTGGATTCATCGCCACGGAAATGACGCAGGATTTGCCAACCGATCGTATCTCGGAATTCGTGCCGCTCAAACGTGTGGGTCTACCGGAGGAAGTTGCGGCGGCCGTGAGTTTCCTGATGTCACCTGGTGCAGCGTACATCACACGGCAGGTGATTGGTGTCGACGGAGGGTTGTCGTGAACCGTCGCGTTGCCATCACCGGCGTTGGTGCGATCAGCCCGCTGGGCAACGATTGGAACACCGTGCGCGATCGCCTGCACGAATACCGAAACGCAATCGCGGTTGTCGAAGACTGGGTTCAGTACGAGGGACTCAACACGAATCTCGGCGCCGCCGCTGCTCCGTTTAACTTGCCCGTACATTTCGATCGCAAAACCACGCGCAGCATGGGTCGCGTTGCGCTTATGGCGACAATTACCGCCGAACGCGCGCTCATTGATGCTGGCCTGTTGCACGATCCGCTTGTAAAAAGTGGTCGCATGGGAGTGTCCTACGGCTCGTCGTCCGGTTCGCCGTCGGCGCTCGCAGAGTTTTTGCGAATGCTCACGAACAAACGCACCGAAGGCATTAACGCAACGACCTACATCAAAATGATGAGTCACACCGCGCCGGTAAATATCGGTGTGTATCTCGGCCTGAAGGGTCGCGTGATCACGACGTCCAGCGCATGCACGTCGGGCAGCCAGGGTGTTGGTTATGCCTACGAAGCCGTCAAATCGGGCAAACAGACGGCCATGATTGCCGGCGGCGCCGAGGAGTTAGACGTTACACAGGCCGCAATTTTCGACACGTTGTACGCGACCAGTTGCCGGAACGACGCCCCGTCATCCACGCCACGCCCCTTTGACACCAACCGCGACGGGCTCGTACTCGGCGAAGGTGCCGGCTCGCTTGTTCTCGAAGAGTGGGAACATGCGGTGGCACGCGGTGCGCGTATTTATGCGGAAGTTGTAGGTTTCGGCACGAACTCCGACGGCACGCACATTACGGCTCCCAATTCCGAGATGATGCAGGCGGCGATGCGACTCGCGCTGGAAGATGCGAATCTCTCACCCGATGCGGTTGGTTACGTGAACGCACACGGCACTGCAACTGACCAAGGTGATATCGCCGAGAGTAAGGCAACGTTGGCGGTGTACGGCGATAGAACTCCGGTGAGTTCCCTCAAGAGCTATATGGGTCACACGCTGGGTGCGTGCGGAGCGCTCGAAGCGTGGATGAGCGTGGAGATGATGCGCGACGGATGGTTTTCTCCCACAATTAATCTGACCGAAGTTGATCCGCTCTGTGCTCCACTGGACTACATCACGGGTGAGGGTCGCCTGGCGCAGTGTGAATACGTGGTGAGCAACAACTTCGCGTTTGGCGGGATCAACACATCGCTGGTGTTCAAACGAGTTTAGTGCGCGTCTGTCCGGTACCGCATCCTGAGGTCAGGGTGCGCCGCTCTTTCCCTAACCACTTCGACGATGTCGTTCTTTGAGAGTGATCGCCTCTCGCCAGCCGATGCGATTGCCCGCGCACAACACATCGCATTTGCACCCATGGTATTTCAAGCCTCGCGTGCGCTGCGCACGCTTGGCATCCTCGCCATGTTGCACAAGAATCGCGACAGCACAATGGACGCGATCGTCGAGAAAACGAAACTATCGAATTACGGTGTGCGCGTGTTGCTGGAGGCAGGGTTGGGAATTGGTCTCCTCACGTGCAAGGATGGAAAGTACAACCTCACAAAAACGGGGTGGTTCATTCTGAACGACAAGATGACCGTGGCGAACATGGACTTCTCGCACGATGTGTGTTACGCAGGGCTTGAGAGTCTCGAAGAAGCGATTGTCACCGGAAAACCAGCGGGCCTCACAACGTTCGGCGATTGGAGCACAATCTATCAGGGGCTCGCGTATCTGCCTGAATCGGCCACGAACAGCTGGTACGCATTTGACCACTACTATTCCGACGACGCGTATCCGCTTGTGCTGCCTATGCTGGCGCGGCACAACTTGAAGAGCATTCTGGACATTGGTGGCAATACCGGCCGTTTTACGTTGCAGTGCCTGCGATATTTTCCGGATATTCGCGTTGGCATTGTTGACTTGCCAAACATGGCCAAGTCGACGTCCGAAACGATGGAGAAATTGGGGTTTGGCGATCGGGTTGCAATTCATCCGGCCAACATGCTGGATGCGCAGAACGATTTGCCAACGGGCTACGATGCTATTTGGATGAGCCAGTTTCTCGACTGTTTTTCAGAAAACGAAATTGTCGCCATTCTCGGCAAAGTGCGCGCGGTTATGACAAACGACAGCACGGTTTTTATCATGGAGCCATTCTGGGATAAACAATTGCGCGAAGTCAGTGCGTTCAGTTTGCAAATGACATCGCTGTATTTTACCGCGCTCGCGAATGGCAACAGCCAGATGTATGGCGCCGAGCTGTTTCTGAAACTCGTCGAGCAAGCGGGCCTCACGATTGTGGAACAGACTGACAACATCGGCCTGTGCCAGTCCCTGCTGGTATGCAAGAAGGCGTGAGGTTCGCCCGTGATTGATGTAAAAGGTGTCGTGCACCGATACGCCGGACAAAGGGCGCCGGCGTTGGCCGGCATAGACTTACACGTGCGTCGAGGGAGTCTGTTTGGGTTGTTGGGGCCGAACGGTTCGGGGAAAACGACGCTCATTTCGATTCTAACCGGGATATTGCGCGCCAACTCAGGTGAGGTGCGTATTGATGGCCGGAGTCTGCCGCAAGATGCGCGCAGCATTCAGCGCATGTGTTCGTTGGTGCCGCAGGAGAACGCGTTTTATCCCACGCTTACGGTTGGCGAAAACCTGCGATTCTTTGCGGGGGCGCAGGAAATTCCGTCAGCTGTAATCGCGCAGCGATTAGCTGAGTCACTGCTGATCACGGGGCTCGAAAACGCCACCGGCATTCGTGCCAATCGGTTGTCCGGCGGCATGAAGCGCCGGCTCAGTATCGCGATTGGTTTGTTGAATCATCCGCAGCTGTTGCTTCTGGACGAACCCACCGTTGGCATCGATCCGCAGTCGCGACAGTTTCTGTTGGAGGCCATCAAGAAGATCAACGCCAACGGCACCACCGTCGTGTATTGCTCGCATTATCTGGAAGAGGTCGAGTTTCTGTGCGATGAAATCGCAATTCTCGATCATGGACGAGTGTTGCGACAGGGAACGCTGGCGGAGCTGACCGCGGAATCGCGCGGGCTTGCATTGCCTGTTCCAGTGCGGACGGCGGGGTTGCAGGAACTGTTCTTCCATCTTACGAAAACAGAGCTGCGAGACATGCTGCTGTGAGAGTGCTCACCACGCTTGTCTTGAAGGAGTTTCTGCTGCTTAAGCGCGATTGGCACGCACTGGCGCTGCTCTTTGTGATGCCCGCGTTTTTTATCCTGTTAATGTCGCTGGCTATGCGCGATGTTTTTGCGACCGGGCGCACCAGCACGAACACGTTCAGGTATTACCTCGTGAACGAAGACACCACGGGGTTTGCAACGAGTATCGCAAACGCGCTTGGAACGCACGCAGTATTTCAGGCAACAACACAAGGCTCGGCGGAAATCCGACGGCGGGAAATTCTCAACGGCAGCGCGCAGTTCGAAGTGGTCATTCCGCTGGGATTCACGCGCTCATTGCCCGATTCTGTGCCGCTTCGCATTTCAGTGGTGTCCGGTGCAGGCGTATCACCGCCGGTTAATGAACTCTTCCGCGCGAGCGTGCGCGAAGCCGTGACGAGCGTCTATCTGCGCGCACGCGTGGCTGCGCTCAATCCGGCGCTGAGTGCCGGCGGCGGCGATTTCCTGCAGATGGCAAAGGTCAACGCGCTGCTCAACGAAGAAACGTTGTACGAATCCGCGCAACTTTCGCGACGACCAACGTCGGTTCAGCAAAACGTGCCGGCGTGGCTTGTGTTTGCGATGTTTTTTGTCGCGCTGCCGCTTTCAACGACCTGGCTGCAGGAGCGCAACCAGGGATCACTCACGAAGCTGCGCAGCATCGGCCTGTCGCCGGTACTATTGCTTGCGGGTAAGCTGTTGCCGTATCTGCTGGTGAACATGGTGCAGGTGCTGTTAATGCTGGTGATTGGCGTGTGGGTAGTGCCGGTCTTTGGCGGCGATGCATTGACACTTGGGCACTCGCCGCTCGGACTTGCCGTCATTGCGCTTGCGACCGGCACCGCATCCGTCTCATATGGTCTGTTGATCGCGAACCTTGTGTCTACAACGGAACAAGCGACCATTGCAACCGGTGCCACCAACCTCCTGTTGGGAGCGTTAGGGGGCGTGATGGTGCCGCGCAGCATCATGCCCGAAGCGCTGCAGCACGTCTCGATGTTATCGCCCATGTCCTGGGGGCTGGAAGGGTTCCTGGACATACTTTTGCGTGAGGGCGGCGTGCGGACTATTGCGCCAAAGGCCGTGATGCTGGTTTGTTTCGCATTAGTATCGCTTACGCTCGCCGGCTTTCGGTTGCAGCGCGCACGTACTTTCTAAGACGGAAACATGACGGTCGACCGCGAAACGCTGAAGCGCGAACTCAAGGAACTCATCATCACCGAGTGTCAGAAGGAAATGACGCCCGATGACATTGCGGATGATGTCTTTCTGTTCGGCGACCCGGCGGGGCCAAACCTCGACTCGCTGGACGCGTTACAAATTGCGATGGCCGTGCAACGCCGTTACGGCAAACGCATCGAAGGCAATACGGAAACGCGAAACGCGTTGGCGTCGGTAAACTCGCTCGCGGATTACATCCTTGCCTGAAGCGTCGGCCAAGTCGGGTGTGAAGCCAGGTGTCATTGTCCGAGGCATGGGGTTGTCCTGTGCACTCGGCGTCGGAGTTGAGGCGTGCTTCACGCGATTGCAACAGGGCGCAGTCACGCCAATCCCGTGGACGATCAGCAATCTTGGCGACGCATTCACCGCGCCGGTGTACGCAGTTCCCGGAACTCCGCCGCTGGACATGCCGGGACGCGCCGTTGCATTAATTGAAGGTGCAGTTCGCGAGGCCATTAGTGCATCGGCACTGACGCACGCGGAAATCGCGGCACTCCCGTTGTTCATTGGAACGTCCGCGTTTTCACTCGATCGCGATGCAACACGCGTTAACGTTGACGAATCGACGGCTGCCATTGGCGTGCAGCCCGTTATTGCGCATCAGCAAATTACGTTGATCGTGCAGCGGCTGCTTGGGAACAGCGGACAGTCATTTGCGTTTCAAACCGCGTGCACGTCTTCGGCCAACGCCGTACTCAGCGCGGCGCGCATGATTGAACTCGGCTGGTACGAACACGCGCTTGTTGTTGGTGTCGAGTTGGCCAATCTTGCAACGATCGCCGGTTTTAGCAGCCTTCAGTTGATTGCAACAGAACTCAAACCGTTTGACAGAAACCGGCAGGGCATCGTGTTGGGCGAAGGTGTTGGTGCGGTTGTGTTGTCGGCTGCGTCGCGCGATGCCACTGGCTTACACATTCGAGCGGGCGGCACGAACATAGATTCGTATCGCGTAACCATGTCAAATCCCGATGGCGTTACGATCGCTGAGTTGCAGCAGCGGGTGCTCAAGCGCTCCGGTATCGACGCATCAGAAATTGCTGGAATCAAGGCGCACGGCACAGGTAGCCCGATGAACGATTCCGGCGAAGCGGCCGTGATTCATCGCGTGTTTCCAAAGCCGCCACCGGTGTGCGCGCTCAAATCGTATCTGGGTCACACGTTGGGTGCCTGCGGTGTGAACGAACTTATTGTGATGGCCGCGGCGTTGCGCGCTGGTGTATTTCCAGCCACGCCCGGGTTCGATGAAATCGATCCGGCACTCAACATCGTTCCGACACGTGTAGCATCGGTCGCGGGCGACGGCTTGTATCTGCTCAACTATTTCGGATTTGGCGGGCACAACACGGTGATGATCGTGGAGCAGCGTTCATGAGGGCACGTGTGATGCGATGTACCGCCGTGAGTCATTACTTTCATCGCCTTGAAGGTGAATTTCCGTCTATCGACGGTCGTCTGGCGGCTGTCACGCGTGAGCGGTATCGACGCATTGACCGCTTTGTGCAACTCACGCTGATGGGTGCGGCGGAGTGCGCTCGGAAACACGCGTTGTCGCGCGACTGCGGGTTGTATCTGAGTTCCGGGGTCGGTCCAATCACCAGCAACGTGCTCGTGCAGGATGCCATTCATCGCGATTCGCGCATGCCAATGCCATTCAGCTTTGTGAACACGCTGGGAAGCAGCGCGTGTTATCACGTGGCGAAAGAACTCGATCTCGCCGGCGAAGCCGTGATGGTTGCTCGCGGCAGTGCGAGTTTCTCAGCAGCGTTAACGTGTGCGCAGGCCGACCTGGAAAGCGGTATCGTTTCGCAGGTGTTGGTGGGTGCGGTCGAGGAGTGCGTATTACCTGCGGAACGTCATCGTGCGCTGCTCCGCATGGGCGCCGATGTGACTGTGGCCGAGGGCACGCATTGGATGCTGCTCGAACCTGATGAGCGTGAGGGCGTGGCGGTTCACGACGCGCGGCTCGTGAATGCAGATTTTGACGGATACGAGAGTCGCGATGCAGCGCGACTTACATCATTTGTGGCCGGGCATGACAAAACACAATTTGGTATTGTGATGAACGGCCCGGGCAAGAGTGTGCTCGTGTCGCTGGAATGACCCTGCCCGGCGACGATGCCGCGTCAATGAATAGCTAGAGGACGGTTTCGGACACCGCAATCTTCACCCCTGGAAACGGCGTCGCCGAAACATTACTCGGATAACGCGGCACTTCGACGGTGAAAACGCATCCTTTTCCTGGAATGTCACGCACACTAATCGTTCCGCCGTGTGACTCGATGCCTTTGCGGCTGATTGAAAGGCCCAGCCCCAATCCTTTTCTGTTTTCGCCCTTCTGCACGTACGGCTTGAACAGTTCATCGGCCGTGCCAGCTGGCAAGCCACCACATTCGTCTTCGATGTTAAAGATGACGCGATTGGCGGTCGCGGTGGTGGTCAGTTCCACGTGGCCTTTCACGCAGCTGAATTTGAATGCGTTCTGCAGCAAATTATGAATGGCCGCCGCTAGAATCGCGCGATCAATACTTACCTCAACGCCGCGCGGGGCGGGTCCGACAATCAGCTCGATCAACCGCTCGTTGGCATCGAGGGACGCATCAATTTCAATTTCGTCGAGGAGATCAGAAACCAACACGCGTTCCCAGTTCTGTTTGCCCGACTCTATGCGCACTTCGGCCAGCGCCCCATCAATCAGGTCGCGAATGCCGCGCAAATTCCTGTCGACCACCGCCGCTGTGCTACCGCCAATTCCAATGCGCCCACCCTTGAGCGCTTCATAGGCCAGCATGGCCGAGGAAAGCCGGTTGCGCATTTCGTGCGCAAAGGCGCCCATGCGATCCGTTTCGTTGTCTGCCTGTGTCCGCTGGCGCAAGCGCGAATATTCCGAGACGGCTTCCGCAATCGCGTCATCCAGGCACCGATTGAGCGTATGAAACTCATCGATGGTAATGTCAGCGCGGAGATCTTCCGCCAACTCGGTGACGGCCTGACACACATCACCATAGTCATGCACGACCTGAGCAATCGTATACCCCATGCGCAGCATGTTCGCACCGTGGCGGGCAGCGCTGGGTCCGATTGCTTCGTGCGTGGGTGTCGGTGTCGAGAGTGCTTCGACCAACTGGTCGAGAAACAGCGGCACGCCGTTCTGTAGTTCGTGGTCCGTCACGCTCGGGCTGGAGCGCAGCGCCACCTTGGCGCGGGTGCGCGCAATAATCTGCAAGCGGTTCTTGGCGACGAATTCGTAAAGCATAACCGAACGCTACCAATCGCGCTCAGTCCCGCAATGAGAATTGTGACATACGGCACTTTCATTAACCGCTCGGAAATTCAGTTAAGTCGTTATCGAAAAGCGACTTACTGTTGGGTTAAGATTGTCACTATACGACGTTTTCAGAGCAATTTGCCCTCGCCACGACGTCCCGAGATTGCAGCATCACCAAATCGGGCGGCACGATCCGCTCGCACAGTTCGAATTAGGCTTTTGTTTTCCGAAGTTTTGCGTACACGAGCATTTCCATTGCAGCACACTGCTGTAGCATGTCCGCCAACTTCTTGTAGTCCATCGGCTCGCGATCCTTGCACATGCGCGCGCAAGCAAGTGCGAAGGCGCGCCACTGATCACCCGCGGCCGTTAGCTCTTTCGCACTTTCCGCCAGCACAGCATCGCCGGTAACCTGCGCCGCTTCCTGCAGGAATGCCGAATAAAGGAAACGAAACCCCGCTCCGCCCGTTCCAATTTCCTCTTGCATGCGCACAATGTGGCCGAGCAACAGCTTGTTGCGCTTGGCTTCGGTCGGATTGAGTTTTTCAATCTTTCGCGCAACCAGACGAATTCCGCGCACGCCAATAATCGGAAGCGGCGTATGCAGCATCATCCCGGTGGTGAACTTGATTGCTCTCCGAATCGCTGGTGCGAGATCGATCTTTTCGGGAATTGAGGTCGGGTAATAGAGCAATCCGTTGGGCGCCAATGCGCCGCGTACGAATCGCGCTTTCGCCAACGACTCCGCATCGCACTCGACCGGATGTTCGAATACCGGATCGCTGATGAGATACGTGTCACCTCGCTTCTCATACACCACCAGATTGTGTGCGTTGAAATGAAAGCGCATATCCGGCGGGAAATACGGCAGCCAGAACACCGACGTTTGCAGTCCGACCACGCGACCCGCCGCGAGCATTTCGTCGAGCGCACGCATGCCGGCGTCGACACTCTTGAACGTGTCGTACTGCATCGTGATGCCCAATCGTTTGCTGGCGCCGCGCATGATGGCCTTGGGCGGCATGCGATACGAAATCAAGGGCAATCCGCCAAGCTTGACGAACGGCAAGTACGCAAACGTGAGTCCTGAGCCGACACCAAATACCATCGCCTCGCTCAACGTCGTGCCGCGTTCTCGCAACAACGCCGACATCACTCCGCTTTCGCAGTGCGCCGTCTGTTTGTGTTCGAACGGAATCGCGGGTGGTGCGACAGTTGTTGCCATTACGGAGCCGCCGGCAAAATATCCAGATCGCCAGCCGAAATTCCGAGCGCATCAGAATACCGTCGGCGAATATCTGCCGACAACTTCGCGAACGCACCAGCTTTGAGATGTCGTTTCACGCGCCACTGAAAATAGCCCGTGCTCTGCGCCAGCACGACAACATCCATGCGCCTCTTGAACATGTGATATTCAAGCGCGCCGGTTTCGCCGCGTGCCGCACGCGCGAATGCATCGGCGGCCTGTCGTTCGCATTCAGCAATTGCCTGCTCGAGCACAATGTCTTCGGCTTCCCAACCGGCCGATCGCACCACAGTGTAATTGCCCGCCGCATCAAGCGCGTAGAGCGCTTTGCCTTCGCCGTTCATCGCCTTCGTTTCAAACTGCGGAACTTCTTCCTGTTTCACGCAGCAGACGGCGATGCGGCCGCCGCCAAATTTGC
>JBDUBA010000153.1:0-20639 GCA_040004335.1 Gemmatimonas sp.
GACTTGATACCACGGCGCGCCATCAACTTCTGCAATGACTGCCGATGCAACCCCAGCGCCCTGGCCGTACGCGCAATGTTGCCATTGTGACGTGCGAGAGCAGTGGACAGAAATTGCCGATCGAACCGTTCAAGCGCTTTCGCGCGAGCCTCTGCAAATGGCAACATCGCCAAATCCTTGTAAGTGTCCGTCAGCGCCGGATCTGTTCCGTTGCGCTCGATCTTGTCAGACTGCAACTCCTCAGCGACAACAACGTCGTTCGGCAAGTCTTGCAGCGCTATGTTACTGTCGTCATCGGTCATGACAAATACTCCGGATTTTCTGTTTCGAAGTTCGCGGACTTCACGAGACCGGTAAAGGGCCCCCCCGGTGCGCGAAGTTGCGCGAGAAATGCGCGCATACTCTCCGTAAAAATGGGCGTGTTAGATCTCGCTCGATCTCACACGCCCTCTGCTGATCAGGCCTAATACCTGTCCGCACGGTGTGGCTCGTACAGACGCCGTTTTTGACACTATTGCTTTCATCTGTCGTACCAACGATATGCAAATAGGTTGCGCTCGCCAGACGAAATGGTGACCAATGTCACGGAGCGACTTTCAAGCGGTCGCTCGGCCGCTGCGAATCTAGTTTGCATATTCGCCTCTGCAATTTGCAGCGCGAGTAAATGCGGTACACTCTTGAACACCGGAGCGATGTGAACATCCGCCCACAATTTTTGTGAACGGATGTTTGCGCGCGTACTCACACTGCGGGTGCGCTAGCGGCGCCCGGCTGTCTTTCCCGCCGCTTTCTTGACCGGCGACTTTCGCGCAGGTGACTTTGCCGATCCAACATTCTTTCCCGGCGCGCGCGCAGTCGTTGGGGACGCGTTGGCATTGCTTTCGTCATCGTCCGAATTTCCGTTGCGATCTGCATCCTCGTTTTGATTCGCCATCGGCAGCAACATTTCACCGAGGGAATCCAGCTTCTGATCGCACGCGATTTCCTGCTGCAGGATTTCGTCCAGGCTGGCAGCCGCCTCGTCGATCCCTAGCTCTTTCGCCATCGCGATCAGCGTGGTGTACGCCGCAATCTCATAATGTTCGGCGCGCTTGCCCCCGCCAACCAATGCGGCGTCCAGCAGTGGTGATTTGTCGTGCTCTTCGATCGCTTCGTTTCCTTCTTCGATGATTCCGGCAATACCGGCACAGTGTTTGCCCTTCGGTTTCATGTCGATCATACCAAACACTTCTTCGAGAGTCGCGATCTGTCCGTTCGTTTCATCCAGGTGCGACGAAAATGCGTTGGCAAGATCAGGATGCGTGGCTGCCTTTGCCATTTTCCGCAGCGCCTTGACGAGCTGCTTTTCATGGTCGTAGGCGTCCTTCAATTCATCAACGAACAAGTCGTGGAGTGTGTCAGATTGTGGCATCGGTGTTAACTCGGTGGTGGTTGTGAGCACGAAAGATTACATGACCCCTCAAACCCATTCCACGAACTGTGGTTCCGGCAACTAACGCGTTAGTTGCAGACGCTTCGTGACATTTGCACGGCACGTTTGAGCACTCATCGTTCTTGTGATCCGTGTGTTCCGGCGGCAGCCCGGGGCGCTCAACGCACACGCTGTCCCGCTGGTAGTGGGGGACATCGCTTAGCATTCAGCCATGTCAAAAACCTCGCGGAGTCGAGATAGCGTTTACCACACCTGGCAAAGTGTGGCGGAGTCGGTTCACGGGGACCGGTTTCTCGTGGCCACAAAACCCGGTGTGTTTTCGCACGGTCGCGTTGATCCTGGCGCGCAATTGCTGGCCGAGCACGCCATCGTAAAGGAGGGCGACGTCGTCCTACATTTGAATTGCGGGAATGGCTTGTTTGCAGCTGTGGCCGCCGCGATCGCCAAACAGGTGTATCTGACTGACCGGCACTTCGTGTCATTCCAGGCGGCCGAACGCACTCTCGAGCTGAACGGCATTCAGAATGCCAACGTGTTGCTGGGGCACGGCACCCTCGTTTTGCCACCCAATGTCCGGCCAAACGTGGTTGGCATTCGCATACCGCACGAAAAGCAGGCGCTGCACCAGCTGTTGCACGACGCCTTCCGCGTATTACCACTTGGCGGTCGTTGCTACATTGCGGGCGCAAACAACGAAGGCATCAAGACGGCACAAAAAACGATTGCCGACATATTCGGCAATGCAAACAAACTCGCCGAAGGTGGGAGTCATCGCGTTATTGTGTCGACCAAGCGTCATGAGCAACCCGCAACAGAAGGCATCTTCGACAGCGCCTTTCTGGAAGGCGACGCATTCAGCGAGATGTTTGTCACCTTGCGCGGTCTGCCATTGACCGTCTACTCACGTCCCGGCGTATTCTCGTGGGATCACGTGGATGAAGCGACGTCGTTGCTGGCCGATCACATCACCATCAACGCCGGCGAAAGCGTACTTGATCTCGGATGCGGTTCGGGCGGACTTGGCGTTACCGCAGCACGATTGTCGGGTACCGGTCGCGTACACTTGGTGGATGCGGATATTGAAGCAGTTCGTTCAACGCGCGGCACGATTGAAGTGTCCGGACAAAAAAACTGCAACGTGGAAGTCAGCGACGTTGCCTCGGCCGTAATTGATGAGCGCTTTGACGTGGTCGTTTCGAATCCGCCATTTCATGTTGGCAAGGCAACCAATCTGGAGTTGCCGCTGCAATTCATTCGCGACGCTTTCGAAGTACTCAATCCGGGCGGGCGGCTGTACCTCGTGGCCAATCGCACCTTACCGTACGAGTCAATGATTCAAGAACAGTTTGGTGCGGTGACGACAGTACACGACGGTCAACGGTTCAAGGTGTTGTCGGCAATCAAGTAGTCAGCAACGTTCCGCGAGCAATTGTCGCTCGGCAGGCGTCAATTCGCGCCATTCACCTAACGGCAGGTTGCCGAGACTGAGTTTGCCGATGGCGGTTCGGTGCAACGTTTCAACGTGATTATCAAGGGCCGCGAACATTCGACGCACTTGATGATACCGACCTTCGGTTAAGGTCAGTTGCACATGTTTGTTGCCAAGTACCTGTATCTCGACCGGTTTGAGCGGCTCGGTTTCCGATTCCAGCATCATGGCACCGCTCGCGAAAATCTCGTGTTCGTTTCCGCGCAACGCATTGGCCAAGGTCGCTTCGTACACTTTCGGCACATGTGTTTTGGGCGAAGTTATCCGGTGATTCAACTGTCCGTCGTCGGTAAGCAACAGCAGGCCCGACGAGTCGCGATCGAGCCGCCCAACCGGCGCCATTATTGGAGAGCGATCACGAAAACGCGCTGGCAGCAACTCGTAAATAAGTTGGCTGGACTCTTTGGTTGAGCACACGTACCCGACGGGCTTGTTGAACATCAGGGCGCTGCCAGGCGGCGGATCGAGTGGCCGGCCGTCAACGCGTACATTGTGGTGTGCAAACGCATCATCGGCCGACAACACATTCCCTTCCGCGTCAGTGATGGCGCCGTACTCGAACATGTTGAGCACCTCGCGTCGGCTGCCGTAGCCGAGGTTGGCGAGATATTTCGCGAACTTCATGCGGCGATATGCGGGTCGACAACGAGCATGATTACCAAGCCGTCGTATCCCTTGACTCCGACTGTTTGCAGCGCCGTGGCAGTCACCCGCGGCTCGGCGGCCGCCAATTCGTTGAACTGACGTACGCCAAGAACGCTGGCGTCCACACTGTCTTTGTCGATGACGGCACCGTTACGCACAACGTTGTCGACAAGGATGACGCCGCCAACGCGGGTCAAGTGCAGCGCGCGCTGAAAATATCCGGGAATGTTGGCTTTGTCGGCGTCGATGAACACGAGATCGAACGGCTCGGTTTTGGCGTCGAGGAGTTGATCGAGCGAGGCCATTGCTGCGCCCTGCCGCAGTTCAATCTTCGAAGCCACGCCAGCGCTGGAGAAGTTGGCCAGCGCGACGGCCGCATGTTTGGCGTCGAGTTCGAGTGTGACCACTTTGCCGTCGTGAGGCAGCGCACGCGCCATCCAGATGGCGCTGTATCCACCAAGTGTGCCAATCTCCAACACACGGCGCGCGCCGATCATGCGCGCTAGCAGATGGAGCAACTTTCCTTGATTTGGAGCGACGGCAATGTCGGGAAGTCCCGCCAGCGCACTTGCCGCAAGCGTGCCCCCAAGCACGGCGTCCGCGCCAACAAACAGGTCGGAGAAATAGTGATCGACGTCAGTCCAGGTTTTGTTGGATTCGCTCATGAGGTTGTGGCGGTTGGACGTTTCGGAACGAACAGCTTGGGGCGAAACGACTGCACAATTTCGCCATGTTGATTAAAAGTTGAACACTGCATGGTTGCAATGGCGTTCATGGGCTTCGTGCGGAGTTCACGAAGTGCAATGGCCTCCCACTGAACGTGCAGCGTATCTCCGGGGCGCACAGGAATGGGCCACTCGAGTTGCTCTACACCGGCGCCGATGAGGCCACCGACCGGTTTCGGTCCACTTGCAACAAACAATTTCATGGTCATTGCGGCGGTGTGCCAGCCGCTCGCGGCCAATCCGTGCAGCGCCGTGTTGATTGCGGCGACAGGATCGGTGTGGAACGGCTGGGGATCGAACTGCAAGGCGAACGTAATAATATCCGCCTCGGTAACGGTGAGATTTTCTGATTCGAATTGTTCGCCAATGACGAAGTCTTCGAAGTAACGCGGTGTTGGCCGAGACATCGGAAGGTCGGGCGTGAGTGAGCGGCGCGATTCTGCCACGGCAATCTAATTGCGAGCGCGAATTACAAGGGCCTTGATACGTGCGCGTGCTTCCGATCGCAACAACGCATGCGTGCCGCGAACCTCGAGGTGTTGCCGCGTGTGAACACCGTCGCCACACTTGCGCGAGTATCCTGTTCGCTGCTAATGTGTTCCCACAACTGAATCACAACGAACGGGTCACGTAGTAGGAAGCCGGTGTAACTCCGGCGCGGCCCCGCCACTGTCAGAGGCTCAGTTTTCATTCACGCGGTGAGTGAGAACGGACCAGGTTAACTCAACGCAGTACCCACTGGCGCTTTGCGCTGGGAAGGGTGAGTTATGCCGCCTCAAGCCAGGAGACCTGCCCGTTCGTTCCCGCTTCAAATCCTCGAGGGAGGATTGCGGGGCCGAACGCATAGCCCGCGTACGTTCCCTCGTATTGGCTACGCCCCACGCCCCCATCCCCTCTCGTCTCCCGAGTCCGGATGGGTTTTGTGTTTACAGGCGTTGCGCGTTTGATAACGATCTTGCTCGTCCTGACATCGATTGTTTTTCGATCGATCGCTGCGAACGCACAGGTCGTCAGCGAATTGCGCGGCCGTGTTACCGATGCGGAAACCGCACGACCAATTGTGGACGGTCGTGTTGAGGTCGTTGGCCGAAGTGACGCCGTTCGCACAGGAATGGATGGGTCATACGTCGTGCGCGGTTTGGAACCCGCCGTCTACACGATTGCTGTGCGAGCGCTTGGGTATGCGCCATACACGCGCGAAATCGAAATCAAGAATGGTCGCACAGCGTTGGTCGATGCCGCGCTGATTGCACGCGTAGCCGTCTTAAACGAAGTGCGAGTGCGTGCTGTGCGCGACACGCTCGCACTCAACACCACCGTGCTTGATCGCACCAGCATCGAGCACTCGGGGCGTCGTGATCTGGGAGAGCTGCTGCAGGCGGCATCAGGAGTCGTCGTGACGCAAGAAGGTGGTCCGGGGCGGCCCAGTTACGTTTCAATTCGTGGTTCGAGTTCAAATCAGGTGCTGGTGCTCGTTGATGGCGTGCCAATGAATTCCGCCATCTCGGGCAGCAGCGATCTCTCGCGCATCTCGCTTGAGACTGTGGACAAGATCACGGTACGTACGGGCGCGCAGTCTGCGCGATACGGACCACGCGCAATGGCGGGCGTGATTGAAATTGAGACGCGCAAACCGCGTCGCGAGGCATCAATATTTTTCCGTTCCGGCGCGTTCGGCGAGCACAACGCAGCGGTCACAGCCGGCAACACGAGATCTCTTGGTCGCGCAGTGCTCGGTGGTGTCGTTGGCGCAGAGTACCGCGCCGTTGACGGAGATTTCCCGTATGAACTTCCCGCGCTACGCGGCGGTGGCCGAGCAACACGCATCAATTCGGACGCGGCTTCGAAGCAACTCTCCGGCGGACTCACGCTTGATGGAACCGCCACCTCCGCATCAATACGTGGCACCTGGCAGAACACCGAACGTGGATTGGCCGGCACAATCATTCAGCCATCGGCTACCGGACGCCAAGGGAATGCCCGCACCAGTCTCGGTGGTAGCGCACAGGGAATGGCGCGCAAAATCGCCTGGACATTCGCCGCCGAAGTCTCCAACGAAGAAGGCACATTTGACGACGCATCACCGCCGTTGGGGCAGGCTTTTCACGACACGATCAGTGCAAGCAGTATTACGGCGGCAACAAGTCTCAACGTCGGACGGCCGTCCGCGACGGTATCGGCGGGTGCCGAATTGCGAACGCTTGATATCACGAGTACGAAGTTGACTGAAAATGCGCCGCGTTGGCAGCAATTGCTGGGGGCGTGGGGCAACTCGCGCTTTACGCACGAAATGCCGGGCAACATTCGGGTGGACGCGGAATTGAGCGGCCGAATTGACCGTAACTCGCTGAGCGCTGACGCGGTGGTGTCACCGCGCGCAGCCGTGCGCGTTTCGGACCGTGTATTTTCAACGTCCGTGTCAATGGGTTCCGGGTACGCGCCGCCCACACTGTCAGATCAGTTCTTTCATGAAGGCGTGCAAATGCGCACGAATCCGAAACTCCGCCCCGAACGCACTCGGCACGACCTGGAAGGACGAGTGACGCTCCGTGAATCGAACATCTCCGTCTTTACAATTGCAGGTGACGCTGCCGCGTATCGCTCGAACATTGACGGAATGATTTTGTGGTCTCCGGACTTTCAGTTTATCTGGAGCCCCAACAACTTCGACGTCAAACGCTCGGGTTGGGAAGCAAACGGCAAGTTGGGCGCACCCGCCGCACATCTTGAAGTTTCCGGCATACTCAATCGCACGGACGTTACCTACACCGGTGACATTCTGCACGGGCAAGTTGCGTATCGTCCGCGCAACTCCAGCAATGTGAGCCTGTCATTTTCTCCGAAGCTGTTTCGCCTTGATGTCACGAGCCGCTACATCGGCCCTCGACGCACGATAGCCGGGTCGGCGCTCAATTCGCTGATGCCATATTGGATGAGCGATGTGCGCACGTCGACCACTGTGAACTCTCGCCATTGGACGTTTGCTCCGGCGGTCGGCGTTGAGAATGTATTCAACCGTGCCGCGGCAATGCTGGTGGACTACCCGTTTCCTCCTCGCACCTGGAACATCTCGTTCCGCGTGCGCCGTTCTTCATCACAATCTCCGTGAACCATCATGACTTTCGAGAAAAATAGAATACCTGTCACCGCAATGTTGCGCACTTCACAAATGCCGCGCAGTTCGCGTGTGTTGTTGGCCGCGTTGGTCGTGGGAACGCTTTCGGCGTGCGGTGGTGACTCACCCTCCGCACCAACATCGGCACCGGGTTTTTTGGGCGGCGTTGAAGGTAATCGCGAAATCGGCGTCGTCGTAAATTCTGACGGAAAGTCGATCACCATGTTTCAACTGGGATCGCCAACGACAACATCGACGATCGCGTTGGGCACGAGCTCGACCATCACGCCAACTGGGCTATCGCTGCAGGGACGCAAGGCTGCGGTGCCGCTGGGCAATGCCGCGAGCGTGGCGATTGTCAATCTCGAAACGGCGATCGTGCAGAAGTTCTTCACATTCGCGAGCGGGAATGCGACGGGTTCGGCGTGGAGCAATGACACGACAGTTTTTGTCGCGAACACGAACACTAACAAGATTGGCCGTTTTTACACCACGCAGACCGCCACCGAAATCACCGCGCAAACTGATGTCGCGCTTGCACCAACTGCGGTTCAATACACGGGCGGAAAAGTTTTTGTGGTTTCGGGAAATTTTCTCAACTTTCCACCAACGGCGTCCGGTATTGTCACGGCAATCAACCCTACAACGATGGCTGTGCTGGGCACCATTGAAACTGGCGGCCCAAATTCGAGCGATGCCGCTGTCGGACCAGATGGCTTGTTGTACGTGTTGAACACCGGCGACTACTTCGCACAGGGAAGCATCGCCATCATCAACCCTGCCACGCTCGCGGTTGAAACGATTCCGAACACCGGAGTTGGCCAGGGTTCGATCAGCATCGATTCGAACGGCCTCGCGTACCTCTCCAGCTTCTCTGGCGCGACGATGGTGTGGAACACAAAAACACGTGCATTCGTGCGCGGTGCGTCCGATCCGGTGTGTGCCAGGCACGTAACGACGGGATTGTGTCGCGGCGCGTCCGATGCCGTCACCAGCGCGACCGGCAAAGTTTATCAAACATTCTTCGGAAGCACATTTCAGGGACTCGCGCCATTTGTGTTCGTGTACAGTGCTTCGTCATTCGCGCTGGTGGACAGCGTGTCCGTTGGCGTGGCTCCCATCTCGATTGCCATTCGGACGTTTTGATACTCGAATGCTGAACGTTGACACGACGATCACGATGTTGGGCGACCTGACTCCGCCCGCGGAGTTGGGCGCCTCGCTTCAAGCACCGCGCCAAGCGTCGCCGGATCAATCGGCTTGACGAGATGCAAATCAAACCCTGCTTCGCTTGACCGTTCCTTGTCGTGTTCCTGCCCCCATCCGCTAAGGGCGATCAGCAAAATGTCCGTCCCCCACGGTTCTGCGCGCAACCGCTCTGCCAGTTCGAATCCATTCAGATTCGGCATTCCAATGTCCAGCAAACAAACGTCGGGCCGGAACGTCTCGGCCACCTCCAATCCGCGGAGTCCATCATTGGCGGTCCGTGTGTCATGCCCCATAAAATTCAACATCATCGACAAACTGGTCGCCGAGTCCTTGTTGTCGTCAACCACCAGAATGCGATGCCAGTTCGTGGCAGTTGAGGTCTGACGGCGCGCCTTTTGCGCTTCGGGACTGTGCGGTTCTTTTGAAAGTGGCAATCGAACGGTGAATTCGCTTCCGAGGCCTTTCCCGTCGCTGCGTGCTTCAACGGTACCACCATGCAGCGCAACCAATCCCTTCACCAGCGTTAACCCAATCCCAAGTCCGCCTTCGGTGCGATTGAGCGCGTCACCTTCCTGCGTGAAACTGTCAAACGCATGCGCCAGCATTTCCGGGTTCATGCCCACACCACTGTCGGTGACACGCACGACGGCCCAGTCATGCTCGCGTACCGCCGTTAGCATCACGCGACCACGGTGCGGAGTAAACTTGGCCGAGTTAGTGAGGAGATTGGAGAAGACCTGAACAAGACGGGTTGAATCCGCGTCCACACACAGCACGTCGGTTGGCAACTGAACGGTGAGCTCAAGCTCTGATTGTAGAATGTGCGGACGCGACGTCTCAACGGCCGTCTCCAGCACGGAGGATAGGTCGAAAGTGTGTCGCTTGAGTTCAATTCGTCCGAGGCTCAGGCGGCTCAAATCGAGCAGATCGTCAATGAGCCGCACCATGTGTGTCATCTGCCGGTCCATCACCCCGTGTGCGTATTCAACGGCCACATCGTTTCCCTTGGCCAGTCGCGCAACTTCCAGTGCATTGCGAATAGGCGCGAGCGGATTGCGCAATTCATGAGCAAGCGTCGCAATGAACTCGTCCTTTCGGCGCGCTTCCTGACGAATGGCGAGTTCATTGGCGCGACGGTCGGTCGTGTCACGCGAAGAACCGGCCACCGCTTCCACATCACCGTCGGCGTCAAACACCGGCATCAGGATATACTCGTAAGTGCGGCCGCCAAACCCCTTCTGAAATGGGGTTTCGTGTCGCACGGGCTTACCCGTCGTGACCACCTGAAGCACCTGCTCATCGAACAAGTGGGTTACCTCATCACTGCGCCCCATCTCCTGAAACGTGTGTCCTTCCATTTCTTCCATTGTGCGTTGATACAATTGCAACAGCGGAGCGTTTGCGAACATGAACCGACCGTCCACGTCCACGACGTAGTGCAAATCGCCGCTGTTGGATAACACCGTCTGATACATTCGCCGTTCGCGATCCGACTCGGCCGATACGCGCGCGAGTTCGTCTTCCGCAATTTTGAGCTCGGTGGCATCGTGATAAAACGCGGCCAGTCCGCCGTCGGTCGGGAACACTCGCACATCGTACCATCGGGACGTCGCCGTTGAGTACGACTTGAAATTGGCCGTCGTACGATCTCGGGCTGCCTCTCGGTAGACGCGTTCAAACGGAGAGCCAAGAAGTCCGGGAAACTGCTCCCACATATTCTGCCCAATCAACGACTGCGCCGAGCGATCCCATTGGCGGGCCGCCTGCGCGTTCACGAAGGTAAATCGCCACTCCGCATCAACCGCGAAGAAGGCGTCCCCGAGGTGATCGAGTGTGGCGAAGGCGTCGAATGAGTGCACTCAGTACTCGCTGAAATGGTGCCGGCGTCGGCGCCGACTGCCTTGCTATATATGGACAAATAATCGTCACACCCCCCGATCGCACTGCTTGTGTGACTGAACTCACCCATCATTTTTCGGGCGGGCCGCGTAAGTGTTTCGTATCTTTCCCGCACCCCCCTCCGGAGTATTCATCGCATGAAGGGCTTCTCCTCGCGAGTCCGTTTCTCCCTCGCGCTCCTCAGTACCGTCGCCGGCACCGGCTTTGCGCAGTCCGGCGGACGCGCCTTTACGGTCAACGACTGGTATCGGATTGCTCGCGTCGCGGGCCCGACCCTCTCGCCCGACGGTAGCCTCGTCGCGTTCACCGTCACGACGGTTCGCGAAACCGAGAACAAGCGCCACACGGAGATCTGGCTGCAGCCGGTTGCCGGTGGTCCATCAAAACGCATGACATCGCCTGCGTTTGAAAGCACCGCGCCCCGTTGGTCCGACGACGGAAAAACACTCTTCTTCACGTCTACCCGACCGTACACGCGCGGCACGCAGTGGGCCGTCAAACTCGACGAAGGCGGAGAGGCCTTCCAGCCTGAGGCCGGCGCAGCCGGAGCCGCTGGCGGTCGTGGTGGACGCGCCGGCGGTGGTGGCGGCGGACGCGGTGGATTTGGCGGTGGAGATGTCGCCGGTGTCCAACCCACCGACAAGAGCTTTACAATCACTTCCGCGGCACCAGGTGCGGCGGCTGGCGCGGGCGCGGGCGCTGCTGGCGCCGCAGGTGGTCGCGGCGGTCAGGGTGGCCAAGGCGGCGGTCGCGGTGGACGTGGCGGTGACAGTACCCAAACCGAAACCGTAAACGTCAATCCGAACGATCCGTACGCGAAGATGTTGCCGATGGCACGTCCACCGGCTACGTCAATCACGAAGCCACTCAATGCCGATCGTTTTGATGGCAAACACATCATCGATCCAACCTATCGCTCCAACGACGGCGGTTATCAGCCGTCAACGGGCCGTGGTGGCAACGGCGGCGGAGCCGGAGGTGGAGGTCGCGGTGCGTTCGGTGTTGGCGCGGTAGCCGGAGCACCAACGCAGCTGTTCATCACGCGTACCGGTGGCGAACGCAAACCGCTCACGGCAACGGCGTACTCACATCGCACGCCCAGTGTTTCGCCCGACGGCCGGTTCGCGATCTTTTCGGCCGATCCAATGCTGCGGGCCGATTCGGTCATCACGAAGGAACGCGATGCGCAGGTGAAAGCGGACGCGAAGGCGCCGTTAGCCATTGCAGCGCAACGCAAACGTGATGAAGCGGATCGCAACGATGCAGACTTGTTCGTCATCGACGTGGCCGCATGCGAAAGTAATGCCGCATCGTGCAAACCCACGAAGATCGACTACTTCGGCGCCGAGAGCGACGTCATTTGGTCGGCCGACAACAAGCAGATTGCATTTGTTGGACGTCCGGGACGTTATTCAGCGGCGCGTCTGCTGTTGGCGCCCGTTGCTGGCGGCAAAGCAACAGACATCCTCGGCACGTGGCGCTTCGAGCCTGGCAACATCGAATGGTGGAGCGACGGCAAGATCCGCATGCAAACGTCGGAAGGCGGCCGCTCGGGCATCTACCAGATTGATCCAAACACGAAAGCAATTTCCGATGTGCTTGGCGGACCTCGTCAGGTGGCGGACATTGCGTACGACAAAAACAAAACGAAGATCATCTACACGTCGACCGACATTGCACATCTCGCGGAAATTTACGTCGCGAATGCAGATGGTACGAACGAACGTAAGCTCACCACGTTCAACGACCAGTTGCAGAAAGATGTGAAGTTCAGCGAAGGCGAACAGTTCGTGTACAAGGGCGCGGATGGGCTGGAAATGGAAGGCTGGTTGATGAAGCCGTTTGGTTACGTCGCTGGCAAGAAATATCCGGTCGTGCTCAACATTCACGGCGGCCCGCACTCGGCATATGGTGAAGGTTGGTTTGACGAATTCCAGAGTCAGGCCGGTGCTGGGTTGATGGTGCTCTACACGAACCCGCGCGGTTCGTCAGGCACCAGCAACTACTTCACGAACGCGAGCCGTGGTGATTGGGGCGGCAAGGATTACATCGACCTCATGAAGGCCGTCGATCTCATCGCGGTGCGTCCTGATATCGATTCAACGCGCATGGGTGTGGCTGGTGGCTCGTACGGTGGATTCATGACGGCGTGGGTGACCACGAAAACAACGCGCTTTAAAGCCGCCGAAACCGATCG
Source organism: Gemmatimonas sp. (assembly GCA_040004335.1). Classification (GTDB taxonomy): domain Bacteria; phylum Gemmatimonadota; class Gemmatimonadetes; order Gemmatimonadales; family Gemmatimonadaceae; genus Gemmatimonas. The sequence goes on from JBDUBA010000153.1 coordinate 12,712, forward strand.
TATGATCAGCGATTGGACGTCGTGGTGGGGCATGTCCGATGCGCAGTCACTCACGAACGGCGAGTTCTTTGGCAAACCGTGGGACAATCAGGCGATGTACGATTCACTGTCACCTATCCGCCATGTCAAGAACGTGAAGACGCCAACGCTCATGGTGCAGTCGGAAGACGATTTCCGCACGCCAATGGGCAACGCCGACTTGTGGTATCAGGCGCTCCGCTCGCAGGGAGTGCAAGCGGAGTTTGTGCGGTACCCGCGCAGCACACACGAGCTGTCGCGCTCGGGCGAGCCGTGGCTGTTGACCGATCGTCTCAATCGCATCAACCAGTGGTTTGCGTATTGGTTGATTGAAGGCGGCCCAAAGACGCCCGCAACGTCGACGGCGGTGCCGCAGCCGGGCCGATAACAGAAGTTGGGTTGTAGAAAATGAACGGGCCGTACATCGGTGCGATGTGCGGCCCGTTTTTATATCTTGATTTTCCCAATGATGAAGTTGACCTGCTGAATGCCAACCCGCCGCCAGTTTCAACAAAGCGCACGTTGTAGCCGGATCACTACACCAACGCCAACGCCGACCCACGCGCCAACTTCAACTGCGCCAATGTGCACGCCGAAGGTTTCTTGTCCGGACGCCAACGCAAAAATCCAGTGCCATGGCGAAAACGATCACCACTGAAATGATCGTATTGTACTTCAACGACCAATGACGGTTTGAGCGGCTGCCACTCCGATTCGCGACCGCTATTCCAACGGCTTGGACCACCAGGCGCCTTGCCAGTAAAACCGGGCGCCTTCACAAGCTTTTCCAACTTTGGCGTGAGCTTGGTACGTTCTTCGACGCTCATTGCTGAAGTGAAACCCACGTGATTCAACAAACCATCGCTGTCGTACAGGCCAAGCAACAACGACGCGACAATCTTGCTGGCCGCGCCGCCTCCACTACCGTAGCGAAATCCGCCCACGACGCAATCGGCCGAGCGGAGGTGTTTGTACTTGACCATCGCGATGCGTTCGCCGGGTGTGTACGGCGCGGCGACAAGTTTTGCCATAATGCCATCGAGGCCGCCACCGGTCGATCCAAACCAACCTTCAGCTTCGGTCGCATCGGTCGTACCGGGAGAAAGCAGCACTCCGTTCACGCGCCCCTGTTTCGCAGCAAACGTCTCGAGTGCTTCGCGTCGAACAAACAAGGGTTCGTCCATCAACGAGTTTTGCTGTTCGTCCTGCAGCAGATCGAACATGACAAACGTTGCTGGTGTCTCAACCGAAAGCTTCCGCACACGACTCTCGGCCGGATGCAGGCGTTGCAGCAGCGCGTCGAATGAAAGTTCGTTGTGAATTGGAATGATCAACTCACCATCCAGCACGAAGTGTTGCGATTTCATCTTCAGCACGTTTGCAACTACTTCGGGAAAATATCGTGCCAGCGGTTTTGACTTCGACTGCAGGTATACATCGTTTCCGTTGCGGAAAATGATGCAGCGAAAGCCGTCCCACTTGGGTTCGTACTGCCATTCGAATCCAAGTGGAAGTTCTTCGACCGTGGCGGCTTCCATCGGTTCAAGCGGAGGATGAACGCCGCGTTTCATTTCTTTGTCGAGGCGCGTTTTGGAGCGCGCACAAGCGTCGTTTTCCGCGAGGATTTCGCTGTCACCGTTTTGGCCGACGCGCTTCTTGAAGATCGCGCCTTTTTCCTCGCAGCAATGTGCTCCATACGCCGACCCGTCTCAACGGACGTCATCACTTCGGCCACAATATCGCGACCTTCTTTCGCGAATTCGTCCTTGTGTTTGATCAACAGCCACTGCGCATGCGATTCCCCTCGGCGCGTGCGGACAAGTGCAAACGATCCGTTCAATCGTCTGCCGTGAAACGTGAACGCCAACTTGCCCGCTTTGAGTGCACGCGCGGCCGCGTCGTTGTCACTCTCTCCAGCATTCACTTCGTCCGGCGAATACGTGCCGTTGTCCCACAACATCACCGTGCCGCCGCCGTACTCGCCTTGCGGAATCGTGCCTTCAAATGTGTTATACGCGATCGGATGATCTTCAACTTCCATTGCCAGCCGCTTAACCGACGGATCAACGTTCGGCCCTTTGGGAACCGCCCAACTCTTCATCACGCCATCAACTTCAAGCCGCAAATCGAAGTGCAGATGACTGGCTTCGTGTTTCTGAATAACGAACACAAGTGCTTTTCCGCCTCGCACCGCTTTGTTGCCGCTGGGTTCGGAAGTGATTTCGAAATCGCGTTTGGATCGATATTTCGCGAGTGATTTTCGGACCGTCGGCGAGGCAACCGTTTTAGCGCCAACGGACTTCGTTGACGTCGCCGCGGAATTCTTTGACGCAGATTTCTTGGTGGCAGCTTTCTTCGTGGCAGATTTCTTGGCCAGCGCTTTCCGCGCGCCTGCCTTCCGAGCCGAGTTCTTCTTCGCCGTGACCTTCTTACCCGCTGATTTCCGTGCGGTCGATTTCTTCGCGGTAGTCATGATCCAAAATCATACCGCGCGAACACACGATTGTGCCCGTGTGATATTTGCACATCAAATACAGCGCTTTCGCCAATAAAGTGACTAATGCGGGAAGTCACAGCCGAATGTGAATCGCCAATTCGATCTGTCCGCAAAGTCCGCCAAAGTCCAAACAGTCCGAAGGCAGTTAGTCAGTTTAAAAATCGACGCCTGAGCAATGAACTTTCGACGTCACGCCAGCAAGTCCGCAAAGTCCTGAACAAGTCCGATCAGTCCAAAAGCAGTTAGTCAGTTGCCTTTCCGCAGTGAAGTCAAATGCCAAGACAGTCCTACTTAAGCGTCGTCGCATCCAAAGCCGCCCGCTTCGCCTCCATATCAATCTTCCAAAGCCGGCGCTGCGTATTGAACACAACAAAGATCAGCGCCAGCAACACCAACACCGTTAGCGTCGGCAGAGTGTACTCGTAATATCTGGGTGCCGTAAAAATCGTGAAGGTATTGATACCGATAAATGCCAGCCGCATCTCGGTCGGCCCAAGTCCATGGTAAGCGATCTGAAATTCATTCGTGGCGGCAAACGCGAGAAACGAATGCGCCATGTGCGCACCAGTGAGGCCCAGCAACAGCATGAACCACACGTCGAGACCGGCTGGAGCTACGGTGTGATACGCGGTTAACAACGAGCAGAGAAAGATGTAGTCGAGAAAGTGGTCCATGAAAAATCCCCACTTCACGAGCCCTGTGTTGCGATATCGGCCAATTGCGCCGTCGAACAAGTCGGTGAGGTACTGGAACACAATCATCACCGACACTGCCCACATCCACTGGATGTTTGTCTTCGCCAACCAACCAAACAACAATATTCCCAGGCACCAGACAATAGTGAGCATCGTGAGATGGTTCGTTTGCAACCATCGCGGAACGCGCGTGACGTTATTCGCGACAAAGCGACGCTCCCACGGGCTGAACATCGATTCGCCAACTTTGCCTGCTCCAGCGAAGGGCTTGTCTACAGTCATGATCGGAAGGCGGGAGATTTGATGGCGAGCTCACGATGAATCTTTGCCCGGCGGAGTGCGAACAAACATACGCCCAGCCAGGCGCCGCCCATTAGGAAGCCTGCCAGCACATCGCTCAGATAGTGGACGCCGAGGTACAGGCGGCTGGTTCCGATGGCGAGAATCAGCACGATGGTGAGCACCCACAACACCGCTCGCGATTCGCGCTGGATCTCGACGGTTTCGTTCAACGCAAACGCCATCATGCCAAACGCTGCGATGGCACTGAGCGCGTGCGTGCTGGGAAAGCTGTACGACATGGAACTGAGGAACTGTTCCGAGCCAGTGGGACGTGTTCGACTAAGGATCGGCTTTACTGTCTGCGTGAGCACCAACATCCCGACGAACAACACGTCCCACGTGAAGAGCAGCAACCATTGCCGCCGGTTCATCAAGGTCGTGAGGCCAACGAAGGCATACACCAACATCGCAAAGGGTGACCCCAGGAGCGAGAAGGCGAGTACAGTCCGGTCGAGCGTGGGTGTGGCCTGCGCACGGAACCACTCAAGCACCATCGTGTCACACTGATGAACACTGGCGCTGGCTAACACGCGGTCGACAACGGGTTTGAGCGCCCACGCCGCGAGAATCGTCAGCATCAACGCAATTGCGGGAATCCAGAAGACCTGCAACGCTGCTGTTCCCCGCTTCGCTTTCGTAGCCTTGTCCAGCTCTCCGACCGTTGCCATCGCGTATCCGGTTCAAATTCCGTGAATTCCCACATACAGATTATCGCTAACAGCGGCGCCAAAGTAATGGCGGATGCAGAATCCCGACAAAATTTCGAGGATCGGCTGCACTCCGTGCTCCCCGGCGCCCGGCTCGACTTCATCGATAAGGGACATGACGTTGCCTCGTTGATCAAGGCCGCTTTGATGCGTGGCGCAACGGTTGTTGCGGCTGCTGGCGGAGATGGAACGGTAAATGCGGTTGCATCCGAAATCGTGGGGACGTCGGCGATATTGGGTGTGTTGCCGCTGGGCACGCTCAATCACTTTGCGAAGGACGTTGCAATTCCAGCAGAAATGGACGACGCGTTGCACGTGCTCACGAACGGACGCGTGGACACCGTTGATGTTGGAACCGTAGGCAAACGCATATTCCTCAACAACTCGGGGCTCGGCTTGTATCCCGACATGGTGCACAATCGCGAGCGTCGACAGAAAACCGGAATGTCCAAGTGGCCGGCAATGCTCATTGAAGGCGCGAGAGCATTTGGGAAATATCGGCTGCTGCACTTGCAAATTGACGTTGACGGCGCGGCGGTGCAGCGCAGAACACCGGCCGTGTTCATTGGAAACAACGACTACTCGCTGGAAGGAACGCTGGCGTCGAAACGTTCAGCGCTAAATGGCGGACAACTCTGCCTCTATATTCCACGCACGCGAACGCGAGCGGGCCTGGTGTGGTTTTCGATGCGAGCATTCTTCGGAAGTCCAACTCCCGGCGATGACTTCGACAAGTTTATGGCGACGGAATTCACTATCACCTCGCGACACCAACATCTTCGCGTTTCAATTGACGGGGAAGTTGCGGAACTGAACACGCCTCTCGAGTATCGCATAAAACCTGCCGCACTACGCGTGATGGTTCCGGTCGCGCGCCGTGACGCAAGCCCGAATGATTCAAGCGGACCCACCTGACCAATGCGCACCATCGTGCAGATATCCGATTTGCATTTCGGCGCCATTCTACAGCCGACGCTCGACCCGCTGGTTGAGTATCTGCGCGAGCTGGCGCCCCATCTCACCATAATTTCAGGCGACCTTACGCAACGTGCCACCAGCGAACAGTTCGTCCAAGCGAAGGCGTATTTGCAACGCTTGCCCACGCCGCAATTGGTCATTCCCGGCAACCATGACGTACCGTTGTACAACGTTTTTCGGCGATTTCTGTCACCGTTGGACAACTACGATGAATTCATTTCCACAAACCACGATCCGGCTTTCGTTGACGTCGAAATTGCGGTAGTTGCCATCAACTCGGCACGTTCGTTCACGTTCAAAGGTGGCGACATTGGGAAGGAGCAACTGCGAAACGCGCTCAACACCTTTGCGAGCGCTATCAACCATCAGGTTCGAATTGTGGTCACGCACCACCCGTTTGACATTCCGGTCGCGCTGTCCGGTGTTGAGATCGTGGGTAACGCGAAAGGCGCAATCGAGGCGTTCGGTGAACGCAATGTCGATCTCTTTCTGACCGGGCATTTACATCTCGTGCATCGCGCACCCGCATCGGTTTTCGTGCCGGGGTACCATGCCATGATGTTGGGCGCCGGAACTGCAACGTCCACTCGCGCGCGCGGCGAACCGAATTCATTTTTTGTGTTCCGTATTGATCATACGAAAAACGATGACCAGGCAATACAGGTTGAAACGCACAGCTGGAACGCTGCGCGCAACTGCTTCGAAATCACAGATGCGCGCAGCGTCCCACGAATCACTACGGCCAGGGAAGTGGAATAACGGCGTAACGAGAACGCGTTTTGGGGTCGTCGTGTCCTTCGAAGTAACGCGTGATGTCGTGCACCGCCGTAGCACGCAACGCACGATCGGCCGCAGACCCGCCTTGCATCCCCTGTATACGCGACTTGAGCGTTTGCAGGCTGAGCTCAATCACCGAACGAACTTCGGGTAACGCGGCCGCATCACCAGCTCGATCAAGCAACGTGTTCAGCACTACCTGTTGCACCGTGCGTCGGAGCGATTGATCGCTGGTCTTGGCCGACACGGCGGCCCCCCAGGTGTGATCGATCACGGTACGCGTCACTTCGTCCACGCCTGGATTGCTGGCGTCACGCGCATTGAACAAGACCAGACGGCCCATGCGGTCGCGTTCGAAAATACCTTCAATCACTTCGGTGGCGAGCCCGCCCGCGAGCGAAATCTGATCGAGCGCGGTGCCGCTGTACCCGAGCCACGCCATCGACGCATCGCCGCCAACAGGCACCGGAGGAATCATCGCTAACACGCGCTCAGGCACGGCGAGCGCCGCAGGCTCCAATGCGTCAAGCGCCGCAATCAATCCCTTCCGCTGCGAGGCGGCAGGAAGAATTTTCGTTGGTGTTTGTCCGTCGCCGCGCATCGCGTAGGTGAAGTCCATGCCACCGACATATTTCACTACACCTTCCAGCGAATAGCGATGGTGCAGGTACACGTGCGCAAACCGCATGTTCAGCAAGTACATCGGCTCGCCGGGTTTGATTGCGCGTTCGTCAAACTTGTCAATCAACACACGCCGTACTTTCGATGTGCGTTCCAACGCATCGAACATCGAATTGCCTTCCACCCAACGCGTGGCGTCCGGGATAGAACCATTCGCGTCAGAGTGCTGATCCGCGATGAAACGCACATTTTTCGACAGACCATCCTTAATGATCTTCTCCAGTCCCACCTTCTCCGCTTCCGCATTCGGATACCACGTGTACCCGTAGCGCACCGTGAGCGTATCCCACGCGCCCGCACCAGGCGAATACGCTTGTGTCAGATCAATTTCACCGCGCGAATTGAGCGAAATGATGGGAAATGGATAATCCATCACTGACGTGCGCCCCTGCGACGACGCGATGTAGTTGTGCGGAAATCCAAGCGTGTGCCCAATTTCATGCGCCGCGTGTTGCCGCCGCCGAGCCATCGCAAACAGTTCAGCGCTTACGGACAATCCGTTTGGGCCGGCTGCAGGCAGCAATCCCGCGTAGATGTTGTAGTCAATCAGCGAACGCCACGCATCGATGCGGACGACTGTGCGAATGATTTCACCTGTGCGCGGATCGGAGAACGACGGTCCGACCGACGGTCCTGGAGCGTTCCGATGAACCCAGTACAACATGTTGTAGCGCGCATCCATGGGGTCGGCCCCCGGCGGCAAATCACGCAGCGAAAACGCATTCTTGAACCCGGCGGCTTCGAACACCGTGTTCCACCACATGCCTCCTTCACGCAATGCTTCGCGATACTCAGCCGGGATTCCTGGGTCGAGGTAATACACGATTGGTGTCACAGGCTCCGTTAACTCGCCGCGCATGTATGCGGCAGGATCTTTCGGAGTGAGGCGCCAACGACCGGCGATTGCATCGCGATACGTGCCTTCAAATCCCTGGCCGAAATCGTAAAATGACGGCCCGTTCACACCCGATCGCGAATCACCCTCACGCGGACGAAACCCTTCGCTCGACGGCAATTCCACCAACGAGTGATGCACCTCGACGGTGACTGATGCCGGATCGGGCGCACTGCGGCGAAGCGTCGCGCCGGCGTTGTCGATCGCATACGTAAGAATCACGTGAATTTCCGTGTTCTTCGGAAACGCCTTGGTGCGCGCGGAATCAATCCAGCTGCGTGCGAGATCAACACGTCCGGTGCCCTGTTGGCCGCGGCGGATGGTTTCCGCAACGCCAT
>JBDUBA010000305.1:0-1846 GCA_040004335.1 Gemmatimonas sp.
CCGCACCGTCGGACGCAGTATCAACCGCACCCGCGGGCGCACCCTCCAACGCAAGCGCCTCGGCACCAGCCGCGCGGATCACTTCTTCAGTTACAGTGGGTGAGCGATCGGACTTCAGATTGCTTTCATCGGCACCAGCCGGCGGCACATGCATCGCTGATCACCCCACCGTGAGTAGTTCGCAAACGTAGCAGTTTCGACCGCGGCAGATATGGCGACAGAAGTCCGCGTGAACGGGAACCGAAATCCGTCTGCCGCAACCAGCCCCTCAAACAATACAACGCGGACTAGCGCTCCGACGAGTTGCACCGCAGCGTAACCACATGCACATCGAATTCGTCGGCGCCGCCCGCGAGGTTACCGGGTCCTGCCATCTGCTGCACGTGAACGGACGCGTCGTCGCCCTCGACTGCGGCCTCTTTCAGGGACGCCGAAGTGAATCGCGGAGCAAGAATGAAAAACTTCCATACGATCCCGAACAGTTGGACGCAATTGTCCTGTCGCATGCCCACATCGACCATGCCGGCCGCTTGCCGTTGCTCGTGCGTCGCGGATTTCGCCACACCATTTGGGCAACGGCGGCTACGCGTGATCTGTGCGCTGTCATGCTGGCCGACTCCGCACACATTCAGGAAAAGGATGCGGAGTTTCTCTCGCGTCGCGGGAAGGAGCACGCCGCGCCCTTGTATTCGATGGATGATGCCACGCGAACACAAAAGCAGATGATCGGCGTGCCGTATGAAAAATGGTTTGATGTCGTGCCCGGAGTTCGCGCGCAATTTGTGGAAGCGGGGCACATTCTCGGCTCTGCGTCGGTGTTGCTTGAGGTCACCGAAGCCGGCGAAACCAAACGTCTTGTGTTTTCGGGGGACGTGGGTCGCAATGGACTGCCCATTATTCGTGATCCTGCGCCGCCCAAAGGTGGTGCCGACGTCGTCATTATAGAGTCCACCTATGGCAATCGTGATCATGAATCAGTAGCGGGCGCGCGCGAACATCTGGCGCGCGTGGTGCGGGAAACGTCGGCACGCGGCGGGCGCACACTCATTCCGTCCTTTGCTGTCGGCCGTACGCAGGAGCTCGTGTACGATCTGCACGCGTTGCATCGCGCGGGGCAAATTCCATCCATTCCCATCTACATCGATTCTCCGCTCGCGTTTAATGCAACCGCCGTGTTCGAGTTGCATCCGGAAGTGTTCGATCACAATGAAGATCTGGTTCGCATCACGAAGGATCTGTTCGCGTTTCCGTTGCTGCGCTTCACGCGCGAAGTTGCCGAATCGAAAGCGTTGAACAGCGCGATTGGGCCGATGGTGATCATTTCGGCGTCAGGGATGGCCGAATCCGGGCGTATTCTGCATCACTTGCAGCACGGCGCAAGCGATCCTCGCAACACCATTCTTATTGTAGGATTTCAGGCTGAGCATACACTGGGGCGTCGCATTGTCGAGAAGCGCGCCGTGATCAAAATTTTTGGCGACGATGTACCGCTCCGCGCCGACGTGCAGATTCTGAATGGATACAGTGCGCATGGCGATCGGACTGAATTGCATGCGTGGATCAACGCAGTGCGTGCCGGTGGAGCGTCCGTTGGCCGCGCCACACCTCGGGTGCATCTCGTGCATGGTGAGCCCGCCGCGCAGGATGCGTTCGCAGAGACGTTGCGCCACGACGGATATGTGGTGGACGCGCCAAGTCCGGGTGACACGCGACCGCTGTAGCGGTGAGTTGGCCGGCGCGTTTTTGATACCGGGGTCAGAGCCGTCATTTTGACCGCACTATTTTGGTACTGGGGTCAGAGCGAGCTACCAAATCGTTGCGCGGGGGTGGAATTGGTACTGGGGTC
>JBDUBA010000167.1:0-20579 GCA_040004335.1 Gemmatimonas sp.
TGTCTTCGCCTTGCTTCACGAACGGGTTGCGCCGGACCCGCTGAACGTTCGACACCGGACGTTCTACGTCATGGCCGCGCGTGCGTTGGACGCGCGCACCCGAAGTCAGAATTCGATCACATTGACGTCGTTAGAACGGGAAGCCCAGGCGGTCGCAACTTTCGAAACGCTGCCCGGCGCGATTGGGGCGGTCGCGCGGGCCGTATAACGAGCGTTGCTGCAGTCAACGGCAGAGAGGTGCGCTGTGTAACTGCGCGGCCATCACCGCTCCGTTCACCGCTGTTCTATTTGAGCCTTTGCAGCAGAACGCGGCGTTATACGGCCACAGCAGGGTCGTTGCCGTGAATGCCATTAGTGGTATGAAGACAGCCATCTCTCTTCCTGACGCCGTATTCCATGCGGCGGAGCGACAGGCCAAACGCGCGCAGAAGTCGCGCAGCCAGCTGTACGCCGACGCGCTCACAGAATACTGAGTCGCCACTCGCCGGACGAAGTGACCGACGCCATGAATCGCGTCGTTGATCAGCTCCCTGGCTCCCCGGACCTGTTCGTGTTCGCGGCGGCGCAGTCGGTGCTGGCGCGCAACGAATGGTAGAGGTCACGCAGGGGGAGCTCTGGTGGGCGGACCTCCCGATGCTCGCAGGCTTGTTGCCTGGATTCCGACGTCCCGTCGTGATCGTGCAGGGTAATCCACTGAATCGCAGCCGCCTCGCGACCGTCGTCTGTGTCCCCCTGACTAGCAATCTGGCGTGGGCTACGGCGCCTGGGAACACGCTGTTCGCCGCCGCAGTCGCTGGCCTTCCCAAAGACTCCGTTGCCAACGCGTCGCAGCTGTTTGCCGTCGATCGCACCTTTCTTACCGAACGCATTGGCAAGCTCAGTCCGAAACGCCTGCAACAAATACTGGACAGCATCGACATCGTGCTCGGGCGCTAGGCCCAACCTAACGCGCGTTGCTGCAGTCAAAGGCAGTGAGGTGCGCTGCGTAACTGCGCAGCGCTCCGCGCTACTCCGTTCACAGCGAATTGTTGGAGCCTTTCAGCAGAACGCGGCGTTATGCAGCATCGTAGCCCAAGAGAGCATTCACTCGCGACCAGAAGCGCCGCCACTCTTCGTAGCTGTGCTGGCCCGGTTGTTCCTTTTGCCACGCGCCGAACCCCGGCGCAAACAGCGGCTCCGCTCCGGCCGGCTCCATAAGCAGAAAAACGCCCTGACCGGAGCGACCGAAAGATGTTCGATCTGCGGACCTGTCATCTACGGAGGCTCCGGTGTTTTCTGACCCAGCTACTGCATGTCTCATAAGGCCGCGGACAACCTTGTGCATCACAGCATCCGCAATTGGCCAACGCCGCTACAGACTCTTAAGCGTTTGATTTGCGTTGAGCCCAACGCCTACTTCGCTTCCTTCTGTCGCGCACGATACTCGCTTACCGGAAGTCCACCGACGCCCCAATCTTCCATTTCTACTTCATCGATAACAACGAACGTTGTGGACGGGCTCTTGTTCAGCACGCGAACCAGTAAGTCCGTCACTCCCGCAATGAGTGCAGCCTTCTGCTCCGGGGTCGCACCTTCGCGGGTGATCTTGATGTTCACGTAGGGCATCTGCTCTAACCTCTGTGTCGATGCTGGTTTGACCTGCGTTGTGTCAGGAACGCAGGTCGAAGTGGAATACTTTGGATATGATCTGCCAGCGTTCTTCAGTGCGGATGATGGTCAGAAAGTCAGTAAAGAACTTCGGGCCAATCGCGCACTCCGCGCGCACAAACACGAGAGTCGGACCGCCGAACTCGATGGACACGATTCGATCGTGCCGCACTTCGCCGCGGCTTGCTGGCGACGGCCGCGCATCGATGATCGGGAAATATTCGGCCATCGTACGTTGCACCAACGCGTTCTCGGTAGGGCACACATACTGCGCCTGTGCATGAAACACGCGCGAGAGCAGGGCCGAGTCGCTGTTGTACAAGCCCTCGAAATATTGCGCGAGTAGTTGAACGATGGCCTCATACCGCGCGTCCATCTTATCCTTCGACGTTCGCGAGCACTTCGTTAACGAATGCATCGCTGTCGTGAACGTCACTGGTGTTCTGCTGTGCTTGCGTGCCAGCGCGCCACTTGAGCGCTGCTTCGGCCACGCGTTCGCCCAAATGCTCAGCCGTCGCGCGATCGGACGCCGGAGGAACGAGTTCCGCGGGCTGGTCGGCGTTTGACTGCGCCATCGCGCCGAGAAAGCCGGCGAGACGGTTCAGGTCCTGCGGCGATCCCTGGCTCGTGTGATTCCCAGGCAACAGTCCGAGTCCAACCCAGATCATCCCATGCTGCATTGCGAAGAGATTGAACTGCTGCAGCGTGTTGAGTTTATCTCCGTTGTACCCGGCTGAGTTTGTAAAACCGGCGGCAAGCTTGTCCTTCCACCGCTGCTCGGCCCAGCGTGACGACGTGGCGTCGAGGAACGCTTTGAACTGCGCCGATGCGCCAGCCATGTACGTCGGTGCCCCCATCACGATTGCGTCGGCGTGATCGAATGCTTCCCAATTTGCTTCGTACTCCTCGACCGGAATGAGTACCGCGTCCACATGCTGCACACGCGACGCCCCCCGGTGCACTGCTTCAGCTTGGACCTTTGTATGGCCGTACCCGCTGTGATAGACAATCGCGACTTTCACCATGAATCGATTCCTCGTGTTGGCTGATTGGGCGGCGCGCATCCATGCGGCCGCGCTTCCGAGGAACAATGTGGTTACCTTTAGTAACTAGTACCAAGACCTTCCCCGAAGAATTGAGTTACCGGCCGGTAACCGGAGTGCGAGCGATGTCGGTCCCGATACGGAAGAACAGAGTGGCGCCACCTCCCGCTGCATGTCCGCTGACGGAGTGCATGCGAGTTATTGGCGGAGCGTGGAAGCCGCACATTATCTGGTATCTGCGCGACACGCCGCGCAGGTTCAGTGAACTCAAACGCGACGCCAAGGGAGTCTCCGCAAAAGTGCTCACGACAGCATTGGTCGAGTTGGAACAGATCGGCGTTGTCTCACGACATCTTATGCCGACGTCGCCGCCCACCGTCGAATACGAGCTCACCGAACTCGGTCGCGAGTTGCAGCCGTTGATTGCGGCGATTGTTGACGTTGGGCACCGGCTCAAGCAGCGCAACGGTAGCGCGTCATGAGGCACCAATGCCGATAACCACCAGAGGGCTTGGTGTGATAACGCCTTTCGCAATTGTATTCGGGACCGCGCTGCAAACAGCCAGCGCACAAACATCACGCCTCACCGTGATCGAAAGCGCAACGCCGCTATGGACTGCTGCAACGGCGCTGAAAGTGGATGCGCGATATTCGAAGCACGTTTCGCGCCGCTCTCCCACTGCGCAATCGTACTCGGCATCCGCACACGACGTTATGGTCGCTTAGCAAACGTCCACCGCGAGAAGCGCCCATCGTTGAACCACTCCGCCATCGCCCACGCGATGCACGACGACTTCACGGCTTCCCGCCCCGACGCGACCAGAGGAACACGGCCGCGCACGCATTGCCAAGGACCTGCGCCGGCAACTCTCCGATTCCGCGATACACCTCCATCGCCTCGAGATCGCCCGGCCGGTAAAAGTTCAACAGGTCGTCGCCCATGGCCTCCACACCGTCCACGAAGAACATCGTGGATCCCGGGGTGAGGTTGCAGCGCCCAAAGCTGATCGAGACATCACCGACGACGTTTCGATTAATGCGCACCCCAGGGATCGTGCTCATCAGCTGATCGAGCGTCACCACGCGCTCCATATCGTCGCGGGAGAAGAATCGCCCTTGCCCTCTGTTCATGCGCTCGTAGAAATCATTGAACGCCCCGACGTTCGCGTCTTTCATCAGGGTGGTGCCGAGGGTCCGCACGGTCGCGAGTTGATAGACGTTGCGCGTCAATTTGATCTCCACCCGGACCGTGTCACCACGGGCCACGGACACCTTCTGGCGCGTCGGCGCCACGCCGAACATGCGCACTTCCAGCGTATGCACGCCGGTCGGCATCCGTTGCACGAAGAACGATCCGGTCGAGCTGCTGCGCACGTCGGGCACCACGCCGATCACAACCAGCGCATCCGGCACCGGCTTGCCGTCGCTCGACAGTACGCGCCCGATGAGCACTCCGGTTGCCGACTGGGTTGCACGCACGGTGTCCGTGGGGAGCCGAGTTTGCCCCGGCACGGCGCGCAGAGGCAGACCGACAGAGGCGGTGAATAACAATGCGGTCCCGATATTCAGGAACCCGAGACGCGGCATGTCAGCCTCCAGAGCCCTTTCGTGGTGTCCATCGGAATTCGGCCATCAGGAACCCCGCTCACTGCCCCGCTGACGCTCGCGGAACGCGGCCACTTTCGCCTTGTTGCCACACGCTCCCGCGCTGCAGTACACGCGTCGGCGCGCCTTCGTTCGGTCCAGAAACATGAGCGTGCACTCCGACCCCGCACAGTGCTTCACAAGTTCCGGTCGCTCCGTAGTGACGAGCAACGCGACCTGCGTGGCAATGACGCCAATGAGTTCATCGGCAGAATCCATGTGCCAACGCTCGGCAATCTTCACGCCGTCGTGGACGACCATTTGATCGTAGCGGTGCCCCAGCTCCAGTAGCCGATTCAGCCGGCGGAGTTCCGCCCCGTAGTCGCCATTTGGGTCGTCGTGCCAACGGACGATCCAGTCCGTCACCCACTCGCGAAATCGCCGCGCGTCCACGGCCACCGTGTCCAGTGCTTCCGCCTCTACGCGTCGCTTGAGTTTCGCCGCATCAGGCGCGCCCAACAGCCCCGCGCTCACCAACCACCCAACGAGCGCCTGCCCGTCACCAATGAACTCTATCGGCGTTCCGCCCGGGCTTATGGTCGTGTTGAGGAAGTCCATCGCTGGATGACTTCCGATCAGCAAAGCCTTCATGTCGAAGTTGCGACTCGGGTAGAACGCAAGACGGAAACGTAACTATCTCGAATGCCAGTTGACAAGTTACACACAATGTATGTAACCTATTAATATAAGCTAATAAAGGTTACATTCGAATAGCTCGTTCGGCTCCCTACAACTATGCGATCTCTCATGCCGTTTCCGCTGCGCGCCTTTCCCCTCCCGCTCCTATTGGCAATCACCGCCGTTCCGACCGCGACACCCGCACAACCCGCCGTCGCGCGCGGCGAATCACGCGTGACCCACTACCGAACGATCCAGGTGAACGGCGTAGACATCTCCTATCGAGAAGCGGGCCCCGCCAACGCGCCGGTCGTGGTATTGCTGCACGGCTTTCCCGCGTCGTCGGGAATGTTTCGAAACCTCATTCCCGCACTCGCGGGCCGTTATCACGTCATCGCGCCGGACTATCCAGGCTTCGGGCAAAGCGGGACGCCCGACCGAAAGCAGTTCGACTACAGCTTCAGTAACTTCGCCAAGTTGATGGACGGGCTGCTGAGCCAGTTAGCAGTCGAGCGCTACGCACTCTATGTGCACGACTTCGGCGCGCCGGTGGGCTACCGCCTCGCACTACGGCATCCGGAACGCGTGAGCGCCCTCGTAGTGCAGAATGCCAACGCATACGACGAGGGGCTCAAGGAATTCTGGAACCCTCTCAAGGCGTACTGGGCTGACGGCTCTCGGGAGCATCGTGAAGCGCTCCGCGGAGCACTCACGCTCGAGTTCACCAAGTCGCAATACATTGGCGGTGTTAGTGACGCATCACGCATCGACCCGGCCAACTGGGTGCTGGACCAAGCGCTGCTCAACCGGCCCGGCGTCGATGAAATCATGCTCGACCTGTTCAAGGATTACGGCACCAACGTGGCGCTATATCCGGAATTCCAGAAGTTTTTCCGCGATCACCGCCCACCAACGCTCATTGTCTGGGGAAAGAACGACGTGGTTTTCCCGGCAGACGGCGCGCGTCCGTATCTGCGCGACCTCCCGAACGCAGAGCTCCATCTCCTCGACACCGGTCACTTCGCGCTTGAGGACAAGGGCGATGTAATTGCGGCACTGATGCTCGACTTCCTCAATCGGAAGCTGCGCTAGCTGTAGTGAGAGTCACTTGATTCGCGAATGATGAAACCAGAAAGCGGACACTCCGGCTTTCTGCGGTGCACTGGCGTGACCAGAGCGTCAGCACGGCGTACCGCACCGGCCGTGCAAATACCAAAACACCCTAACCCGACCGAGGAACATCATGTCCGCAACAGCCACCGCCAAACCAGCGCAACTGCTCTACCCCGATCTCGCCGAAGAGCTTGCGACAACCCGCAAAATGCTCGGACTGGTTCCCGATGGACACAATGACTTCAAGCCGCACGACAAGTCGATGATGCTCGGGTCCCTCGCCACTCACCTTACTCAACTGCCGAAGTTCGTCAACACCATCCTGTCTACGAGCGAGCTCGATTTCGCGACGACCCCATGGGTCGAAAAGACGTTATCCACCACGGCCGAGCGGCTCCAGGAGTTCGATCAGAATGCGGGTGCGATGTCGTCGGACATTCACGCGGCGGAGTGGCCGACACTCGAGCAGTCATGGACGCTTCGCGCAGGTGAACAGGTCTATGTGACGGAACCGAAGGGAAAGCTCCTCCGCACATTCGCGCTCAGCCACATGGCGCATCACCGCGCACAGCTTGGCGTCTACCTTCGTCTGCTCGGCATCGCGATTCCGGGTTGTTACGGGCCTTCGGCCGACGAGATGTAGTCGGAAAGGGATTTCGGCCGTGTGCCTCTCCAACCGCGCGCGAAGCGGTGGAATCACCAGAGGCCGTCTCAGTGAATGATCGGGTCGTCGGCGGGGACGCGTGACGCGTCGCAAGTCGCGGGGCCCGCGTTAATGGGGACCCGCGCGCCGACACGGGCCGCGGGGATCGGACGGCGGCCGAGGTGGGTCAACGAGCACGCCTTGGCGTCGTCGTTCAACCGGTACATAAATCCAATGAACAGGCCAGGCAATTTCGCCGTTTGCCCGCTCCTGGCGGGAATTCCTCCTGAAGACTTGAGGCGCGACTGTCCGAGGGCCCGGATTGTGGTCGTTCAGCACCGTGGAGCGATCTACCGGCAAGGGGAGCCGGCACGCGCCATCTTCTGCGTGCTCCACGGTCAGGTGACCATTGCCAGAACCACTTCCGATGGCGCGATTCTCACAACGGCGGTGATGGGAGCCGGGGAATTCTTCGGCCCCGCTCTGAGCGGGGCTACCGAGACCGAGGATATGGCGAAAGCGAAGGGGGCGGTTACGGTGTGGCGAGCGCAGATCGACGAATTTCGCCGGCTGCTGCTTCATCACCCGGACGTTTCACTGGAATTTGTCTCGATACTGGCGCGACGCCAGCGCCAGATGGAGCGCAGGCTCGAGGGCTTCGCGTTCAAGCGGGTCGAGGCGCGTTTGGCGGAAACCTTTCGTGAGCTGTCGGGAGGATTCGCCATGCGTTGCGAGCACGGCTTCGGACAGCATCTTCGGCTTTCGCAACAGGAGCTGGCCGACCTCGTGGGCGCGAGCCGCCCGGTCGTGAGTACGATCCTCAACAAGCTTCGGGACAAGGGGGTGCTCGGCTACAACCGTGAATATGTGTGCGTGCGCCGCATCGACGACATCGAAAACCTCATCGCTTCCTGAATATCCGCAGCACTGTCATATGGCGAACAGCCAAGGGGCATCCGGTCTGTCAGATTGTCCGGCGCGCCCTACCGGACGCGTCGGCGCGGCGATTCCGCGCAAGCTGACAGGAGCGAAACATGAAGAAAGCCTATCTTGAGATCACCATGAAGGTGTCGGGCGCGGATCGTGCGAAGGCCGGTGCCGTTTACGCGAAGTACAAGCCGCCGTTTCTCGCGACGGTTCCCGGTGCCGAGTCGAAGGACCTCCTCCTCCGCGACGAGGATGTGCAGGTGCTTCACAGCTTCGACTCGCGGGTCTCTGCGGAGAGCTACCTGGCGAGTAAGTTGTTCGGAAACGATGTCGTGGGGGAGTTGAAGCCCTACCTGATGGCGGATCCCGAGATCCGGATTTATGAGATCCAGTAGGGGCCGGCGATGATCGTGCCGGCGTGGATGTTGCTCTGGTTCGCTACTTGGACGGCGCTCGTGCTGCTGTTTACGGTGGGGCATGTCGCCGGGGCCGCATCCTCGCCGGGCGCGTGACGAAAGCCGGTGTGAAGGATTCGCGTTCACGGTCGCGGGCGCACTACGCCGCACTTTTCGCACTCACCATTGCCGCCGGGCTGGCATCGCGAAGGTACCCGCAGTGGCTGCCTGTCGTGCTCGCACGTTATGCCGGTGACACGCTGTGGGCCGCGATGGTGTTCTGGATGCTGGCCGTGATCGCGCCACGTCGCCCGACCCAGCTGCTGGCGACCGTCGCGTTAGGCGTGTCCTACGCCGTAGAACTGAGCCAGCTCTACCACGCGTCGTGGCTGGATGCAGCGCGCAGTTCCACGTTCGGCGCGCTTGTGCTCGGTCGAGGGTTTCTGTGGTCCGATCTCGCGTGCTACACGGTTGGGGTTGGGCTCGCCGCTTCGCTGGACAGCGCGTTGTGCGCGCGACGGTCCGCCTCGGCCGGCGGAACCTAACGGTGGATGTGCAGACGGAGCTCGCGTTTCGGTTTCTGCCGAACGAGTTGATTGCGTACCGCCAGATCGAAACGCTCGAGAATATGTAGGTGAAGGCAGACTCGCGACGGCGACAGCAATACGACAACGTCCGCCCGCCGCAAGCTGCACTGAACTACATCATCGATTGCACGTGCGCCACCAACTGATCGACGGCGATCTCGGTCCCCTGATAAAACCCCGACTCTTTGTTTTTCACAAAGTCGGCTTCATCTCGATGTAGCGCGGTGAACACGTAACGCGTTCCCGTTCCCACGGTTTCCATCGTCATGATGGCCGTGATCGGAACGTCGTCAAACGTTGCGGGGCGATAGTCGGGAAACAACATCGACGTCCACACAAGTCGCTCCATCGGAATGACATCCAGAATGCAGCCAAGGTTGGGGACCTCTGGACCATCTTTCACGGCAATGGTGATGCTGATGATGCCGCCCGGTCGCACATCCATTTCGCAATCCGTAACGCGGCCCCACACCTTGGGCATGTACCACTCCTTGAGATGTTCCGGTTTCGTCAACGCTTCCCACACGAGATGTTTGGGCGCGTCGATGAAACGTTCGATCGCAAAATCAAGTTTCGGATTGATCGTGAAGGGTTTGCTCATGATTGTGATTCCTTCTCCTTGAGTTGTTTGACGTATTCGTCGAACCGATCCAACCGGGATTCCCACAACTGACGTCGCTCGGTCAGCCAGTGCTCAGCGACTTTGAAACGTTCGGGTGCGATCTCGTATGTCCGCACCCGCCCTCGTTTCTTCGACTTCACCAGCCGACTCTCTTCGAGTACAGACAGGTGTTGTACGAACGAGGGGAGCTTCATGTCGAACGGCGCTGCCAAGTCGCTCACGGTGGCGGGTCCGACCGACAATTGTTCGAGAATTTTTCGCCGGGTTGAATTGGACAACGCGTGAAAGACATCATCAGCGACTGCGGATTGCACCATGTCGACACCGTGTGATTGGTTGGGTTACCCGCGCTGACAAAGAGATTGTATCAGCGGACAATACTAAGGTCAATGCCTAAGTATTAATTTCTCGGATCCCACGGCGATTGACGCCGCGTGGAGAACAGATACGGCGGCTGTCGTTCCGGCATCTTCGATGCGCCGTGCAACGCATTGGCTGGCGCTCACGCGTTCACGGCTTCCTATTTGGAGTCGTTGCGGCAGCGTGCGCGTTGCGCGGATCTGATGCGGAACAACGGCGAACGACAGGGAGGATGCAGTGACAGCGAAACCTGATAACACGGTGCGTACGCCGGAGGCCGAGCTCGGGTCCTACATCGACAGGTTGGATTCAAAGGAGCAGAAGCTTGCTCGATCGGTCCGGACGGTGGTACGGAAGATATTCCCGACCGCCAACGAGATTGCGTACGATTACAAGACCTTCTGCGTCATCTCGTATTCGCCGACGGAAAAAGGGATCGATGGTATTGTGTCGATCGCCGCACGACCCGACGGTGTGCGTCTGTACCTCATGCGGGGACCGCAGTTGCCCGACCCGAAGAAACTTCTGTTGGGAAAGGGAACGCAGACTCGCTTCGTCCAAGTGGAAGCGGCCAGCCAGTTGGCCCATCCAGACGTGAAGGCGCTCATTGACGCTGCGATTGATCAGGCGGAGATCCCCTTGCCATCCACGGGGCGGGGCAGACTCATCATTCGGTCGGCCGGTGCGAAGCAGGCGTCACGCCGGAAGCCGACGAAGTGACGGTGGGAGTTGCCGACGCAACATGTTAGCTTGCCAGCGCCGCGCCTGGACCGCCCAAACAACAGCAAGCAGCTGACGGCGCTGCTGATCCACCGACCTATGGAGATTGTATTGAATTCGCATTCACGCGCGATGTGTGGCTTGGCCGCAGCGTCGGCGACCCTCGCGGCAACTCTACAATTGACCGAGCATGACTGGCTGCGTGGCGCCGCCGGCGTCGCTATTGCGGCGACGCTCGCGGTTATCGCAACCGGACTTCCCGAACGGTCTGTTGCAGCGAAGTGGCTGAGCTACGCGCTGTTGGCCGTTGTATTCATCCTGTTGGGCGTCCGGTTGTTCGGCTCCCTGGCCTGAACTGGCAAACGTATGTTGCGGCAGGCACGCGCACGATGTTGCGCGGTGGGTTGCACCGCTCCATTCACCGCTATTCTGCTTGAGCGCTTGCCGCAGCATGCGGCGGTGTACGCTGTCCGGCGCTGTATGGCCGCGCGGGTTCGGCGTCCAGTGCCGGTTGTTGCCGGACCAATTACTTTATCGCCGCACCAATAAGCGCGCCCACGGCCAGTCCCCCCGCAGCAAACATCAGATTGCCGGTTGTCGTACATGTGGAAATCCGACGGTTTGTCGAATCATCCATGATGTTGGAAAGGGCAGTACACGTGGCAAGCCCAACGACCGTTCCAAGAACCCCACCAATAATGGCGTGGCGTGATCGGTGTGACTCTCCGACTTGAGGAAAGGGCATCATTCGATCAACCTGTTGCCTGGACATCACGGCGCTACGGTCAGCACGCATCGGTAACAGCAGACGCACATCAACGTACCGGATGCGTGCCGGTGGTGATAGCGAAATCTGTGCGTGCGACTGCTTATCCATTCGCACCTGAATTGGTTGCGCATACATCGGTTGACCTACGCCAACAAACGACAACACTATTGTTGCAGCAACAAACTTTCTTTGCATGGTGGTATCCGTGTTGTTGGGGCCTGGTGTTGGCGCAGCGTCCCGTGTGCTACCTGCTACACAAGTGGGACCAGTTCGCTCCAGAGTTGCCAACGATCACATACATCGTGTTTCGTCCCACAAGTAGCGAGCATTTCGCAGCAGAAGTCAATTTGGCTGCCACCGACGCAACGAACCCAGGTCGAGAATCCACGACCAACTTCCGTCGCTGTTCTGTCGCCAGATTGTCAGAAACTTTCCGTGACGTTCAGGAAAAGCCTGACCATCTATTGGCATGCGTACCGAACGCCCAACCGTAAATGCAAGACCTCCGCTACCGGCGCCGAACGAGTGATCCGGATTCCACAGTAGCGCAAACTTGCCAGCATCGTTGCCAAACAACCGCGCAATCTCTTCATGACCTCGAGCCGAGTCGGGTGCAATCATGCTGATCGCATCAGTGGCGGCGAAGTTGAGAAACGCGGGCGTTGCGCCGGCCGGTGCGGCGGCCATGCTGGCAAATCGCGTGTCGGCGTCGAGAACTTCGGGCAATGGATTGCCGGGTGACGACACAGTTGCTGAATGCGGCGCTTTGGTCAACGCCTGTCCCGCGAGATACAACACAGGTCGACCGGGATCATCCTGGCTTTGTAGTCCAACAATGCGCCACTGACCGGATTCGTTTCGTTTCCAGCACGCTTCGTACACGCCACCTCGTTCAACCGGTTTGGCATCGGCGGCATTCGTAAAACGAATGATTCCCACCGTACAGCCAAAATCACCGCTCGTGTTTGCGATCGCATGCATGACGTGCCACGTGTATTGCGACGGTTTCGAATAACGTTGCAGCAACGGAGCGCGCGCTTCCTTCGGTCCCCGAAGGATAGGTTGCTCTGCCATGAGCACGGCGGCATTGGGTTCGAGCAAATCGATCAACGCGTTCGGGCCGATCGTCAACAGCAACTGCGTGAGCGTGCTGTCGGCCTTTAGCAACGAAGCCTTGGTGGTGGTGGTATCAGCGCGCTGTGCCGCAACGTCTGATGCCGATAGCAACAACGAACAAGTGAAGACCGTCGCGAGCGCACGACTCGGCGTGCGAAACAGTATCATATTCATGGTTGAAATTTTGTTGCATTTGGTCAATCACGCGACGGTTACTCCGTCAGAGTTTCGTCAACTGCCAGTTCCCGTTACGCGTGCAACAAAAGGTGCGCCCAATCGGTAGCCGGCTTTTCGCACCGTCAAAATGTGCTGCGGCCGACCAGGATCTGTCTCGAGTTTACGACGCAACTCTCCAACGTGCGTGTCAACAGTTCGACTCACGACCTGCTCCCGATATCCCCAAACTTCTTTCAGCAATGCACCCTTTGATACCGTGTTTCCGTTTCGCTTCACAATGGCAATGAGCAGGTCAAATTCCTTCGGGCGTAACAAGACTTCTACGCCATCGCGAAATACAAGGTGACGTCTGGTCGCAACAAGAATGTCTCCGATCAACAGTGATTCGGGCAGAGAGACGTCTTCAGCGGGCTCTGGCGCGCGCCGCAACAACGCTTTCACGCGACCAAGCAATTCCAGCAAGCCGAAGGGTTTGGTGACATAGTCATCGGCCCCGTTGTTGAAACCGGCGACTTTGTCTGCCTCTTCGCCGCGTGCCGTGAGAATCAACACCGGCACCGGGCTTCCGGCGCGCCGTAAATCGCTCAAGACGCTGGATCCGCTCCGGTCCGGCAACATGAGATCGAGAATGATGAGATGTGGCGCCCAGGCGCGGGCGCGAATCAATCCGGATTCGGCATCTTCCGCAACCTCAACGCGGTAACCCTCGAGCTCGAGATTGTTCTGCAACCCAATGGCGAGATTCCGATTGTCTTCGATGATGAGCACGCGTGGTGAACGATTCATACAGACCGCTTGAAAGTCGCGAGAAACCGGCCGCCCTTTCCCTCCAAACGGTCGCCCACCGAAACGGTTGCCTCACAACGTTCCGCCAAATCGCGAACAACCGCCAGGCCAATTCCGGTTCCAGCGCGCTGCGCTCCCGCTGTTGCGACACGAACAAATGGTTCCCAAATTCTGTCTCGATCTTCGACAGCAACACCGGGTCCTTCGTCCTCGACGGCCATCTCGACAAGCTCGCCGCGCACCACGCAAGTGATGCGAATTGTCTGACCGGTGGGGCCATATTTCAACGCATTCTCAAGCAAGTTGATAAGAATTTGTCGCACTGCCGACGCATCGGCGCGAACGGTCGCGGAAAGATCGATATCCGAAACCAGTATTGCTGCGCGCTCGGTCGCCGCTAACGGCGCAAACAACACCAACACTTCGGCCATCACGGCACCAATTGGCACCGTCCCGCTGGTTACGCGCGCAACATTGCGTTCAACACTCGCAAAATGCAGCACATTCTCAACGAGATGCATGAGCCGGCGTGACTCCATTACAATCACCTCCGCCGCATTATCGCGCTCGCGGTCCGAGCGCACGCGACCCAATGTCAACGTCTCGCCGTAGAGAAGAATTTGCGCCAGCGGCGTGCGCAGTTCGTGCGAAACGCCAGCGGTGAATTCCAGGCGAACACGCGCCAGTTCGAACTCGCGTTTCATCTGGCGCAGCACCAGCAACCCCAGGACCACAACTGTCGTGAGCAATACGATCAGAAACGGCAGACGCGAAGATGACGGTGGCACCAGTGCGAGCCGGCCGAGTGCTTCGGGCGGAACCGCAACGTGCAACACCAGCGAGGCAAGTCGTGGAAAGAATCCAGCGGTATCCGTTTGCAATCCAGGGCGCCAGTTCCGCGTATTCCACAACACATTGCCATGTTGATCCCTGAGTTGAACGGCGAAAAGTGAATCGTTTGGCAACCCGCGCGCAATGTCGGCGGGCAGCAGCTCCGATGCTCCGCTGTTCATGAACTCGAAGAGTCCGGCCGACAACGTATTCACGTCCGCAACAAAGCCCAACGCACCAATGACCTGCCCGGATTTTGTGCGCACGGCGGTTAGCACGACTGCGTACGTCGTACTTCCCTCGCGCATCAACGCCATCGCAAAGGGTCCGCCCAGCCGCGCCGCAATTTGCGGGACTGAATCACGAAGCCAGGACGGTCCTTCAACCGTCGTGCCATTTCCGGTTGCCACTGCGAACTCTTTGTTAGCCGCGACAAAGCGAAAGAATGTGTCGGCTCGAATTGTGTAGTGCGTGTTCGTTGACCGGCGTTTGACGTTCGCCATATTGCTCAAGAGCTGAGATAGCGGTGGCACCGGTGCCGCTGCACTGGATGTATCCGAATTGAGTCCTGAAAACATTGCTGCGAACAATTGCAGCGTGAGTGATTCGGCCGCGTTCATGATGCTCCAGGTCGCATACGACGCGACCTCACGCGAAGAACGCGCGGTTGCCAACCGTTCAGCGTTGCTGGCACGACGCGCTTCCCGTACGACGCCAAACACGACCGCCATTATGAGCAGCATCAATGCGCCAAAGAGCGAAAGCAGCGAACGACCTTCGCGAAGCCAGGCGGGAAATCGGCGGATCTCGGGTTCGTTCATTTAAAAGGGGTTTGCATACCAAGTGGAACGATGGTGTGCGTCTCTGCGTCACGCCACAACCAACGTCGAAGCCCACGATCGCCTGACGTGATTCTGACATGCGGAAGGCGATACGACGGAGACTCTGACGGTAGGTTGCTGAACCGGCGGTGTAAGGTGCCGGGCCTCACGAGGTCAATCATGAATTCGTCCGCACTCTTCCGTCACTCGGCACACGCCGTCCGCCTGCTGCTGCTGACAATGACCTTGCCTGTTTTTTCCACTTGGTCGGTGCCTCCGTTCACGCTTCCGGCTCCAACGGGCCGTTATGGTGTCGGAACAACTTCGTGGAACGTTACCGATCCGGACAGGCGCGAGTCGATTGGCGCGCTGGGCGGTGCGCGTCAAGTGAAAGTGTACGCGTGGTATCCCACCGTACCGATCACGCGCAAACCAAGCGGGCAACGTGCGCCGTACTTGCGCGAAACTATTGCCGAAGCACGAACATTTGCGTTGTTGTATCGCGATAGTAGCGTGTTCGATCATCTGGAGGGCGTACAAACGCACGCGATACTGGACGACACTTTGGTAGGCGGAACCGCCAGGTTACCGGTACTGATTTTCTCCCACGGTTACACCGGTCTGGTGAGCGCGTACACCGCGTTACTGGAAGATCTCGCCAGTTGTGGATTCATCGTCTTGAGTATTGCGCATCCTTACGAAGTTGTCGCAACCCGGTTGTCCGACGGGTCCCTTGTAACAATTTTTGACAGCGCGGGTCATATTCGGCCGGAACTTCTTGACGTTGTTAATGAGTGGGCAGTCGAAGACAGCACGATGGCGATGGTTACGCACGCGACAACCGATGCCGAGCAGCTGCGAATTCTGCGCGGCTACCTGAGTGGCAATTCCAAAACGCGGGAAGCAATTGATCGGTGGGTGAAGGACACGAAACTCGTCCTCGATCAGCTACCGCAACTTCCCCGCAGGTCAATTGGCGGACAATTGGATCGCCATGGGGACTTTGCGCATCTTGGAGTCTTTGGGCACTCCATGGGCGGAGTGGTTGCCGGGCAATTTTGCGTGGAAGATTCCCGATGCCGCGCAGGCCTCAACCTTGATGGCATTCCGCAATCGGGAACGATGATCGATGCAAAAATGAAGGCTCCGTTCCTGATGGTGTACTCCGCGAGACCAGGTCGGCTAGGCGCCAGCGATGTGATCTACCGTCGCGCGGCGTCGACCTATTATCGCGTGGATGTCGACAACACGTTGCACGCAGATTTCAGTGACATGATTTACTGGAGGGGACCACTCCACAGCGGAACGATCGATCCTGATCGCGCGACTGCATTGACGCGGCTCATTGTTCGTCAGTACTTCATGCAGGAGCTGCAAGATATCAAGTCGCCACTGCTCAACGGATCGCTGACGCTGCCCGACGCGCGATTGCACAAGCAGCGGTAATCGCTTCAGTCAACGCGTTGAAGGCGTGGTACCAAGACAACCAACAACAGCGTCGCAATGCCGGTGATGACAGCCGTGGTCATGAAAAACCGCAGCGCGGGGACGCCTGAACCGGCGGCAGCCATCATGCCACCGAGTTTGTTGCCAAGGCCGGTGGCCAGAAACCACGCGGCCATTAGCAGAGACGCAAAACGCGCCGGTGCAACTTTGGTGACGTACGACAGTCCAACCGGTGAGACGCACATTTCACCGAGCACCTGAATGACATATGCGCCAACAATCCACCACGGCGAAACAAGCGCGCCACTGTCACTTAGCCGTCCGGCGAATCCCAGCACAACAAAACTGAACGACAGAAATCCGAGGCCTGCTGCCATTTTCGCGGACGGCGACGGTTCACGCTGCCGACGGCCCAAAACGTTCCACCCGAATGCGAAGAGTGGAGCGAACAGCAGCACCGCGAATGGTTGAACCGATTGAAACCAGGCCGTCGGCACTTCGAAGGTACCGAAAGTGCGATGCACATGGCGTTCCGTAAAAAGGTTAACGGAACTTCCCGCTTGGTCGTAACCCATCCAGAATAGTGCGACGAATGCAAACAATAACAGCAGCGCGAGTATTCGATTGCGTTCGATGCCGCTCAGTTTCGGTTGGTCACGGGGTGCGGTGCCGGCATGTGCCTTGTGAAGACCGATACCTTTCAGGTAACGTTCGCGTCCGCAGGCATAGATGATCAAACCAAGCACCATTCCAATGCCAGCAGCGCCGAATCCCCATCCCCATCCTGCGCGCAATGCGAGGTAGCCGGTAACCAACGGCGCAAACGTCGCGCCCACATTGATTCCCACGTAGAAAATGGTGAACCCTGAATCACGCCGCGTATCGCCCGCTGCGTACAGTTGCCCAACCATTGTGGAGACATTGGGTTTGAACAAGCCTGTTCCTGCGATGACGAGCCCAAGTCCCGCATACAGTGCGAACGTTCCGGGTACCACGAGCACAAAATGTCCACTAGCGATGATCATTCCACCAATCATCAGTGAACGACGCGTGCCGAGGAAACGATCCGACAAATAGCCGCCTGCGATTTGCACGGCGTAGGCCAGTCCGGTGTAGGTTCCGTAGAGGTTGGCCGCGTCCACGTCACTCCATTTCAACTCGTTGACCAGATAGAGCACGAGCAAAGCGCGCATTCCGTAATACGAGAAACGTTCCCACATTTCGACGCCAAACAACAACGCGAGGCCTGGTGGGTGGCCGAGTGGGCCAACTGCAGATCGGGTAGCATTCATGAGTGCCGCCATCATAGTGGCGGCTGTGACACCACGATATGAATGCGCAGACGATCTTGCACAACTCTGACGAATCATGACGGCCAGCACTTCTGCCGCAGGAGATTTTTTGTTGCGGCAATGCCTCCACAGAGTGTAGGTGCTGTGAAACACTCCAGCGATTGATTGTCGTTTGTGACGGACGTAAGTCACAAGAATGCACTCGCACGATAATTGCCACGTATATTGATTTCACGATTCAACTATCCCTCTTCAATCGATTTCATGAAAGCATTCGTTATTGCCGCCGGTGCACTTTTGCTTGCCTCGAACACCCTCGCGGCGCAAACCACTGTCACGCCGACAAGCTTAAACGGTTGGACGTTGTTTGATGACGCCGGCCCAGGCACCGATCCCGCAACGATCACCAACGCCAAGCCGTTCAACGGCAATGGTTCGCTGCAGTACACGGTGTCCGCCTCAAATCAGCAGCCTGCGGCTCGGTATCTGTTTGCACCCGTAGCACTGCAGGGTCTCAATTCGCTGTCACTTGGTTACAGCTTCCTGACGCCGCTGGGCACCGTGCCGGCCGCGAGTCCCACCATTCGATTCTTGCTCACTGGTATTTCCAACGGCAATCAGCCCGGCGGTCGCACGGATGGTTCGCTCGGTTGGTATCTCAACGGAAGCAGCGACAGCTGGGACACGCGCAGCTTCTCACTCACGAGCGGTAATTTCTTTTTCCGTCTTGGTGGCGTTGGTCAGGCCGCAAACGACTGCGCAACAACGGGTTCGTCGTTTGACGATCGTCGTCAGACAATCGCGTTGTTCGAAGCCGCGTGCAACGGCGTCGGTGGAAAGATCAATCTGAACACTGCCAGCATTTATGGCGTGCAAGTGGATTGGGGCACATTCGTTGCGCCGGCAGCGGCAACGTCATATGCCGACATGGTGAACTTCACGGTCGGCGCGAACCAGGGAAATTTCAACTTCGAAACGACGTCAGTCGTTCCCGAGCCGTCGTCGGTCGCATTGCTTGCACTCGGCATGGCAGCTGTGGGTTTCGTTGCCCGTCGTCGCAAACAGAATTCCTAACGGCTATCTGTTCAGAAGAAACGCCCGTCACTCGTAAGAGTGGCGGGCGTTTCTTCTGAACACGAAACAAATACCGGATGTTATCGCGCTCGGCGGTGCTCATAGCGTATCGCGCATTACTGCGCGACGGCGCGCGTGTTCCTGCGTTGCTCAATACAACACGGGAAATCCTTCGCGCTCGGCGGCATCCGTCAATCGCAAATCGAGCGAGACGATGGACAGCGCTGCCGGTTCGAAGTCTGACGCAATAATTGCCGCAGCAAGTTGAAGCGCATCGGCTGCGCGGAGCGCATGCGTACGGAGTAACCGAGTGGCTTGCGTACGCACGTCGTCAATGGCGAGTACTTCAATCCATTCGCGGCCCAGTGCATCCAAACGCGCGAGTGCGGCCCGAAGGGACAGCGCATCGAGCAACTGTTCGCGCTCGAGACGCGCGAGCGCCGAGACGCACTCGACTCGCGTTCCCCACCACGTCACAATTGAGGAATCGCCATCAAGATGCCCCAGCATTTCAGCGGAACGTGATTCGGATATGATGAGCGGCAGGATGGCCGAGCTGTCCCAGTACCGCATGTTTTAACGCGAGTCGTCGCGTTCGGCGAGTAACATTGCCACAGCAGACGCACCGTTTTTCGGTTGAGCTATCGGCAGGTTCCGCCAGGAAACATTTGACTCTGCTGCTGGCAGCCGCAGACGCCCCTGTTGGGCAAGCTCGATTGCGCTGGGAGAGACGCCGACGGCCCGGCCAACGGGTGTCAGCTGAGCGACGGGCACGCCACGATCGGTGATGACAATACTGGAGCCTCCCCGGATTTCCCTAACCAGCGCGCTCAGGCTGTTTTTGGCTTCAGAAAGGGAGATCGTTTTCATGTAGGCTAATATAGCCTACACATATGGTCCAAACAAGGCTAATCGTGCTGGAGCTCTGCAGGTTCAGTGCGTTCGTTCAAGTATTGCCGCACTCGCCAAGGCGTAACCATCCCTGCTTGTCGCAGCGGAATTTCACGTGTCCCCAGCACACTTCCGCATTCAGCCCGTACAGTGAACCATTCAGCGCGCACGAATCACCATTGGCATTTTCACCAACAGTGTGGCGGTCGTGTATGGGAGTGTCGGGTTGGTCGGTATCGCCTTTAAGCTCGCCAGAAAGAAATTTGAACATGGGCGGTTGGAAGCTGGTTTGAGTCGGCGGCTGTTTTGGGATACCCGGAATTCGCGGGTTTGGAGAGGTCGAGTATAACGCCGAGGAGCGCGACCGCCAGCTGAATTGAGTCAGTGCGGGCGCACTCATTTGTCCTCGTGACTGAATTTCCAACGCGGCTGGCGCGGCTTCTTTGCGCCTGTGGCCCGTCGTCAAAGCTGTCGTGGACTCGCACGACTGTCAGACCATATCGACGTTGTGGCGTCCTTGCTCCTGGCCGGGCATCCCTGCAACTCCACGACGGTTTTTCCCATCACCGTCACGCTTTTGTTTGTGGAATCGCCACCCAGTACGGTGACGCCGTCGTGTGATTGCGCGAGATGTGCGGTACACGCTGCTTTGATTTTGAGCTTACCCATCACATTCACGTTCGTGACGAAGCAGTACCAGCCGTTGGGGTTTTGCAGATCGACGGTTGTTCCGCCCATCACGTTCACACCGGCGTTGACCAGCACGAGATCGGGGCCGTTGGTTTTGATGGTGTCAACATTGGGCGTGCCAATGCCAAATACACTCACGGTGACCGGTAGCGAGCGAAATTTTGGATGATCGCCAAATGGATGTTTGCCCCACGCCTTGAGACAGTTGTCGATGGCGACGCTGCTGTCATCATCCCCCTGTGCGGCCACCGAGCGCGTGACAAATGCGGCGCTCAACATCAGCGTCATCATCAACATTGCGAAACGTTTCATCGCGTTGCCTCCAGTTCGTTGAACGTCGGACCATCGTGATATCGAGCAGCGATTG
>JBDUBA010000480.1:0-6103 GCA_040004335.1 Gemmatimonas sp.
ACGCGGACCACCACTGGCACGCCGCCTAACAGCCGGAGAGGTTTCCGGGGGAGGCGTGTGGCGCCCAATCGGGCGGGAATGACGGTCAGGACCGACATCAGTTCTGACCACGGTACAAGGTTGCAGCAAGATTCACGCCAATTAAGATACGGAAGCTCGCGATCGAAGGCAAACTTCGGTAAGAAGATGGTCCCGCAGACAGGATAGGATGCATAACGTTTGGTGGTGGGTGGGCTTTAACGCGCTGGTGCTCGGGCTGCTGGCCCTTGACCTGGGTGTGTTTCATCGGGAATCGAAGGCGGTCTCGGTCAAGGAAGCACTTGGCTGGAGTGCGGTTTGGATTGCGCTCGCAATTGTGTTCGGACTCGGCATTGGCTACGCCATGGGGCGGCAGGCATCGCTCGAGTTTTTTGCCGGATATCTGGTCGAAGAAGCGTTGTCGGTCGACAACCTCTTCGTGTTCATCATGATTTTTGGATTTTTCCGGATTCCCGCCGCGCTGCAACACCGGGTGTTGTTCTGGGGCATTCTGGGCGCGCTTCTGATGCGCGGATTCATGATTGGCGCCGGCGCGCTGCTGATTGCGCGTTTTCACTACGTCATTTTCATCTTTGGCGCGTTCCTGGTCTTCACCGGAATTCGCATGGCGTTTCAGCAGGAATCGCACATTGAGCCCGAAGCGAATCCTGTTATTCGCCTCGTACGCCGAATATTTCCGGTCACAACGAAATTTCACGCCGACAAGTTTTTCGTACGCGAATCGCTCAAACCCGGTGGCGCGCTTCGGCTCGTTGCAACGCCGCTTTTTGTCGTGCTGGTGCTCGTGGAAACGACCGATGTCATGTTTGCGCTTGATTCAATTCCAGCAATTTTCGGCGTAACGAAGGATCCATTTCTCGTGTACACGTCGAACGTGTTTGCCATTCTGGGACTACGTTCGATGTATTTCGTGCTGGCCGGCGTCATCGGGAAATTTCATCTGCTCAAATACGGTCTTTCCGTGGTGCTTTCATTTGTAGGCGTAAAGATGTTGCTGTCGGAAGTGTACGCGATTCCGATTGGGATTTCGCTGGGCGTTGTTGGAGGCGTTTTGATTTCGAGTGTACTGCTTTCCCTGGTGATCAAACCAAAACACGAACCTCCGGCGCGTGCGCCCGCGCCATCGACAGAAAGTTCTTCAGGATCTGCCGGCCCGACTGCGTAAGGATCGACTCCGGGTGAAACTGCACACCCCACACTGGAAACGCACGGTGCCGCAGCGCGTGTATTTCGCTGACGTCGTCCGCCGCGACGGCAGTTACCTCAAGTGACGCGGGCAGGCTTGACCGCTCGACAATGAGCGAGTGGTATCGCATGACGTTGAGCGGTGATGGTACGGACTCGAACAACCCGGTACCATCATGGGTGATCGCGGAGATTTTTCCGTGCATCACACGCGATGCGCGAATGACTTTGCCACCGTACGCTTCACCGATGGCCTGATGCCCCAGGCACACGCCGAAAATTGGAATTTCCGCGCCCCAGCGCTGAATGAGCGGCACCGAAATACCAGCTTCGGATGGCGTACACGGTCCGGGCGACACCACAATGGCCTCGGGTTTCAATTGACCCACGTCCTCAACCGAGAGTGCGTCATTGCGGCGCACGTCAATGGTTTCCCCCAACTCACCCAGATACTGAACCAGGTTGTAGGTGAACGAGTCGTAGTTATCGAGGACGAGAATCATGGCGATCGCGGATGCGTTGTCTACGGCGCTGATCAGGGGCGCGGATGGAACTGGCGGTGCACACTTCGAAGATACTCGCGGTCCACGTGCGTGTAGATCTGGGTGGTGGCGATATCTGCGTGCCCCAGCATTTCCTGAACGGCGCGAAGGTCGGCTCCGCCTTCGAGCAGGTGTGTGGCAAACGAATGGCGAAGGGTGTGCGGCGACACGCTTTTTTCAATGCCGGCCTGCAGCACGTATTTGCGCAGAATTTTCCA
Source organism: Gemmatimonas sp. (assembly GCA_040004335.1). Classification (GTDB taxonomy): domain Bacteria; phylum Gemmatimonadota; class Gemmatimonadetes; order Gemmatimonadales; family Gemmatimonadaceae; genus Gemmatimonas. Next base: position 1,985 of record JBDUBA010000480.1, read on the forward strand.
GGCGCCCATCCGCGTGAGCGGCTCGCCGCGCGAGTTGAGGAAGAGCGTGCCCTTCCCTTCGCCACGTTCGAGCAACGGACGCAGCTCGCGGATATAGACGGCAACGGCGCCAATAGCAGACCGACCAATGGGTACCAGGCGTTCCTTGCTGCCTTTCCCAAACACTCGCACCAGCCCTTCTTCCATCACGACGTCCTTGAGCGCGAGTGTGATCCATTCCGACACCCGCAGTCCCGCGCCGTAGGCCAGTTCCAGCATCGCGCGATCGCGAAACGCGAGGGGTTCGTCAAGTTTTGGTGCGGCCAAGAGCGCGGTGACTTCTTCAACCGTTAACACTTCGGGCAACGTGCGCCATCGTTGCGGCGACTCGATGCGCTCAGTTGGATCGTGCGTGACCAACCCCTCCGCCAGCAACACGCGAAACCAGGTGCGAAGCGCTGAGACGTTGCGGCGAATGGACGATCCGGCGAGGCCGAGGTCCTTCAGCGAGTAGACGTATTCACGCAGGATCGCGGGCGTAAGCGCGGTTGGACTATCGGCACCGTGATCGCGCGCAAACGCGGCACACCGTACAATGTCCCGGCGGTACGCTTCGAGCGTGCGTGGTGATACGCCTTCTTCGAGCGTAAGCACATCCTCGAAGCGACGAATGTGAAAACTGCGATGCAGTTTGGCCGTTTCTGCGTCGCCGACGAGTGTGTGACTGGGCATGTCTGGCGCACTCATTTCTTTTGCAGCCGGCGACGCACGTACCAGATGCCCAGGCCAAAAACAATTATCACGGCCGCAGAGATGGCGAACATTTTTTGACTGGTTGCAATCTTTGCCAAGAGCGCGTCGGCGTTGGCCCCGGCGCGAAACGCGAGCCAACAAACAATTGCGTACCACACGCCCGACGCAATACTCATGGCAATAGCAGCACGCACAGCGCCAATGTGCATCGCCCCCGCCAGCGGGGGGACTACCGCGCGAACTCCGGGGAGAAACCGGCTCACGAGCAGCCCCGGAATTCCGTAGCGTTTATATTGCGCTTCGAATTTTTTGCCACCACCACCCTTGAGCGATGGGATTTTTTTCTCGAGCCACGGCATACCAAAGCGATGGCCGAGGTAATACATCATCATGGCTCCGCCGATGTTGCCGACCATCGTTGCGGCCCAGACACCAAAGGCACTTCCCTCTCCACGTGCGACAACAAAGGCACCGAGAGCGATGGCCATGTCGGCCGGAGCGGGTGGAAAAATGTTCTCGACAAACGCGGACGCACCGATCACGAGGTACAGCAACAACACGGGCAGTGAGCCCAGCCAGTCGAGTAAATGCAGCATGATTTGTGCACCCGCGCGGGCGAGCTTGGGTGCTGCTACGCGGAAACTTTCGCGCGTACTGTGATCGTGGCAATCGCCATGACGGCCAGGCCTTCGTTGCGGCCAATCCAGCCCATGCCTTCGTTGGTCTTGCCTTTCACCGACACCGAAGCGGGCGCGATGCACAACGCGTCTGCAAGCTTGGCCGAAATCGCAACACGATGCGGCCCAATTTTTGGCCGCTCGGCGACAACGGTGACATCGACATTATACACCGTGTATCCGGCAGCTTGCACGCGTTCGCGAGCCGCGGCCAACATAATGATTGAATCCTTGTTTTTGTTGGCCATGTCAGTGTCGGGAAACATTTCTCCAATATCACCAAGTCCGGCCGCGCCAAGAATTGCGTCGGTGACGGCGTGACAAATCGCATCGCCGTCGGAATGTCCGTCGCAATGACTATCGGATACTATGTCAATGCCGCCCAGTCGCATGGGGCCGCCGGGCGCAAATCGATGCGAGTCATATCCAATGCCGGAACGTTGCACTCAGGCCGCCGCCGTTGACGGTTCAGACGGAATGATGGAGTAATCCTGACGCCGCCGCGCCGACGTGAATCCAGCGTCGATGATGAGACGTTCGAGTTCGTTCGTGGTGGTGCGATGCGTGGTGTTCGCCGCTGACACAACGTTCTCTTCGATCATGAGCGACCCGAAGTCATTGCAGCCGAATCGCAGCGCCATCTGCCCCACTTTCATGCCCATCGTTACCCAGCTGGATTGCAAGTTGGGAACGTTGTCGAGCACAATACGGGCCAACGCGACCGTGCGCAGATATGTCATCGCGTCGGTCTTGGGCATGTGCGACATGGTCGGCGTGTTCTCGGGTTGCAGCGGCCAGCAAATGAATGCCGTGAATCCGCCAGTGCGCGCCTGCAGCGCTCGCACGCGTTCGAGATGTTCAATACGTTCGGCCAGTGTTTCACCAATGCCGTACATCATGGTGACCGAAGTTTTCATGCCTTCGTTGTGCGCCATTTCCATGATGTCCAACCAACGATCGGCACCAGCCTTTTTTGGTGCGACTACGTCACGCACACGTTGCACGAGAATTTCGCCACCGCCACCGGGAATGGAGTCGAGTCCGGCTTTTTTGAGCTCACGTATTACATCAACGGCATCCATGCGAAAACGCGAAGCGAAGAAATCAACTTCGCTGGGCGAAAACCCGTGAATGTGAATGGGGTGATTGCGCTTGATGTAACGCATGAGGTCCAGATACCACTCGAACGGGATGTACGGGTTGTGCCCGCCCTGAATGAGAATCTGGACACCGCCCAACGCTTTCGTTTCTTCAATCTTCTGCCCGATCTGTTCGTACGACAACGTGTAGCCTTCGTTGTCTTTTGGACGCCGGTAGAACGCGCAAAATCCGCAATCGGCGACACACACGTTGGTGTAGTTGATGTTGCGGTCGACGATGTACGTGACGATACCATGCGGATGGCGCGTTTCGCGCACCCGATCGGCTTCGGCGCCCAACTCGAGCAGCGGTGCGTTTGTGTAGAAATCCAGAATGTCGCGCATAGACAGAGTCTAGTGGGCCGTTAATGGAATGTGTTTGCAGTCGGCAGTTGCTGCGTCCGCGCCGGCCACCTGCCCGGTCAAACAAGTAGCGCAGCGACGCGTTCCTCCTCGTGCCTTGCCGGCCCGGCGCATTGAGCCGCCTTTGTGCTGATCAAATTCTTTCAACGGTCCACTACCCCCTGTTTTACGCCGCCGGAAGAAAAGCGAAGTCGCCATCGGGCACGCGGCCCGCTGCCACCAGCTTTCGGAAGAATTCAGCCAGTCCCGCCAAGTGCGGCGGCGACAGTCGATAGTCGAGTCCTGACAGATACACCGAACACACTTCAGTGGGTACACCGGTGGTTTGTGCGGCCTGCTTTGCGAGCACGTCCAGATTTTGCAGACCCCAGTCGCGCGACTGCACCAGCGCCTGATGTGCTGCAATAACTGGCGCCAGCGGCGAGGTGCGTTGTGCGACCCACACTGCGAACACGAACGGCAGGCCAGTCCAGGCTTTCCACTCGTGGCCCAAGTCTGCACGAACGGGATACATGGCGTGCATTGGTCCGCCCGGCGCCGTTGCGTCGAACAAACGGAGTGCGGCATCTCCAATGACCAGTCGCGCATCGTGCGGTTCTTCGCCAAAACGCGCAATATCGACGAGCTCCGCGTCACCCAATACAAACTCCGGACGCACGTTCCACACGTTCGCGAACAACAGTTCGAGCAACGCAACCGACGTCATCGAACTGCGACTGACCAGCACGCGTTTACCTGACAACTTTCTGATATCGACGCGCGAAAAGAGCATCACACTGCGTACGGGACCATCGCAGGAAATCGCGAGATTTGGCAACACGAGATAACGTGATGCATCACGCGCGTACTCAACCGCCGACACCACGCTCACATCCAACTGCCCCTCCGCCATCAACTTGTTGAGTCGTGTAGGCACACCATCAACAAGTTTGGCATCGAGCGCGACAATCCCGCGATCAATGGCCCCGTAGACCGGATAACAGTTGATGTAGGGGATACGTCCAACGGAAAGCATGATCAGGCCGCGACCTCAGCAGGTTCTGCTTCCCTCTCGAACGTACGCAACACGTTGTAAAACGAATCACGCTCGGCGGGAATTTTGCCTGAGCCGCGAATGAGCTTGAGCAACTGCGGCAGCGTCATGCCTTGCGGCGTTGGTGCGCCAACAGCGTGATAAATCTTTTCGCGCACCACCGTGCCTTCGATGT
>JBDUBA010000249.1:0-6074 GCA_040004335.1 Gemmatimonas sp.
TGTGGATTCAGCCATTCCGATTTTGACCTTTCGCACTGGGTTTCGCCGGTCCACGAGATGATGGACGACGTGACGGGGAGGGGGCGACTTCGCCCGCCGAGCGGCGCGCAGCTGATTGATTCGATGATTGTGGCTTTGCAGCTGGTCGTGCGGCCGGTTGGTTGGACTGTGCCGAAGTGCGACGCGCCTGTTTGGCGGCCGAACGCGCCCGATCTTCCGACTTCTTCTTCCTGATTTCTGCGATTCGCTCGGCCAGCGGAACTTCGAGCTTACCCTGCGCTTTGGCGTTGTAATCAAATTCTGGAAGAACTACTCGTGGCAAGCGCTTCTGGATGGCCTTTTCGATGTTGCGAAGTCCACCTTCTTCTTCTGGAGACACAAATGTGAACGCCTCCCCTACTGCTTCCGCGCGTGCGGTACGCCCAACGCGATGGATGTAATCTTCAGCTTCGGCCGGCACGTCAAAATTCACGACGTGACCAAGCGCTTCGACATCGATACCCCGCGCTGCGATATCTGTGGCAACCAGTACTTTGTATGTTCCATCTTTAAAACCGGCCAGCGCGAGTGTGCGTTGCGCCTGGCTTCGATTGCCGTGAATGCGTTCGGCCTTGATACCATGATGTACTAACTGCGACGCCAAACGATTGGCGCGATGTTTTGTTCGCGTAAACACCAGCGCCTGGGGCATGTCACCGCGCTTGAGCAGTTCTACCAACAACGCGGACTTCAAGTCCTGCGAAACCGGATACACGGCCTGCGTGATGCCGACGGCAGGGGCAGCCTTGCGTTGCAGATTGATCGAAACGGGATTGATGAGCAGTTCTTTCGTCAACTGCGCAATGGGCGCTGGCATTGTTGCACTGAAGAACAGCGTTTGCCGTTTCGTTTGCGGCAAGTGACGCAGCACTTTCTTGATGTCGGGCAGAAAGCCCATATCCAGCATCCGATCGGCTTCATCCAGGACAAGAAACTCTATGCCGGGCAGCTTTGCGTATGGGAAGCGGAAATGATCGAGCAGGCGACCGGGTGTTGCGATGATTACGTCAACGCCGCTGCGAAACGCATGTTCTTGCGGACCCATGCCTACGCCGCCGAAAACAGCCGCAGCGGTGAGCGGGGTGTGCACGGCCATTTCGTTCAGCGCTTCAACAATCTGCGCTGCCAGTTCGCGCGTGGGCGTAATCACGAGTGCGCGCGTCGTGCCGCGCGGCTTGTCCATCAGCTGATGGAGGATGGGCAAAAGAAAGGCAGCGGTTTTGCCGCTGCCTGTCATAGCGCAAGCCAAAACATCTCGCCCTTCGAGGGCGGGGGGTATGGCGTCGGTCTGAATTGGAGTCGGCCGGGTGAAGCCGAGCTCTTTGAGGCCCTTCTGGAGAGCGGGGTGAAGCTTGAGGGAGGTAAACGACATCCCCCTAATGTACAGCTTGAGCCGCGACTTTGTGACTGCCGCTCCAAAATTAGCCGAAAGCCAACACCTCGCGGGCTTGCTTCGTTTGCGATTTAACTATGCTGGCTCTCTTTCACGAGTGGAGCCTTTGACGCCGAAGGGACGGACACGGTCATGAACGCGACAATTTCTTGTTGCAGTATGAACGCGCGCTTCCTAACCCCGCCCTGCACGCGCCGCTGCCTTGACTGCCTCGGCCTTGAGATCGGACTCGGTGGTTGGAATGGGATCTTCACCCGGATTAATAAAGCGATCGTCCTCGATGCGATGCTGACGCGTGTACAGGTCGCGATACCGACCACTCTTCGCGAGCAACTCGGTGTGCGTACCGCGTTCGACAATCTCGCCGTGTTCGAGCACCAGAATCTGATCGGCGCTGGTAATCGTTGAGAGCCTGTGCGCGATAACGAAGGTGGTGCGCCCCGCGCGCAACCGACGCAACCCGTCCTGAATCATCTGCTCACTCTCGCTGTCGAGCGCCGACGTGGCTTCATCCAGAATCAGCACACGCGGATCGGCGAGAATGGCGCGCGCAATGCCAACTCGTTGACGCTGGCCGCCGGAGAGCTTTACGCCGCGCTCACCGACAATCGTATTGTACTTTTCGGGGAATGACTGCACGAATTCGTCGACGTTCGCAATGCGGGACACCTCGAGCACCTCCGCGTCGGTCGCATCTGGACGCGTAAACGCAATGTTGTCGCGCACGGTGCCGTCAAACAGGAAATTGTCCTGCATGACAACGCCAAGGTAATGACGGTAGTCGCGCAACTTCAGCGAATCGAGATCGAGCCCGTCAATAAGAATGCGGCCTCGCTGCGGACGCGCAAACGCCATCACCAACGAGATCAACGTGCTCTTGCCAGAGCCGCTTGAACCCACGAGCGCGGTGGTCGTGCCCGCAGGGACTTCCAGAGTCACACCCTTGAGGACCGGAACGTCTTTCTCGTATTCGAACCACACATCTTCAAACTTCACGTCACCGCGCAGCACCGGCAATTCGGCTTTGGTGGCGTCGGCCTGATCTTCCGTGACCATGTCTCTCAATTCGCGAATGCGATCAAGTCCCGCAAAGGCTTCGCTGATCTGGGTCCCGATGCTCGCAATCTGAATGAGGGGAATCGTCACCATCGCAATGAACAAACCATATGTGACGAGATCGCCGAGCGTCATCTTGCCCGACAATACGTCGTTGCCACCAAAATACATCACCAACACACTTACCAGGCCGACAACGCCAAGCCCGAGCGCGCCCGTAGCCGACGTACCGGTAATGGTGGCCGCAACGTTCCTGAACAATCGCTGTACACCGTCGCGAAATACTTCGCGTTCGCGCGTTTCGGCAGTGTACACCTTCACGATACGAATACCACCGATGGTTTCGGCAAGTCGGCCAGTCACGTCGGCCGTGATGGCACCACGTTCACGAAACAACGGGCGCAGTCGCTTGAAAGCGATAGACATACCGGCGCCAAAAATCGACAGAAATACGACCGTGGCCGAGGTAAGCCGCCAGTTGAGCCAGAACAACACACCAAGCGCGACGATCGCGCTGAACAACCCGCCGACCAGTTGGATAATGCCGGTCCCAACAAGGTTACGAATACCCTCAGGATCGTTCATGACGCGCGAAATGAGCACGCCGCTCTTTGTACTGTCGAAAAAACTCACCGGCAACCGCACAAGGTGCGCCTGCACATCTTCGCGAAGCTTTGCGATGGCCTGTTGGGCCGCCACGCTCACGACCTGCGAAAGCGCGAATGACGTGACCACATTGATGACCGTCGCCAGCAGCACTGCGCCGGACAGCAACGTCAGCATTCGGGCATCGCGCTTCGCCAACACGTCGTCAATGAGAAACTTCGCGCTGCTTGGCGGTACAAAACCTGCGGCGCGGCTCACTACCATCATCACCAGGCCGATACCAACGGACTTGCGATGTTCCCACATGAGCGCGCGGGCTTCGCCCCAGGCGCGCTTGGTATCGTATTTGGGTTTTTTCTTCTCGGCCATTCGCAATAAACTAGCGACCGCAGACCCGCGCCGCCCTCCTCTGTTTGGGGAAGGTCGGCGCGGTTCGCGCATGGGTGTCAAGTCGCGGTTAATGCGCCGTTAAGACGTCTGATGTGTTCGCCTGAGGGAGTACCGCGCGCGCTCAGTTTCGAGCGGGAATCGGGCGCATGCCATAGCGCTGCGTTGCGAAGCCAACAATGAGACCCACCAGCGAACCGGGAATAAGAATCTCCCAGAAATAGACCTTGCCAGTGTTCGGATCCATCGCCATCGCGAACGGAAGCGCACACAACGCGCCAACAACCAGGCCGAATACAATTCCCAATGGCAGGTTGTGCTTGCGACGTGCAAACCAGCCAATCACCGCACCTGCCACGAGCCCCTTGAAGGTCGACCCCAGCACAATGGTCATGATTTCGGGACGGACCTCGGGAGCGGACACCAATGCTGACAAGCCGTCGAAGGCGCCCAGTACGCAGCCGAGGATGACGCCGAGCAGAATCTTGTTCATGTGATGAGATGAAAGGAGAGAGTTCAGGAGACACGCCGATATCTTCTGTATTAGGCTGCGTGCCGCCAATCCTTTAGCCGGGATTCAAGTCACTGCTGCGCGCAGCCGTTGGCTAGAGGGCGTTCCGGGCTTTGCGGGCGTCCTCAAATGTGGCGCCACAGGAGGATCACCACACGTATCACGAGGTAGGTCAGCACCAATAACACCGCCGTCTGGTGCTGTCGGTAGACGCGAAGTAAGCGCTCAGTTGGGGTTTCGCGGAGCGCGGAGACGGATTGCCCGTCAAGCCAGCGGCGAATGTCCTCGGCCAGGGTCGCGGCAGATGTATACCGGTCACGTTGGTTGTCCGCGACTGCGCGACGAACGATCGCGTCGAGCGCGCGGCCGGAGGGCTCCGGGGTTGCGTGCAGAAGTTCACGCATGATGACGCCCAATGAATACACATCGGCCGTTTGATCGACGTGCGCGCTGTCGCCGGACGCTTGCTCGGGTGACATGTAACCCGGCGTACCAACAATCATTCCATCAGCCGTTGGCGTTGCTGACGATTCGGCGCGCACTGGATCAGGTGCAGACTGGCTCGTTGCAGTATCGCTCGATTGGGTCAAAATTTTTGCAACACCCCAGTCGAGCAACCGCGTCTCGCCAAATGGACCGATCATGATGTTACCCGGCTTGAGATCGCGATGAATAACGCCTTGCGCATTCGCAAACGCTACGATCTCGCACAGGCGCAGCATCAGACGCAGCGCATCGCCTCGGCTCACGCCGCGTGCAACGTGTTCATCCAGTCGTTCGCCACGCACAAGCTGCATTACATAAAATGCGTTCCCGTTGTCCAGTTCCCCGGCGTCGTGCACCGGAACAATGCCGGGATGTTCCAACTGTGCCAGAATATTTGCCTCGCGCCGTAGTCGTGCGCTCGCATCGATGATCAGCGGACTGCGCGCGTCCAGCACCTTGAATGCAACGTCACGCGCCAACACCGAATCGTGTGCCCGGTAGACTGTGCCCATGCCGCCGTGCCCGATGATTTCGTGCAGGGTGTAGCGCGCCGGCGCGTGCGGCGCGTCGGTTACCAGTTGCCGCAACCGTTGTACGGCGTGGTTGCTGAGTGTCACGCCGAACTCCGCAAACAATTGCCGAGTTTCATTCTGGCACAACGCCGAGTAGCGTGCGGAGTTCCTCACGGTATTCCGCGTCGCTGCCCGTCAGGCTGCGCACGGTGCTCAACACGTGATGGCGAAATCGTTTGCGCGCCCAGGATAAGTAGTTCGTCACTTGTGTTGTGGGCACGTTCCACGCCAAGGCCAATTCAGCGTATGTGCGCCGACCCTTGCTGTCAGTGCCGTCGTTGTCCTGCACGTCGTATTCCTCAAACATTGCGAACGCAGGCGCCCGATTTGCGTGCTCGGCTTCGACACGCAGCGCGTCAAGCGCCAGCTGCAGGACACTGCGAATCCATTCTTCTTCGAACAGCGTATCAATGACGTTGTCCGTTGCTGGCAACGACGTTTGTTCGGTGAGTGGCTCGTGCGGGGCGTCACCGCCACGTTTTCGACGATGCACGCGATCATGCTCGTCCGCCGCAAACGCGAATAAGCAGCTTCGAAGAAACGTGCGGAATCGGCCGCGTTCGCCGTCGTATTTCGAGAACCAGTCTTTCTCGAGCGCCCGAGCAAAGAAATCGTGCGCCATGTCTTCCGCGTCGTCGTGTGACAACATCCATTTGCGCGTCAGGAGCACTATTACCGGCGTTCGGTACGCGCGCACGACCAGATCGAAGGCCCGGACCCGAGCGTCGCCTTCGACACGGGCCAGGGCATGCACCAGTGACTCCCGTGTCTCTGGGAATCGCGCATTGCCCCGAGGTTGCTCTGGCGGTACGGGATCCATCGAAGATTTTCGAGCGGAGGTGTTCACCGACGGTGCCGCCTGTGTGATCGAATGTGGTGGATTCCCTGTCAGCAAAACCGGCGTCGGTTACTATTCTACATCGTCACCCTTCATTCCTGCCGCATCGCCGTCTGATGCGTCCGCATCGCCCGCCCTGACGTATCCCGTTATGCCAATTCCCGAAGCCGAACTTCTGGCCAAGGT
>JBDUBA010000427.1:0-1831 GCA_040004335.1 Gemmatimonas sp.
GCAAGCGCCCGTTGAACGTGCGCACGTAGTTCAGCGTCCTGGTCTGACGCGTCTGGAGATTCAGGCACTCGCGAGGGTGTGGGGGACGGCTCCAACCAACCCGATTAGTGTAGCATGCGGGGTGTAGTGGCGACAGGATGCATCGCGTCACTGTTCGTGGGTTGTTGGAACTGAACCGCGTGGTCATGGCGTTTAGGCATGGCGGTCTGCCAATTCCTACGTGCGGTGGGGCAAGGAAAGTTGCAAGACTGCCGCCTTGGCGTACTCCGGGTGGTTCGGATTGTGCCACACGGGATGCCCAGCAGCGGGTCAGCAGTTTTCCCCGAATCAGGATTAGTCGTATGGGCCAGCGTCAAACACTCCCAGTTTTGCCCCTCCGCGGAACGGTGATGTTCCCGGGTATCACCGCACCAATTTCTGCAGGGCGTCCGAGCACCCTGCACGCCATCGAAGCAGCGCTCAAGGACAATCGGCTCGTGTTCGCCGTTGCCCAGCGCGATAACTCTGAAGAACCCACGCCGGGTATCCTGTTCAATACGGGTGTGATTGCCCGCATCGGCCAGATTCAACGCGGCTTGGGTGGCGTCCAGCTGTTGCTGCAGGGCGAACAGCGCGCGACGGCGTTGCAGTACGTCGACAGCGACGGCCACCTGTCCGCCGTGATTGTGCCGGCCGAAGAAATGATGCCGCTCGATCTCAAGGATCCCGCGTTTGAAGCGCTTCATAAGGAAACGCGTGAGCGCGCGGCCGAGTTGGGCGAGAAGCGTGGATTGCCAGAAGAGGTCGTGCATCAGGTGCTCGACTCGGTCGATGACGCTGGCAAGTTCTCCGATCTCGTGGCCGGCTATATCGAGCTTTCGGTTTCCGAAAAACAAGGACTGCTCGAAACACTCTCCGTCGAAGAGCGTTTGCGCCGCGTGCTGGTGCACGTGCAGCGTCAGATTGGCCTGTTCGAAGCACAGGAAGAAATCAAATCGCAAGTGCAAGAAGAGTTGGGCGAACGCCAACGCGAGATGTTCTTGCGCGAACAGATGAAAACGATTCAGAAAGAATTGGGCGACGACGATTCGTCCAAGGAAATAGCGGAACTGCGCGAAAAGTTGGCGAAGCTCGAACTCCCGAAAGAAGCGCGTGCTGAAACGGAACGCGAACTGGGCCGCCTCGAGCGAGCGGGTCGCGAAAGTATGGAAGCGCAGGTTATCCGCACGTATCTCGAATGGATTGCTGAGCTTCCATGGAACAAACGTTCTGACGACTTGCTGGATTTGAACGGCGCAAACACAGTGCTGGACGAAGACCACTACGGGTTGAACGATGTGAAAGATCGTGTGCTTGAATTCCTCGCTGTGCGCCAGCTTCGCGCGAAACAGTTGGCCGAGGAGTTGGAGACGACGGGCGAGTTCCCGGTGTCGCGCATGAAGGAAGAAGCAACCGATGCCACGCCGTCGTTGACGAGCCCGGACGGTGATCGACCGATCACTGACAAGCGCGAAGCGAAAGCACGCGCAATGGCGCGCGGCCCGATTCTTTTGTTCAACGGACCGCCAGGTGTTGGTAAAACGTCAATTGCAAAGTCGGTGGCTCGCGCACTCGGTCGTGAATACGTGCGTGTTGCACTCGGCGGCGCGCGTGACGAAGCGGACATTCGTGGACATCGCCGCACCTACGTAGGCGCCATGCCGGGTCGGATCATTCAAGGCATGAAGCAGGCGGGCACCAAGAACCCGGTGTTCCTGCTCGACGAAGTCGACAAGCTCGGTACGTCGTATCAAGGCGATCCGTCAAGCGCGTTATTGGAAGTGCTCGATCCGGCGCAGAACGATTCATTTAC
>JBDUBA010000506.1:0-6065 GCA_040004335.1 Gemmatimonas sp.
GTCGTCGATGTGCACTTCGTGAAATCGTCCGCACCACCAACTGGTTTGGGTGAGCCGGGACTTCCGGCCGCAGCACCCGCCGTGTGCAATGCAATTTTCGCGGCCACTGGCAAGCGCATTCGTACGCTGCCGTTTGCGGGCGAGAGTTTGAAGTGGGGGTAGGGGTGTAACTCGCGGACCGATACCTGCGTGGATTGTGCGCGCTACCCGAACGCGTAACGCGAACGCGGGAGTGGCGGTAGGTGCACGCAGCCGCGACACGTGCTCGGATTGATCGATCGCGACAACATTCTACAACGCGCTAGTCGATGAGGTTGAAATGTCCGACGTCACCGTATCGCCGAAATTTCAAGTGGTCATTCCGCATGAAATCCGCGAAGCCTTGCGCCTGGAACCGGGGCAAGAGTTGCAAGTGTTGCAATATCGGAATCGCGTCGAGTTGATCCCGGTGCAGGCACTGCGCAAGATGCGCGGATTTCTGAAAAGCATCGACACGACAGTGACGCGTGACAAGGACCGCGTGTGAACCTGATTGATTCTTTGGCGTTGCCTGAATACTTCGCAGGTAGGACACTGTACGGCATTATTTCAGTAGCAATCATTGTGGGTTTCATTCTTGGCAGGTATCGCCCGGTTCGCGCACAAAGCAATCGAACGTTCGGCGCGTGGCGCTTCCCCAAATTTCAGAATCGTGGAGAGGCGCTGGTGTCTCACGTTTTGCGCTCCCACTTCTGCACACCTGACTATCACCTGATGAATCACGTCACCATCCAAATGGATGACGGGACCACGCAAGTTGATCACATTCTTGTTTCGCGGTTCGGCGTATTCGTGATCGAGACCAAAGACTTCAGCGGTTGGATCTTTGCGAAGGCGACTGATCGTACGTGGACACAGACGCACTTCCGGTTGCGCTTCAAGTTCCAAAACCCTATCCGCCAGAACTACAAACACTTGCTCGCCGTGCGTGGGTTGCTCGACTTCTTGCCACCAGATGCGATCAAGTCGGTAGTCGTGTTTTGTGGTGACGCCGAGTTCAAGACGGAAACTCCCCAAGGTGTGTTTACGCTCGACAAACTTGTCGACTACCTCAATCGTGAGAATGAAAAAGTCATCTCGCTTAATCGACTGCAGTTTTGCGTTGGGAGGCTAGAGACGGCGAGATTAGCTATGAGTCGCCAGACCGATGTTGAGCACGTTGGGAGACTGGCGCGAAGATTTGGCGCCGATGACGACTGACGAGTGATTGCTGCTGAATTCGTCAACACGGCGAGCAACCCCAATCTCGACAGGCATCCCTCGGTCCGCGTCAGCTACTGTTTGTTACGCAACGCCCGCGTCAGCGCCCGATCAATCGCATTGGCAAACGCCTGCTTTTCCTTCGCCCCGTATGGCGCGTGCCCGCCGGTGTCGACACCGCCCATTCGCAGGTCGTCCATGAAGTTTCTGACTGAAAGTCGCTCGCCAATACTTTCTTCAGTGTAAACATCACCGCGTGGATCGATCACGACCACGCCTTTTGGAACCAGGAGCGCGGCAAGCGGAATGTCCGCCGTCACTGCGACATCGCCGGCTGCGGAATGTTCGACGATATACGTATCAGCGACATCGGCGCCGCCTTCAACGCGCACTGCTGAAAGGAAGGTGTATCCCGGCGGAAGTTGAATTCGCACGTTCGCAACGAGCACCGTTTCAAGCTTGAGCCGTTCGGATATGCGATAACAAATCTCCTTCACATCGCGCGGCGCGGCATCGGCATCGATCCAGAGTTTCATGACGCAAATCTATGTCGCCCGTGCCGGGCCGGTCATCGGTTGAACCACAAACTGACCGTTCCGCACTCGCGCTGTAGCGCGTACCCGCCGCAAACGGCATACTGCATGATGCCCCTTTCCAAAGCCCTCGTTCTCGCTGCTCTCGCGATGTCGCTTCCCGCCATTGCGACAAAACTTCCGCATCGAAACGCGGACCCGGTACTCGCGCAGTACGAGGATTTCCGCCGCGATGCGGGAACGAGAATCGCCGACACGCTCAAGGCGTCTTTGAGTATTCGCGAAGTACGTTGGCGTCCGGAAGGGCGTGATGGCGCCGAGCTCAAGGCATTTGCGTTTGTGGAAGACGGCCAGCCTGCGAAAGTGCCAGGCCCGCTGCTTCGCGCGCCAGCGGGCACACTCATCCGCGTCACGCTGCACAACACGCTGGGCGTGTCGCTGGCGGTCTTTGGCTTGCAGGATCACGCCCCAAATCGCGATTGGGATTCCGTGACGATCGCAGCAGGCGCGCGTGCAACGGTGACATTTCGTGTTACTACCGCGGGCACCTACTACTACTTCGCGCGCGTGCGGCCCGCCGTGCAGCATCCAACAGCGCCTGTGCCGGACGATTGGCCGAGTGGCGAGAAGAGCGAGGGGCCACTCGTGGGTGCATTAATTGTGGATGCGGCGGGAACGACACCGCCACGGGGCGAACGCATTCTGCTCATTAGCCGGTGGCTCGATGACGATGATCCGCGCATTCATCACGATCCGGCGTCAATCATTATTGGGCGGCGGTGAGTTTGACGGAGCGCAGCGTCGGTCGGTCGACCTTCACTTAGGTACGCCGATATCGATGCTGCCGGTGAAACGTTCAGCAGCCGCGGGCGCCAGAGCAACCGCTGCTGCGTGAGCAACGTAGGTAACTGCCGGAACCGCCACTCCGGCACCAATCAGGATCGCATTGGCCGCGAGCATCGGCGCCGTCCACCGGTTCACGAGTTCCCGACTTCGCCGCGTGAAGAACACCGTCGCGGCAACGCCATTGATCGCCACGAGGCCGATCAGGCAGGTCCAGAACACAACCGAGCCAACGCTGTCGAGCCACTGCACGAGACTGTTGAGCATCGAAGCCTCCGGTTTACGAACAGAGTAAGCGGACGAACCGTGCGCTGTTGTCTGTGATACGGATTCGCCGCGCAAATCGCAAGACTCTGGGGCACATGTGAAGAGGGACGCAGCGGCGGGACCGCGACACGTCAGGCAATAATTCGGTGATGCTCAGAGAGCCGACCGCCGTGACATTGCTCCCATGCACTCACCAACCCGCTCGCGCGTCCAACCGCCATCGCCGATTACTGAACGGCGCCCCGTTGACATGTTATTAACATGCACGCATGTTACGGACATGTCCAAGATGATTCAAATCCGGCATGTTTCCGATGCCCTGCATCGCCAACTCAAAGTCCGTGCTGTGGAGGCCGACATGACACTCTCCGATTACATCAAACTCGAACTCGAACAGATGGCTGCCAGGCCAACCCTCGCGCAGATTGCCGCGCGCCTCAAAGGACTCGAGCCGGTTGAACTCGACGAATCCGCCGTTGACATCCTTCGCGACGCCAGGGACGCGCGCTAGCAGTGTCGGACATCGTCTCAATCACCAGCCGAGTGTCGACAGCAATCGTTCTCGACGCGTCGGTTGTGGTTGAGGTGTTGCTGGCCTCCGTCGATGGGAAGCGAACCATGCAACGGCTCGTCGCAGAAGACGTGCCGTTGCACGCGCCGGAGCTGCTGGACATTGAGGTTTTGCATGTGCTGCGTCGTGCCGTCGCGCGTGAACTCATGACAACGCGTCGCGCCGAACAAGCCATTCGTGTACTCGAATCGTTTCCGCTCACGCGCCACGCGCACGGTCCGCTTAGGCGACGGTGCTGGCAACTGCGCGCCAACCTGTCCGTGTACGACGCCACCTATGTTGCCCTGGCGGAAGGGCTGGGCGCGCGACTGTTCACACGCGATGCTCGGCTCGGTCGTGCGCAGGGACTCGCGACCGCGGTTGAGGTGGTGTAACGCGGCGTTCTCAACCGCGCCGCATGATCCGGTGTCGTAGGTCGATAGAACCGGAGAAACCTCATATGTCGACGTCGCGCTGTAGACCGGCTACTTCAAGGTTGGTACATGGCAAAGCTCTTACAATACTCCAACCGCACACGGCACCCCCAGCCGGGCACAGAATGCTGTCGCAAACTTCGCCACCTGACGCGACGCCCAAATATCTTCCGCCATAGTCACATTTGTCGCAGTCGCGGAGCCTGGCTCCAGAATGTTGATGTTGTTGCCTTCTCCGGTTCCCTTGAAATAGGGCAATCCGCCAAGGCCGCCATGCGTGGCCTTGAAATACATCGCGGTGTAGG
This sequence comes from Gemmatimonas sp., assembly GCA_040004335.1. Taxonomy (GTDB): domain Bacteria; phylum Gemmatimonadota; class Gemmatimonadetes; order Gemmatimonadales; family Gemmatimonadaceae; genus Gemmatimonas. The sequence goes on from JBDUBA010000506.1 coordinate 4,172, forward strand.
CGGTCTTCCCGTGATCGACGGCGCCTCCAGTGTATTTCGCCATCGTGTCAGCTCGGGAATTCGTGTCATCGCCGCGTATGAAATGCACGCAATTTTCGATATTTGATGGAATCATCGATGACCCACTGATGATGCTGCGCGGGTTGGAGTAACCAGGCACTGCCCCATGATTGATAGCACCTTGCACGCTCGTGGCGGTTTCGTTGACACAGTCAAACAAGATCATTGCATAGATCTTGATTTTCAGGTTTTTGAGCGTCAGGGACTGCTGCAGTCGAGTTGCGACCTCGATGATTCCCGCCGCACCACGACTATATCCGCACAAGATGTAACCGCGCCGATCGGGGTCGTACCAATCGTTCTTTGTTCGCACATATTCAGCAGCGTCCTGTCCATAACGCTCAGCAATGGCCAACAGCGCGTTATCCATTGCCCAGCCAAGCCCGCTTCCCGTGGCTGCAGGTCCCCGAAAGTAGCGCGAACTGCCAACATTGTTGCAAATCTGCCGCACGAAGCTCTTCGCAAACTTCTCGTCGTAATCCCGTTGATTCGCTTCCAGGTTCTTCCCGATCTGCGCAAAATGATCAACCGTACCGTCGATCCCGCATACAAAATAGCGATTGAATTTTTTGATCTTGTTGCTGGCCATGCGGGAATCTCTCCAGTAACGGGTCTGCTGTTCGATTTGCTGTCAGTTATAGTACGCGCATATTCAGACATTACCGTATCAGAGCGGATCCGGCCAATCAACATGCGTACCGCCCTGCCTTTGAGTGCAGCAACGCTCGTTAAAAGCGCGCCGCCTGTGGCCCGCGCGTCACTACAGCGAATGTGGGCGGTCATCCCAGCGATAGCGACAGACCGTAGGCACGCTCTCCATCGCGAGCGCCTCGGGTGACGCGTCGACGATGTCCACGAGCTGAAAGCCGACCCGTTCGACGGTCCGGCGGGAGGCGACGTTCTCCGGCGCGATAAGGATCCATAGCGGCGACAGCGCGTGGTCGTGCGCGAGCTGCTGGATGAGGCGCACCGCGCGGGTAGCGTACCCGCGGCGCTGATGCGCCGCGTCCACGCCATAGCCCGCATGTCCGATCGCGCGGACGATGACGTCGTCCTGCGTGATGCGCAAATAAATCCAGCCGACGCGCAGGCCATCACTCGCCCGGAGAATCGCAAAGCGATACTCCAGTGCATTCGCGAGGAATTGGGCGGCGATCGGCCGGGCACTCGCGTCGCCGGGTCCAACGAGATGCAACAGCTGTAACGCAATGACGCCGTCTTCAAGCGCGGGTGGGAGTGGCAACACGGCGTCAGGATCGGGCGATGACATTGGTGGAATGAGGGGTTAAATCCCTGCGCGCAAGAAAGCGTTCCGCATACGCACGTTAGATGACCGGCGCGCCGATCAACCGGCAGTCAACGAACACCTTGTGAACGTACGGTGTCAATGAGTGAGTGCCGAGTCCGAGAGATGCGTCCATCCGCCGCAGCGCACCACGCCACTCATCGGAAGTTTCAGGACCGCGCATTGTCGTATCGTTCGTGAAATAGACAAATACCAAGTGCGCGTTAATTCCGTTGTTTTCTCGAAGAAATTGCAAGTACGAGAGTCGATTTGCGTATTGGAAGTACGGGCTGCTTGCCCAATCCGACTTTCGAACGCGGCGCGAGAGATTTTCGCGTACGTTCAAGGGAGCGTTGAATTGTTACTGCGTTCGGTCGCAGTTGCGACCGAAGCGAAGAGTTGCCATGCATCGCGGTAAGGCTGTAAGTCACTCTGCAGCATACTCGTGTGGAGACTCTCTGGATTCTTTGGCCGAACTCCGTTGAATCGTTTGAGGTACGCGAGGTATTTCTTGACCAGTATGCGTTGCACATCCAGCCACGTGAGTAC
>JBDUBA010000436.1:0-6055 GCA_040004335.1 Gemmatimonas sp.
GTGAATGTCGAAATGCGCTTTCGAATGAGGTCGTGTGATTTTGACGTGTCAACGTCGATAACGATCGAGTCTTCTTCGGTGACGGTTGTCTGCGCGAAAGCTCGCGCGCCTGGAACTCCGGCGGCAATCGTGAGGGTCACCCACACGATTGGCATGATCCAACCCATCACGCATCGTCGCGCAGCAGGGAAAAGTGGCATTTGTTTTATGGAAATGGTCGGGAACCGTATGACGGCTTCGCGCAAACGTACGATTCACTTTCGGCGGCCACAAGTAGGGCCGGGCCCCGGGACGCGGGCATTCAACCGTCCAGCAGCAAACTTCTCAATACTGCGAAATTCGGCGCTTCAGCGCTTGCAACCGCCACGACCGACACGCGGCGTGCTACTCCGGTATACGCAATGAACGTATCAGTCACATCGCGCACTGCGGCATCCGTCGATCCATCGCCCACCATGGCCGAGGGCGCTGGCAGAGCGAGCGCGCGCACGACGCGCGGTTTTCCGTCCTGCAACGACAACAACTGATTCGGTGCAACAGCTAGGTATTGTCCGTGGTCATCGTGCATCAGATCGACAGCAAACACGTCGTTCCGCCCGACGCCAAGTAGCGCTGCCAGCGGCAAGAGCGCCGCGCGTAATCCGCCGCTCACGATTACCACTCGTACCTTTCGCGCGCTGAGTTCGGCAATCAGCAAAGCCGCACCTGGTTCAATCGCCGCGACATACGCGGCGCCCAGGCGCTCGATCTCGTCGCGAGTTGGTCGGATAAGGTCAAGCCGTGCGGCGTAGACCTGCTCAAGCGGGAGTTTGCCGTCCATCGCTTGATCGGTGAGTAGCGTAATGGCCGCGCCAACTTGCGGACCACGAAGTGCACCCAGCCAATCAATGCCTTCAATGCTTGCAAGCGTCGAGTCTGCATCAAAGACAACGGACGCAAATAATGGCCACGATGCAGTACGCGCGCGGATGTCCGCTGGAGTGTTCATGCGTTCTCGATGACGCTCACAACACGTTGCCTGGCGCGAGCAATCCGCGTGGGTCGAGTTCGTTCTTGAGTGCGCGCATGACGCGCTGTTGTACGTCGCTCATTTGCAGAGGCAACCATTTACGCTTGATCTTTCCAATGCCATGTTCGGCCGCAACAGTACCGCCAACCGCGAGCACGTCGTGCAACGTTGCTTCAATAACTCTCTCGATGCGCTTGAGTTCGTCGGCGTCACGCGCGATGAAGTTTTGATGCGGATGTCCATTTCCGGCATGACCGTACGCAACGGCCTGCTCGATGCCAGCCGCATCAGCATGCGCGCGCGCTTTGGTCAAAACGTTGGCGAGCAGCGGATACGGCACGGCCCAATCAGTTGACACCTTACGGCCGCCGGCCGCCCGAAAACGCGCGCCGCGTTCGTTCATCGTGCTTGGAACGGCGTGACGAAACTTGCGCGCGGCCAACAACGCCGGTTCTGAATCGTACACGCGAATATCACTTGTGTCCGCGCCGTTTGTTTCAGCCAGTTCCAACCACGCATCGAGTGGCAAGTCAGCCTCCGGATCGATATCGCTGCCGGTTTCTTCAGCATAGACCATGCACGAACCGGTTTTGCCCGGCGCAGCACCGCCTTCGCTTTCGCGAGCGATGGTCAGCGCCAATGCGTCGAAATATTCAAGACAGCGCGGGTATACCCGAGGTGAACGCCGCGCGGCGGCGACAAACGCCAAGGCGTTCATTTCGCTCGAAAACGGAACAGCCAATCCGATGGTATGCAGCGGAAGTGGCAACAATCCAAATTCAGCACACAGGACGACACCAAGCGTACCTTCACTGCCAACAAACCAGTCCACCGGATCGTGCGCAATTGCAAATCCCACAGTGTTTTTTTCAAGCGCCGGACGACGGAACTCCAGCACGTCACCGTTCACCATAGCGACGGTAAGTGCGCGCACATGCGGGCGCGTTGTGCCATAACGCAACGAACGTGCACCCGAGGCATTACACGCCACAGCACCACCGACGGTGCTTTCTTCTTCACTCGTGGGATCTGGCGCAAACAACAAGCCAAGTTCCGCAGCTGCGCGACGCACATCGGCGACAATAACGCCCGCGTCTACGCGCACCGTGCGCGTTTCTGGATTGACTTCAATTGGTCCGGTCAGCGCGCGCAGTGACAACAGCAGGCCAGCGTCGGTAATTGACGCTGCGGTCGTACTGGATTGGCCGCCCGCGGTCGTAATCGGAATACGAGCCGAGTATGCTTCCTTGATGACTTCGACCGTTTCGTCGCGCGAGGCAGGACGCGCCACAAATTCAGGAACGAGTTCAAGTCCACTGACATCACGCGCATACGCGCGGCGAACGTCGAGATCGGCTGAGGTCGCGATCATCGCCCGAACGTGCGAGTCATGTCGAGATTTACTGAGGTCGTGATCATAGTCTGAACAATGGTTGCGGTGGACCGTCCGTCGTACGCAACGCCGTCGCGCTACACGCCTCGAAAGTGCACAATGCTGGCGGACAACACGTCCGGCAAATCAAGCAACGCGCGACGGGTTCCCTCGTCAACATTGCCGTCAACGGAAATGGCAGCCAACGCCTCGCCACCCTGCGCCAGTCGCGCCTGATGGTATTCGGCAATGTTCACCTGGCGCTCGCCCAACAACGTTCCCACGCGGCCGATAACGCCGGGTACGTCCTGGTTCGTGAGTACCACCAGCGTTTGCCGGGGATTGACATCAACATGAAACGATCCAATGCGCGTGAGGCGCGTTGATCCACTTTCGGTCACAATGCCGGCCACCGCGAGCTGCTGCATGCCCCCCGCCAACTGAACTTCAACCGCGCGCGGATGTCCGAGTTCGTTCGAGACCGCGATCGACAGCTCTAATCCACGCGCTTCGGCCAAACTACGTGCGTTGATGAGATTGAGTCGATCGTTTTCAACAACACCTTCCAATACACCAATCGCCGCCGCGGCAAGCAGCGCGCCTGATGCCTGCGCAACGTCCGGCCCTACCCGGAGCGACACACGACGCACGGCGCGCATCCCCTGATCGGCAAGCACTGCGCGAGCAACGGCCGCCGCTCGTCGCGCCACCATCATGGCCGGCTGCGCATCACTCCATGCGCCGTCACCACTTCCACCAGCCACATTGATCGACCGCGACAAGTCCTGCCGCAACAGCGCATCACGCACGGCAATACACACATCCTTTGAAACGTTGCGTTGCGCCTCGATGGTGTTTGCGCCCAGATGCGGAGTGATCAACATGTTCGGTGCGTTACGCAGCGGATGATCGGCCGGTGCAGGCTCCGATGTAAACACGTCCAGCACTGCGCCTCGCAGCTGTTCACTCTCGAGCGCGGCGAGCAACGCCACCTCCTCGATGATGCCGCCACGCGCCATGTTCACCACGACCGACCGCGGCGGAAGTTTGGCGAGTTCGCGCTTGCCAATCATTCCTTTTGTTTCTTCGTTGAGCGGCACGTGCAGCGTCATGATGTTCGATTCCGCCAACAGTGCGTCCAAGGTACTGGCACGACGAACGCGAAGTGCGGCAAAACGTTCGTCGGCAACGTACGGATCGTACGCAACCACTGCCATACCAAACGCGTGCGCGCGCGTGGCGATTTCACCACCAATGCGACCGAGTCCGACAATGCCCAACACCTTGCCTTTCATTTCGCGACCCAGGAACTGCGCGCGATCCCAGCGTCCCTCCTGCATGCTGCGCGCTGCCAATGGCAGTTGTCGCAACAGTCCGATAACGGCGCCAAAAAACAATTCAACGACCGCAATCGTGTTACCCGCGGGTGCGTTGATGACAGCAATGCCCAGTGCGGTGGCGGTGTCGAGGTCGATGTTGTCGACGCCAACGCCGGCACGCCCCACTACCCGCAACTTCGTCGCGGCGCGCAGCAATTCTTCAGAAATACGCGTGGCACTGCGCCCGACAATGGCATCGTAATCGACAATACGCGACAGCAATTCTGCTTTCGGCAGCGTTGGCACCACGTCCACTTGCAACTCGGCTTCAGACGTGAGCAGGGCTACGCCTTCGGCGTCCACGTCGTCGGTAACAAGCACGCGATATGTCATGACCAGAATATGTGGGTGATTCGGGCGACCCGGCGAAGCAAGCTATAGTTCGTATTGTACGGCTGCCGAGAAGGGCGAAAGGCGAAGCGTCAGCCTCGCATCTCCGAGCGGCCAAGCGCGGCTCGCACTGCTTCGCGAATGGCTAGCATGAGGTCGTCACCGGCGCCGGGTGAATTATCGCGCACGTGCACTTCGACTCCATCTGCAACCGGGATGCGCCGCCAGCTCGCCACACTTTCCTCCTGTCGGACCGACACCGGATCGGACTGCAGGAAAAGCGCTGGCGCGAGTGATTGTGCAACGCGACGTTCCAACGAATCGCCGGTGACTTCGCGCATTTCCTTCTTGATGGCGTCAAGTGTCTGCCCTTCGCGCTGACGGATTTTGATGGCCAGCAACTGAAGCAAATGACGATAGCCGTACGTCGCGGCAGTGCCGGCGCCTTCGGGGCGATCAAGCAGGTTGTTCGCAACGTAGAACCTGACCGCGCGCGCGCTGGGCACGGCACGTGCGCTGGCGTTCGTTGGTTTCATTCCTGCGGCGTCCACCAAGGCAGCGGCATGCGCGGCTAACCCCCGTGCATTCCAGGGTGCGTGGCGCGCATGCGCGCGGAGAAGTGGTACTGGGGACTCGGCCATGGGACGCGGAATATACGGACAGGACACAAACGAGCGAGGGGCGCGGCGATGTTAGCCGCGCCCCTCAACTGGAGCGGGTGAAGCTTAACGCCTTAGCGTTTCTTGCTGGCCTTTTTGGCCACTTTTTTCGGAGCGGCTTTCTTGGCTGGTGCTGCTTTCTTTGCCGGAGGGGCCTTGGTTGGAGCCTTCCTGGCAGGCAACGCTTTCTTGGCCACCGGTTTTGGAGCGACCTTTTTCGCAGGTGCTTTCGCTGGAGCTTTCGCCGGTGCCTTGGCCGGAGTTTTTGCCGGAGCCTTAGCGGGTGCTTTTGCGGCCGGCTTCATTGGTGCCTTCGCTGCCGATTTTGCTGGGGCTTTGGCCGGCACTTTTGCCGCCGGTTTGGCCGGAGCCTTTGCGGGAGCTTTTGCTGCTTCCTTGGCCGGGGCTGGAGTTTTTGCAGCAGGTCCGGCCTTGGCGACTGGAGCTGCTTTTGGTGCAACCTGCTTCACCGCGGCAGTCGACGTTGGTTTGGCCACCGCGACGGCCTTTGGTGGTGCCACTTCCTTAGCCGGTTTTGGCGCTGGTGCAGGTTTCGCGACTGGGGCTGCGGCCTTTGGCGCGGGTGGCGCCTTGGGTGCAGGTGCAGCTTTGGGTGCCGGTTCCGCCTTCGGCGCGGGAGCCGCCTTTTCCGCCGGCGGCTTTGTTGCAGCGGGCGATCCACCGGCCGGTTTCGTTGCCGCAGATTTGGCCGCCGCAGGTTTCGCGGCCCCAGGTTTAGCCGCCGCGGGTTTGGCCGCTACTGGCGGTTCGTCGCCCATGTCGTCGTCACCGTCAAGGTCCAGATCGTCGGCGCCATCGTCTGCGTCGTCCTCGGCATCGTCGAAATCGTCGTCCAGGCCAAGCTCGGCATCATCATCATCCAGGCCGGCGTCGTCATCGTCGTCGTCAAGACCGACCACAGGCGCGACAGGCTTGGCGGCCGGTGCTGGCTTGGACTTGGGCGCGGGACGTGGGGCCCCCGGATTTTTGGGCGGACGACCGGGTCCGCGACGGGGACCGCCGCCGCCGAACATGTCCTCTTCCTCCTCTTCTTCGTCGACCTCTTCTTCGAAGTTATCCGTGTCGGCATCCTCGTCGTCGTCGTCGTCCGAGTCGTCGGCGCTATCCCACAGGCTGTCGCTGTCGTCGGACGGCGCGCCGTATCCATCATCGTCTTCATCTTCGTCGTACGACGAGCCGCCGCGCGCCATGGCGCTCAGCCCTTCGCCGTTGATGTTCGGGAGCTTTTCAGGCACTTCGTCACTACGCGGCATGACCGCCTCCTTTCGATGAATCGTCTGCGCCG
>JBDUBA010000451.1:0-6025 GCA_040004335.1 Gemmatimonas sp.
ACAGCGAGTGAAGTCAAGCGACCCAAGCGCTTGCCGGATCACGAGTTGAGCGATAACCTCCAACGTTCGTCTACGCTCTTGGAACCCAGGTAAATTCTACGTTGAAACGTCTGCGTCGTGCAATCGGCCTCGCCGTCCTGGCCCCTCTTTTGGGGGCCGCTGTTGGCGCATGTGGCAATGACTCCAATTTCACCCAGACCGCAGTCACCACCAACATTGTGGTTTCGGCCAACTTGTTTGCGCTTACGGGAACCGCGCCTGAGCTCCCCGCGGGTTACGAGGCGATTTCGAATACGTTTGTTCGACCGCTGGTGGGCCAATTCTCGGGTGCTGTGAATTTCGATCTCGCCGTCGATATCCGTGCCGATGGCAAGGTGCTCTTGATGCCCGCGCGCGCGCTGGTACCGTTCGCGCCGGCGCCTCAATCGCCCGATGGACGAGGAGCGCCGTCCATTGCGCTGCTCAAGAGCACACAACCTTTCGACCTCCTTACCATCGCGCCGACGTCCGACAAATACGTCGCCGATTCCGTAACGGTGGCGTCGGCCGGCGACACGTTTCTGCTCAAGTTGATCAGCTCCGGCTGCGTGTACGGCGAACCGCTGTACGGAAAGTTCGTGATTGACAGCATCATCGTCGCAGAGCGCCGCATGGTGGTGCGCGCAATGACGAACGTGAATTGCGGTGGGTATCGTTCACTGATATCGGGTGTTATTCCAAAGGACTGAGCTCGCATGCACGATATCCGATTACTTCGCGACGATCTGCCACGACTCCGCGAAGGAATGCGGCGGCGCGGCAAACTCGCAGAACTCGAGCTGGTCCTCTCACGGGCAGACGCGCTCGAGAAGGAACGTCGTGCGTCCATCACCGAGCTCGAAACGCAACAGGCCCGTCGTAATGCGTTAACGCAGGACGTCGCGCGTAAACGCAAAGCCGGCGAAGACGCCACGGACCTCATCGCCCAAGGTCGGACCATCGGCGAAGCAATTGTGGTGCTGGAACAGCGCAAGACGCAGGCGGAAGCCGCGGTGCAGCAGATTCTGTACGAACTGCCCAACATTACGCGTGCCGACGTACCCGAAGGTGGAGAAGACGCGAATTCCGTCGTGCGCAGCTGGGGAACGCCCCGCGTCGCCGATTTCGCCATTCAACCGCACTGGGATGTCGGCAAGAAACTTGGTCTGCTCGATCTCGAACGCGGCGCAAAAATCGCGGGCTCAGGGTTTATCGTGTTTCGAAACGGTGGTGCGCGACTCGTACGCGCGCTCATGAACTTCATGCTCGATCTGCACACCAACGAACACGGCTACGAAGAATGCTGGGTGCCGTTGCTCGCCAATCGCGCCTCGATGACGGGCACCACGCAGCTACCGAAGTTTGCAGACGATATGTATGACGTGCAGGGAGAAGATCTGTTTCTCATTCCTACCGCCGAAGTTCCGCTCACCAATTTGTATCGCGACGAAATTCTCGATGCGAGTGATTTGCCCAAGGCGTTCACGGGATACAGCGCGTGTTTCCGCAAGGAAGCGGGTGCGGCCGGCAAAGACACGCGGGGCCTGCTGCGCGTTCATGAATTCGACAAGGTTGAACTCGTGCGTTATGCAACGCCCGAAACGTCGCACGACGAACTCGAGTCGATGACCGCGCACGCCGAGTCGGTGTTGCAAAAACTTGGGCTTCCGTATCGCGTGGTGTTGCTGGCCGCGGGCGACACGGGGTTCGGCAGCGCCAAAACGTACGACCTCGAAGTGTGGGCGCCCGGTGTGGGCAAATGGCTTGAGGTGTCGAGCTGCAGTTTGTTCGAAGACTTTCAGGCGCGCCGAGCAAACATCCGGTATCGTCCGGCGGCCGGTGAAAAACCGCGGTTTGTGCACACCCTAAACGGCTCGGCACTCGCCTTCCCGCGAATCATCGCCGCGCTGCTTGAGCACTATCAGCAGGCGGACGGAACGGTCGCGTTGCCGGAAGTGCTGCATTCGTACGTCGGTCGCCCCACGCTCGCGTAGCGTCGGCGCGTAACAGCTGACCAGGCGTCGGGGCCACGTGCGTGCTCTGGTGTTTCGGCGCGGTCGAACAGTGGCGATTGTTTCCATCGCTATTGTCGCGTTGCTGGTGTGGTACGTTGGATATACACAACAAGTCGTCAAACAGTTGCGCGCGGCCGCCGCGACACAAGCGTTGATGTTTGATGTGACGATGCGACAGATTCAGGACACAAACCCCGTCGCCGCAGTTTCCCCCGTCGTGTACATCCGGCTACTCGAAATGGTGCGGGAGTCCGGGGTACCGCTCATCAAGATTGATAAAACGGGCGCCGTTCTTGATACGGTCAACATCCCCGATAACGCGCCAAAAGATTCCGCAGGCAATCCAACGCTCGAGTACGTGAAATCGCTCGATCGGTCAAATGCACCAATTGTAAACCCTGATTTCGGCTCGTCGATTCACTACGGCGATTCTCCCTTGGTGCGCGGGCTGCGTGTGATTCCAGCGTTGCAAGCGGGCTCCATTCTCCTGCTGCTCGCGTTCGCAATCTACGCACTGCTCGAACGCGGGCGTGCCGATCGTGAAAAGGTGTGGGCGGGAATGGCACGCGAAGCGGCGCATCAGTTGGGCACACCACTCTCCGCCATCGGCGGTTGGCTTGAGCTGATGGGCGATCGCGACGTTGATGCGACCACAAAACACGCCATCACCGCAATGCAGCAGGATCTCACTCGGCTCAATCGTGTTTCGCATCGCTTTGAACGCATCGGTCGTGATCCACGACGCGACGATGTTGACGCGGCCGCATTGGTCGAACGGTTGGCAAACTATTTCGCGGCGCGTGCGCCTACGTTAGCCAGACACGTGGAAATCGCCTCCAAGCGTCCCAGTGAACCGCTAATTGTGCACGGCGACGGCGTGTTGTTGGAGTGGGTGCTCGAAGTGTTGATCAAGAACGCCATCGACGCGCTGGCCGGACAGAATGGCAAGGTGACCGTATCTGTAGTGCCGCTGCCCGAGGGCGGAGCACGTGTCCGAGTAGCCGATGACGGACCGGGGGTGCCGCGCGATTTGCGGAAACGCATATTCGACGCCGGATTCAGCACGAAACAAGCAGGGTGGGGCATTGGCCTCTCACTGGCTCGGCGCATTGTTGAAGAAAATCATGGCGGGAAATTGATACTGGTGGACACTGATACCGGCGCCGTCTTCGACGTTATCTTGCATGCATGACGAAGTCAGGATGGAGCGGTTCGTTATTCGATAGTCCGTCAAACGCGGACAAGTTGCCGGCGGAGCCTGCGCGCGCGGAATTCTTGCGCCCCAACGCGGTCAGTCCAATTGTCGCGCGCTTTATGCCGCCGCCGCAAAACGACCCCGGCGCAAGCGGATTGAATGCTGCACAACAATCGGCTGTTCAACACGACGATGGTCCAATGTTGGTGTTGGCTGGTGCGGGTTCCGGCAAAACGCGTGTGTTGACCACGCGTATCACACGGCTCATTTCGCAGCGAGGTGTTCAACCGCACGAAATTCTGGCCGTCACGTTTACCAACAAAGCCGCAGGCGAAATGCGCGAGCGTATTGCGCGTCAATTGGGATACGAACCCAAAGGGATGTGGTGCGGCACGTTTCACTCGTTGGGTGCACGGTTGTTACGCGGAGTTGCGGCGGCGGTTGGTCGCACGGCCAACTTCACCATTTACGACGAAGACGACACGCTTGGCGCGCTCAAACGCATCATGGAGCGTCGCGGGTTGAATGCCAAGCAGTTTGCCCCGAACGCAATCCTTGGTGCCATCTCGGACGCCAAGAATGCATTGGTTTCACCTTCTGCATATTCAACGACTGCGCGTGACACGTTCACCACGGCGGTTTCGGGTGTCTATTTCGATCTGGAAACGGCACTCGAACGCGCCAACGCGGTTACGTTCGACGATCTGCTGGTGCTGCCAGTGCGCGCACTTGAAACCGATCCGAACATCCTGGCGCACTATCAGCGCCGTTTCAAATATGTGTTGGTTGACGAATATCAGGACACGAATCACGCACAGTACAAATTTGTGCAACTGATGGGCAGCGGATTCGGCAACGTGATGGTCGTTGGTGATGATGACCAATCCATCTACGGGTGGCGTGGTGCCGACATTCGCAACATTCTCGAGTTCGAGCGCGGTTTTCCGGGCGCGGATATCGTTCGGCTCGAAGACAACTACCGCTCAACGCCAAACATTTTGGCGCTCGCGAACAATGTGATCTCCGAAAATACAGAGCGTCGCGGAAAAACGTTACGCGCAACGCGACCAGCAGGCGAAGCCGTCACGATGGTTGAAACGGTTGACGAGCGTGACGAAGCAGAGTTTGTAGCGGATGTTGTCGAAGATCGGACCTCGCGCGGTGACTGGCTGCGCCGCGAGTGCGCGGTGTTGTATCGCACCAACGCGCAAAGTCGCTCGCTCGAAGATTCGTTCCGGCGTCGCAGCATTCCGTACCGGCTTGTCGGCGCCGTACGTTTTTACGATCGCCGGGAAATTCGCGATCTCATGGCGTATTTGAAACTCATCGCGAATCCTGCAGACGATGAGGCGTTTCGCCGTGCGGTTTCCGTACCGCGTCGCGGCTTGGGCGACGCCACGGTTGCACTGATGGCCGAACAGGCGCTCGCCTTGCGCCTGCCAATGATGGACGTCGCCCGACGTCCGGAACTCATTCCCGATCTCCGCACGGCCGCACGGTCATCGCTGGAGCAGTTCGTTGCGCTCATCGAGCAGTTTCGAACAAGCGCAGTTGATATGGCGGTCGACGAGTTGCTGACGAACATCGTGAAGGCCATTCGTTTCGAAGATCACTTGCGTGCGGAAGGCGAAGAAGGGCGCGATCGCATCAACAACGTACAAGAGCTGATTGCTGGCGCGGCCGAAGTCGTCGCGGACGATGGTGGCGAAGTTGGGCTCACACCGCTCGATCATTTTCTGCAGGGCGCGCAGTTGGTGGCCGGTGTCGATAAGCTCGACCCCAGTGCCGACGCCGTCACAATGATGACCATGCACAATGCAAAGGGCCTTGAGTTTCCCTTGGTGTTCATCTGCGGTTTGGAGGACGGACTCTTCCCGTTGGCGCGCGCGGCCGAAGATCCACGTCAACTCGAAGAAGAACGCCGACTGTTCTATGTGGGTATTACGCGCGCCGAAAAGAAATTGTATTTGACAACGGCCGAGCAACGTCGGCGGTACGGCGAATTGATGATGTCGCAGCCGTCGCGCTTTCTGCGCGCAATTCCGCCCGGGCTTATCGAGAAGCAGCGCACGCAGCGTCAGCGCTCCGAAGGACGTTCGCAGTACGCTGGCGGAGTTGGTTCGTCTGGTTCGCGCGGCGGTTCGTCCGATGGGTGGGGCAAATCTTCATTCTCGACTGGTGGCGGGAAATACGGCAGCGCCGCCGGCTATGGCGGAAAGGAAGTGCCGTTTGGCAAAGCGTCGGGACCAACGTCGGGCGGTCGTCCGCCCGCGCGCGCGGCTCGGCCCGAAGTGTCGCCCGAAGATGAGTCGCAGGACGACGCCATGTTACGTATTGGCGAGCGTGTCAAACACGCAAAGTTTGGTTCAGGTACTATCGCTGAGCTAACAGGCGCGGGTCGCGACGCGAAAGTGCGCATCGATTTCGATGACGAGGAAATTGGACGCAAGACGCTGGTGATTGCGCAGGCAAAACTCGAACGCGGGTGGGAGTAGGTGTCGGTTTCGGAGAATGATGTTCGGCACATTGCATCGCTGGCACGTTTGGGTATGACGGACGAACGCGTTCCGCAACTTGTCTTCGAGTTGAATCGCATCCTCGGCCACATGGACGTGTTGCAAGCGGTCGATCTGAGCAAGTCCGAATCGCACAGCGCGAAGTCAACCGGGATGCCGTTGCGGTCAGATGACTCGACTCCAACGCCGCTGCAGCGTGCGCGTGAGGATTTTGCGCCGTCAATGCGTGATGGGTTTTTCCTGGTACCGAAGCTTGAAACGCATGGAACGGCGGGAAGCAG
>JBDUBA010000060.1:0-6011 GCA_040004335.1 Gemmatimonas sp.
GTGCTGAAACACGTCGTGTTCGCTCCACGATGCCGTCGGCGATTTCTGCACGTTGTCCCACACAGCCTTTACGCCACTCTTCGCCAAAATCTCCTCGGCGCGCGCAAACGAGATATCACTGCCGCGCATGCGTGCACCGTTCTTCTCGTCGTACGCCGGGAACCACCAATCGGAGTAGCCCGGAAGGCCGAGCGATATTTTTGAAGGTGGCACGCCGAGCGAGAGCACGAACTTCAGTGACGCTTCGATCCACGGGTATCCGCCCACCGGTCCATCGGTGGAACCGCCCGTATGTTGTGCGTACGTCATGTACGAAATGAAATCGAGCGTGTCGGCGAGTGCTTTGTAGTCGTAGGCGGCGCGCCAATTGTCGAAAATCCATTTGTGATACGGCGTTGGGCCCGCGTCATCACTGGTGCGCGGAACGACCGCAGCGCTCAAGGTACATCCTGCGTGATGCACCGAGTCCACCGATTCGCGCGTGAACGAGGTGAACGCGTTCTTGTCACTGACATGCACATTCTCGATGTCGAATTGTATGCCGTCGAGATGCTGGTCGCGGCACAACTCGGCCAAGCTGCGAATTGCGCGAAGTCGCGCTGCAGGAACGGTCAGTATGCGATGAATGAGTGGTTGATCGAATCCAGGATTCATCACAAGTGGCACCAACTTCGTGTGCGATTCACGCGCTTTGGTAACCATGCGCGCATCCATGCCGCCTGTAATGACTCCGTTACTGTCGAACGAAAAAACCTGCGGGCTGACAATCGATATTTGATCGGCATGCGCAAGAAAACTTTGCACACTTTGTTCGTTGCGCGTTGAGTACCAGAGCGACTCGAGATGTGGCGATGACGTTCGCGCCGCGCACGCATCAACCAGCACGAGAAAACTCAGGAACAACCAGGTAAGCAGCTTCATTGGGTTTTGCAGTGGTTTTTTCAGCCGCGCAGCACGCGCATTGTTTCAGGATAACTTGCGGGATCGATCACGGCTTCGACAAGCGCCGGCCCGTCAGTCGCCGCGACCGCGGCTATCGAGTGCGTCAGCTCAGCGTGCGAACACCTGCCTCGACGAGGCGGCGAATGATGAGGTCAGCGACCGATGGCATGTGGCTCGAAATTGGGCCAGTTCACGCAGTAAGGGTACAGCGATTGTGATGCGCGATACTCGGCGGCGACCATTTCGTGATCAATACTTCAGCGCCGTACCTGTTTGCGTACTGGATCACTCCTGCCGTCCCACCGTGTACGCACCGTGTCTCGGCACTGACCCGAATTTCAGCTCGATACGGGGACGCCCCCGTCAAAGGAGAATCAAGTGAGTTTTTCATTAACGTCGGCTCTGTTCGCACAGTTAACGGGAGGCGCTTGCCCCACAGGCGCAGACGAAACGATCCGCGGGTGGGGAACGCACAAGGATGAAGTTGCCCTGTTGCCAGCATCCGAGAAGCTGAAAATAGCGCAGATTGCCGACTTGGTCGTGACCAGCTTCACCATGACGGGGTGCTCTCCGCTTGGACTGCTCGTAGTGGTTGGGCACGCCGACCACGATGCCAAGGGTGCGGCATTCGAGCAGCAGGTAAGTGACGAACGCGCTACGTCGGTCTCCGCCGCGCTTGCCACCGCGATGATAGATCTTTGGAAAGCTCGCAAATTAGGTGTGTTCCCGAGTGGATCCATCAAGTTCGAGAAAAGTGGCATTGGTGCGAAGCAGCCCGATATTCTCAACATTCCGAACGTTCGCGATCGCACGCTGAATCGTCGCGTGGAGATCAAGGTTCGGTTGCGGGGCGCGCCGATTCCTCCGAAGGACACGTTCGAAACGCGGGTGGCCCGGTTTCTGAAGTTGCTCACCACCAACAAAGTGGATCCCGACCCGCGCGGAAAGCGGACAGAGCGGGCCAAGTGCATTTTGGGCAAGATCCTGCTGCCGGGAATCCTTGATGTATTCGTAGACGGAACTGCGTCCAATCAACAAGTGGGACCGCACCGCGTTCCCGGGAATCTTTGCAGTTTCCCTGGTAAGTACGATCCTCCGGCAATTTCTGACGCCGACTTCGCCAAGTTTCTGGGGACGGTGAATGTGGTCTTGAAAGGTCCGGGCTTTGGTCCGACCAAATCGGATGCGGAAATACTGAGAGGCCTGTCGGGACTGATCCTCATGATTAATGAAGGCATCATCAAGGTGGAGCGTTATATCACGGTGAATTCATCCGATTTCGGGTACGTGGGTGACAAGACGCGTGGCAATAGACTCTCGTCAATTTTTGCTGACCATTTGAAAGATCCAAACAGCATTTATTCCTGCTACAGCGACTTCACGGGCAACGAATAAGTGACATTAGGAGGCGTCCGCGCTCCCGTAGAAATTCGAAGGAAGTCACGTAGTGAAAACACCGCAGCGTTTGCGCCCAGACCCGGCGCGAACGTGAGTAGAGATCACGTCGAATCAGGTCGAATGAGGTCGAATCCTGACCGCCCTCACTCACTCCGCAACGCCGTCATCGGACTCACACGACCTGCCTGCCACGCAGGGATGATCGATGCCAGCACTGATGTACACAACATGACCGCGACGACACCAACGAGAATGATCGGACTGCCCATCGACGTTTCGTAAAAGAGCGTTGAGGCGTACCGGGACAAGGCAACGGCGCCGAGCATGCCTAATACCGACCCGATTGCAACGGTCGTCACTCCGCCCTGCACCACCATCAGCACCACCCGACCACGCTCGGCGCCCAATGCCGCGCGAATTCCGATTTCGTGCGTACGACGTCGGACACCATACGCAATGACGCCGTAGAGGCCAACAGATGCGACGAGCAGCGCGAGAGCGGCGAGCACGCCAAAGAGAAACGCACCCAGGCGCCATGGGCGATAGTCGCGTTCAACTTTCTGTTCGAGTGTTTGCAAACGCAAGTCGGAGTTCGGCAAGGCGGCTTCGAGCAATGTTCTGGTTTGGGCGAGAGCAGCCGGCGTTTGACCGGACTTTGCGCGCACAATCAGCACGGCGGGGCGCGTTGGACCGCCGGATTTCGAGCCTTGCTCGAGCGGCAGGAATGCCTGCAGTGTTGCGCTCTCGACAACGCTCGAGATATGCGCATCCTGCACAACGCCAACCACCGTTCGACAGACATTTGTTCGGTAGAACGTGAGACATTGTCCGAGCGGATTTTTGCCGGGCCACGCAATACGTGCCATTGCCTCGTTCACAACCGCGACCAACGGTGCACCTTGTACATCGTTTGACGCAAACGCGCGACCACTGACTATGCGCAATCCGACAGCCGTCATGTAATCCGGCGATACATCACGCACCATCGGGCCCGACCCGTTCAACTTCGGTTCGGAATCGACGCCGAACACGCGCGTGGTCATCATACTGAAACCGCCAATTGGCGAATGACTCGCCAGCGCTACGCGTTCAACATTCGGGCTGCGCGCCAACTGCTCGCTGGTTTCGCGAAGCACTCGCACCAATTCGATTGTTCGCTCAAATGATTCGCCGCCGCGTTCATTTTTCAATTTAGGTATGGCGAAGGCTACTTGCTGCACGTCATATCCGATGTGCACCGACATAACGCGTCGCAGGCTTTCGACACACAACATGGCACCACTGAGCAGCACAACGGCCAATGCCGTCTGCCCCATCACCAAAGTTGCGCGTAGTCTGCTATGCCGCGACGTAGCGCGTTGACCGTTTCGCAGTGCGTCTGTGGTACCGAAACGGCGAAGGTGTGCCATCGGTACAAGTGCAAGCAAGAACGTGACGATGACCGTAGCTGCGGTAATTCCTCCGATAGTCTTCAGGTCGATGGCGCTACCGGACCAGCGCACACCTGGAATAAGCGACGAACGCAACAGACTTCCCGCCCAGTTGCCAACCACTAGCGCGGCAACCATCGACAATGAGGTAAGCGTGAAAAGCTCCACAAAGAACTGCCGCATCAGTCGGCTTCGCGATACACCAAGTGCAAGTCGAACTGCGATTTCGCGTTGCCTTTCAGTAAGCCGGGTCAGGAGAAGATTGGCGATATTGGCGCACGCAATCAGCAACACGAACACGGAAACCCAGGCAAGGCGCGTCGCAATTACCTGTTCGGCACCTTTCGCCAACGGCCCACGTGCTCCAATGATTGAGCCGCCCTCGACTCGCGCTGTTGAGTCACGTTCATACCCACCGGCGACTGCTCCCGAACGGTAAGCGGTAGTTAACCGGGCGTTCAGCGCACCATCACTTGTCGAAGTTGTCGGTCGCACCACCATCTGCAAGCGCCCGTCACTCCGGACGTTGTACCAGAACCTGCCGGGCTCGAACTCTTCAATCGACATGGAGCCAAGCGTCAGCCAAACTTCGGTTGCACCAACGTCCAGCCCTTCGAAGTTCTCCGGCGCCACACCGATAACGTCGTAGCGCTTTCCGTTTAACTGAATGTTCAGGCCTGCAAGATTGTCCGCACTATGCAGATTCCGTTGCCAGAATCGATAACTGACGATCGCAACCGTTCCCGGAATTTCAATGCGCGCTTCATTGGCGGCAAAGGGCCGACCGCGCGACAGTGAAACGCCTAACGTCTGCCAATAGTTCGCGTCAGTAAACGTTGCCGTGATGAATCGAGATGACGACGCAACCTCATAAGAAACGCTGTCAGTTTCGTACGCCGTGTTTGCAATTTCTGGAATAGCCGAACGAAGGTCGACGAGCTCCGGGTAGTTGTATTTGTTGGAAAGAGATTGCTTTCCGGCCCGACCAAATTGCGTGAGGTAAATGCGTCGCAGTCCCTCGGCATTTGCGACGCCCTGCGGTGTTTGCAGAAAGAGACGATTCAGCAATGAAAACACCCCCGCATTCGCGCCCAGGCCCAGTGCGAGCGTGAGTACGACCACGATGGTAAGTCCTGGGTTTCTTCGCAGGCCGCGAACAGCGTACCGCACATCCTGCTGCAGATTATCCATCCAGGGAATGGACCACCGCTCACGCGCGGACTCGCGCACCAACGTTGTGTTTCCCAATCGACGCGCCGCATGTTCGGCGGATGTTGATGCGCCATCACGCAGGAGTTGCTGTTGATGGAATTGCAATTCCTCGCGCAGCTCGCGATCGAGTTGGTCACGACGAAACCAATCATGCAGACGGGCGATCCATTCACGCATACAAAACTCCGGTTGCCGAAGTGTTAGACAATCAGTAACAGCGGGAGCGTCAGTTCACGAAAATCCTTTGGAACAAACTCACGCCGGCTTCATGATGCGCCGCACGCCCGCCATCAATTCGGCATATCCTTCTTCCTGCTCGCCTAGCTGTTTGCGTCCAAGCGTCGTAATGGTGTAATAACGCGCCCGCTGATTGTTGGGCGTTTGTCCCCATTCAGCCTTGATCCATCCTTTCTGCCGCATGCGTTGCAGCGCTGGATACAGCGATCCTTCCTCAACGCTGATGACCTCTTTCGAGAGGCGCTGCAAATGCTGTGCAATACCATAGCCGTGCATGGTTTGTACGCTCAGCGTTTTGAGCACCAGCATGTCGAGGAGGCCGGGGAGCAGTTCGCGTTTGGTCATGGGCGCCTGTTGAGGAGATTGCCAATCTAAGGGATAGACAGACTATGTCCACAAAAGGTTGTGTCCGACTTTTTACGGAAGGGTTGGCGCGGCTCGTTTGGCCGAACGGTACAATTGACAGACTTCGGCTCAGGCCGTCGGCGCCCACCCCGGTTCGTACGTGCGCGACCAGAGCTTTGCCGCTTCCGCATCGCCAAGAATCTTTCCAGACCTGGGGTCGATCCTGAGCTTGCGACCTGTTTGCTGCGCAATAGTCCCAAGATGACATAGCATCCCTGTCTTCGCGCCATCTTCGATGGGGAGATTGAGTTTCGCTCCCGTGCGAATGGCGTCAAGAAAGTTCTGCATGTGTAGCGCCGTGAGCGCATCGTCACCGGTGGTGTTGAGCGCATCGCCTTTTTGTGCGACCGCCGACTCCTTCATCACCTTGTCCTTGAGATCAAGAAT
>JBDUBA010000210.1:0-5994 GCA_040004335.1 Gemmatimonas sp.
CGGAGGACTGCGCGCGCATGCGCATGCATCATCTCCGAAACCAGGTTGTATTTACTTTGAAAATGCGCGAGTGTTGACCGGAATTGGAACGTCAACGAGAAGACCGATACGCCGCGCATGCATCACACCCTCACCGCAGCACACGCAGCCTCTCACAACCGAATTTCTGAGAACTCAGCTCCCGCCGTACCGCTCCGTCTTTACGTCATGCGCCGGAATTCCACCATCCACCAACGCGTCCGCGACGGTCCCAACGAAACCGTTGTTGCCGCACACGAAACACGTCGGAGGATTGTGCGGCATGGTTCCAATCACGTCGCGCACAATTGCGCCGTCAATACGGCGAACGTAGTCAGCAGCACGCGTTGGCGGTGCGTTCGAGATGTCGCGCGTAATACAAAACAACACCCGCAAACCCGATTGCTGTTGCTCATGTTGCAACAATTCTTCCCGAAAAATCACCTCGTCCCACGAGCGGGCTGAGTAGAGCAACGTCATCGATGGCGCATCCACAACGCGCGCGCGATGTCGCACCATCGACATGAGGGGCGCTACGCCCGATCCTCCGCCAATCAACAGGACGGCGCCGTCAGACTCGGGACGCCAGACAAAGTGTGTCGTGAACGGACCACGCACTTCGATCACATCGCCAACAATGGCGACTTCGTGAAAGTACGGCGACACCTCACCGCGTTTCAGCACTTCAATTGCCAATTGAATCGTGCCGGAACTATCGGGCGCGGACGCAACTGAATAACTGCGCTGGGCCTCGTATCCATCCGGAGCAGTGAGCCGCACATCGATGTGCTGACCTGGCAAGAACGGATGCAACACCGTCGGACGCAACACAAACGTCTTCACACTGGGCGTCGCAAACTCAATCTGTTCGATGACGGCGTCCTGCCACACGTTGAGCGACGACGCACCTTCAGTCATCCGTAAACCGCTGCTGACGCCACGGATCGCCATACATGTGATAACCGCGCAACTCCCAGAATCCGGCCGTATCCTTCTCGATAAACTGCAAACCGCTCACCCATTTCGCCGACTTCCAGAAATACAAGTGCGGAACCAGTAAGCGTGCGGGACCGCCATGATCGGGTTCAAGCGGCTGTCCATCGTACTGCAACGCCACCATCGCCTTGCCGTCAATCAAGTCGGCGACGGGGACGTTGGTTGAATATCCATCCACCGAATGCACCAATACGAACGGTGTGGTTGGAACAAAATCGGCGGCTTTGAAGATGTCATCGATCAACACCCCTTCCCACTGCGTATCGAGTTTCGTCCACGTTGTCACGCAATGAATGTCCGTCGTGATTGATGTACGCGGCAACGCATTGAATTCTTCCCAGGTCCACTGCCGGACCGGACGCACGCCCGCGCGCAGGGTGAACTTCCAGGTTGATAGCGATACGCGCGGCGTAGGCCCCGCCGACAACACCGGAAAGTCGAACTCCTCGTGTTGCCCAGGCGGTATACGTTTTGCGTTTTCCGGCGACGTGCGACGGCCCCAAAATCCACGGGTAACCATGATTGTTTTCGAAGGCGTGAGCGGGTGCGTGCAGTGATCGGCGCGGTCAGGGTCCATCAATCGTCATGACAGCGCCCCGCTGCTTCGCGGCCGTGAAGTGCGATACGTTTCGGAATGTACGCGACCTGCACGTTCTGTCACCGGACACTGGGCAGCAATCAATCGATAGAAGTATTTCCCGTTGGACAACGCCTGGCATTTGACGCGGGCAAAGGCCGGCTTTGGGTGTTGTGCACCCAGTGCGCGCAGTGGAACCTGAGCCCGCTGGACGAGCGCTGGGAAGCGATTGAAAGCGCCGAACGCTTGTTCCGGGACTCGAAGTTGCGGCACAGCACGGACAACATTGGCCTCGCGAAACTGCGCGATGGCACGGAGCTGGTGCGCATAGGCAAGGCACTCCGGCCGGAAATGGCGGCGTGGCGTTACGGCCAGAACTTTGCGCGCCGGTGGACCGGAATGAAGACGGTGTTTGGAGCGGGCATCGCCACACTCACGGGCGCGGCTCTGTTTATTCCCAGCGCCGGGTTTCTCACCGGCGTGGCAGTCGGTGGCGCGGTCGTTCTTACCATTGGAAGCCAAATGGTGCGGATGGGCGGAAGCGTCGCGTTTCTGGGACGGACGATTCTCGATAACGAACAGCAGTATGTGCAGGTGACCTCTAAGGAAGTGTGCGCCGTTCGCTTGATTTCACACGAAACCGGGTGGGCCCTTCGCGTTGGCTATCTCACGAGACGCCCCACCAACGAGCGACGTTGGCAGGATCAGTTTGATCTGAACCACATGGGGCACGTCACGATCACGGGACGACCGGCCATTGTGGCGGCGCGTCAGTTGCTCCCCATCATCAATGGGTTTGGCGCTGGAAAAGCCGTGGTCAACGATGCGGTCGCGTTGGCCAGTAGCTGGACTGATTCCTCAAGTGGATTCGCGTACAGCGTGGCCCGAGCCCGTGAGTGGGCCGCAAAACAATATTTTGGCGACACTGGAGCACTGGGTTACCTGCCACCCCCGGTTCGCCTCGCGCTCGAAATGTCCCTGCACGAGGACGAGGAGCAGCGCGCCCTGGATGGCGAGTTAGACGAACTCGAGCGTATGTGGAAGGACGCCGAGGAGGTCGCCGGAATTTCCGATGGCCTGCTTCTACCGGGCAAAGTCGAACGCGCACTCAATGTCTTGCGCGGCCGAAACCCGTTGGCCTGAACATTGCGTAGTGAGAGAACGTTTTTCCCCGCCCAACTGTCCAATTGGGACCGCAACCGCAGCAGCACCACGGTCAGCGATCCACCCCCCGCCCCTACGGAAAATTCTTGTGCGTGTCTTTCATCTGATTGTCGTTGCTGGCGCGCTGCTGCTGGGCACGATTTTGCCGCAAACACTGCAGGCGCAAACTGACGTCATTCGCGGCAAAGTGACGAACGCCGACGGGCAGCCGTTGGGAAATGTGAAAGTCACGGCGATTTCGATTCCCGGCAACGTCACACGCGAAGTGCGCACAGACGCAAAAGGAAGTTTTCAAATCGCATTTCCTGGTGGTGCAGGCGACTACATGATGGGTTACGCACTGGTCGGTTTCAACTTTCGACAATTCGAAATCAAGCGCACAGCCGATCAGGATGTATTGGTAGCGGATGCGCGCATGGGTGCGGTGCAGATCGACACGATGACAATCACCGCGCCGGTGCAACAACGTGTCAGTCGCAATTCAGGAACGCAGGACATTAGCGGAACGGAACGTTATCTCTCGCCAGCTGGCCTTCCTCCCGAACTCGCGGGAAACATTGCAGCGCTTGCCGCATCGCAACCAGGCGTGTTGTTGATACCGGGAACCGATGGCGGCGCCGATGGATTTTCAGTGTTGGGTTTGGGTGCCGATCAAAACAGCGTCACACTGAACGGGATGTCATTTGGCGGCGCCGGCTTGCCGCGTGATGCGCAGTTGAATGCAACCATGGCAACATCACCGTATGATGGGTCGCGCGGCGGATTCAGCGGCGCACAACTCAATGTGCGCACGGGTGGCGGCGGATCGAACTATCTCACGCGCGGCATGAGCATGGTGCTCAACGCTCCGCAACTCCAGTGGACCGACCAGGCCGCACGCGCACTCGGCAACGAATACACCAATATTTCGTTGGGCGGTATTGCCAGCGGCGCATTTCGACCAAACAAAATTTTCTACAACACCACGTATCAGTTCGATCGCCGCTCGAGTGACAATCAAACATTGCTGAGCGCGGGTGCGCTTGGTTTAAGCACGGCCGGTGTGTCTGTCGATTCGGTGAACCGCTTTCTGAACATCTTGCAGTCGGGCGGCATTCCAATCAGCACGCGTTTCGATCCGTCAAGCCGCCTCAATAACAACGGCTCGTTTCTGACCAGCCTTGATATTTCGCCACCAAACTCCACCAGCGGCAGCACGTTCGGATTCACGCTGAATGGCAACTTCGGGCGACAGAGTCCAGTTGGCGGATCGGTCACCCAATTGGCTTCAGCCAGTGGTGAACGTACAAACTGGTCCGCCGGATTGCAGATGCGACACAATCGGTATATCGGTCTGATGCTGAGCGAATCAAATGCTGGCGTCAACACCAATCGCACGTATGGCGAACCCTATCTGGATTTGCCGTCAGGAAGCGTACGCGTCAACTCCGAACTCGCGAATGGCGCGAGCGGAGTGCAAAGTTTTGGATTTGGTGGTAATCAGGGA
This sequence comes from Gemmatimonas sp., assembly GCA_040004335.1. Classification (GTDB taxonomy): domain Bacteria; phylum Gemmatimonadota; class Gemmatimonadetes; order Gemmatimonadales; family Gemmatimonadaceae; genus Gemmatimonas. Next base: position 4,242 of record JBDUBA010000210.1, read on the forward strand.
CTGAGTTCACACAACGAGTCGGTGGGTGCGTCGTTTTCGAACACGCTGTCGTGGTTCGATGACGCCAACAAACACCGCTTGAAGTTTGGCACCGAGTTCCAGTTTCAGGGCAACACGCAAAATCAATCCAACAATTTGCGTGGTACCTATACGTTTAATTCGCTCGAAGATCTCGCGGCAAGACAGCCGGCGTCGTTCAGTCGCATGTTGACGGCGCGCACACGGTCCACCGGCCAGTACACACCAGCTTTCTCAATCACGGACGTTTGGCGCAAGTCGGCGGATTTGCAAATCAACTACAGTGTCCGTGCCGAGAATACGCGATTTACCGCGAAGCCGGCGTTCAACACCGAAGTGCAGAATGTGTTTGGCGTGCGAAACGATCGCGTTCCATCGCCCATCATTATCAGCCCGCGCATTGGCTTCTCGTACACACTTGGGTCGTCGCAGGAAGTAGCGGCGTTCAATGGGGCTGTGCGCGGCCCGCGCGCCGTAATTCGCGGCGGCGTTGGTGTGTTTTCCAACGCTTCTACTTCGGGACCACTGGGTAGCGTGTTGGACAACACCGGTTTGCCAAGCGGCGCTCAGCAGTTGTATTGCGTTGGCGCGGCCGCCCCAATTCCGGACTGGACGATGTACGCTACGAATCCTGGAGGCATTCCCACCCAATGTGCCGATGGCACGTCCGGGACTGTGTTCTCGAACAATTCTCCAAACGTCTCATTGTTCAGCAGCGCTTACAAACCGTCAAAGTCCGTTCGCACCAATTTCAACTGGACCGGCGGCATCCTGGACGCGCGATTCAACGCCAGACTCGATGCGACCTACAACATCAGTTTGAATAATGCGCGCACGGTTGACATCAACTTCAATCCCGAGCAGCGCTTCACCGTTGCCAACGAAGAAGGTCGCCCCGTTTTTGTGCAGACGACCAGCATCGTTCCAACGTCGGGTGCGATTGCGTCACGCGATGCGCGCGTTTCTCAGTCATTCTCCCGCGTCTCCGAATATCGCTCCGACTTGAGCTCACAATCCGCGCAATTGTCGATTGGCATCAGCCCAATCACTCGCGGCGTAGTCAAGTTCGGATGGAACGCGACGTACACCTATCAACATATCCGTGAGCAGGTGAACGGATTTTCCAGCACGGCCGGCAATCCATTGGGCGTTGAGCGGGCGCGATCAGGACAAGGTCCACATTCCATCAACTATGGATTCCGCTATACGTTCCTCAAGCTCGTTCAAATTGGTTGGAATGGATCGATCCGCTCGGGATCCGCGTACACGCCGGGCGTGGTCGGGGACATCAACGGCGATGGATACTCAAACGATCGCGCGTTCATTTACGATCCGAAGACGATCTCCGATCCTACCTTTTCAACGGCCATGCAGCAATTGCTCGACAACTCAACCGGGCGTGCGCGCGCATGTCTCACGAAGCAGCTCGGACAAATTGCCGATCGTAATAGCTGTCGAGGACCGTGGCAGACGCAGGGTTCGATCAACCTGACCATCGATCGCGTGAAGTTTCGCATGCCCAATCGCACCTCCATGAATTTTGCGCTGACCAATCCAATGGGCGCGGCCGATCTCTTGCTGCACAGCAATGGCAAGTTGTCGGGATGGGGACAGAACCTCGCACCCGACCCGTCACTGCTGTACGTGCGCGGCTTCGACCCGGATACCAAACAGTACAAGTACGAAGTGAACCAGCGATTTGGCGCGACCAATCCGCAGTTCCTTGTGCAGCGTT
>JBDUBA010000234.1:0-5939 GCA_040004335.1 Gemmatimonas sp.
CTGCCCGACTACGAACCGGTCATTCAACCGGGCGCGATGAAGATTGATCTCGAAGGCAACGTCTGGATCGTTCCGCACACCGCCGTGCTTTCCGCGAACGGTGGATTACGCTACGACGTTGTGAACAAAAAAGGAGAAATCTTCGAACGCGTGATCGTTCCGAAGGGTCGCGCCATTGCCGCGTTCGAACCGGGTGGATGGGCCATTTTGACGAACACGCAAGGCACGATGCCGAATTTCTGGACGACGATTGAGCGCGTGAAGATCAAAGAGTAGCGCGGACTGCGCGGCGCCTCGGGAGCGCCATCTGCAGGGCGCTTGCAACTCCCGCGATGTGGCTCGCCACAATTTCTCGCAACGCGACACTTGCCCGCATTCATCGATCCCAATATCGTTGTACGATATGCTTATCGATGAGGCTGAGATGACCGTCGTCACCGTGTCGCCGAAATTTCAGGTGGTTATCCCACGTGAAATCCGTGAAGCCTTGCGCTTGGAGCCGGGGCAGAAGGTCCAGGTGTTGCAGTTTCAGAATCGCGTCGAGTTCATCCCGGTGCAGGCGATGCGCAAGATGCGCGGATTTCTGAAGGGTATCGACACAACGGTGACGCGTGATAAGGACCGCGTGTGAACCTGATCGATTCTTCGGCGTGGCTTGAATACCTGGCGGGTGGGACACTGCCGCGTCAGGTCGCGGCCGCTATTGAGAACGTCGAACGTCTGCTCGTTCCGACCATTGTGCTCGTCGAAGTGACACGCCGCGTGATGCAACAACGCGATGAAGATGCCGCGTTGCAAGTCGCCGCCATGCTGCACCAAGGCCGGGTAATACCGTTGGACAGCGGGATTGCGTTGAGTGCCGCGCATTTCGGGGTTGTGCACAAATTGCCGCTCGCCGACAGCATCATTTTCGCGACCGCGAAACAGTTTGACGCGACCATTTGGACGTTTGACTCGGATTTCAGAGGTTTGCCAGGAGTGAAGTACTTCGCCAGATCGAAGTAGCGTCGACTGGCCCAGTTACGTCCTGGTAAGCAACGCCCGTGTCAGCGCCCGGTCGAGCGCATTGGCAAACGCCTGCTTTTCCTTCGCCCCATATGGCGCGTGCCCGCCGGTGTCGACACCACCCATTCGCAGTTCATCCATGAAGTTTCTGACAGACAGTCGCTCGCCAATACTTTCTTCGGTGTAGACATCGCCGCGCGGATCGATCACGGCCACGCCTTTTGGAACCAGGAGCGTACGGACAAGTCGCGCCGATCGCGACTCGAGCAATTCCTGAGGAGACGACTGGCGCCGAGTATTCGCGGAGTTGAGCACGAAGCCAACCGGTTCTATCTCGAAATGCGGCGATCGGAACTATGCAGGCTGAGCATCGGCCCTTCGCTTCTTTGCGTTCGCGCGGACATTGCGCGTAGTTACCCATCGTGGGTCATTGCCAACGCGTGAATCCATGACACAATACGCGGCAAGTATTCCGGCACCGGTTGACTTCCGTTGACCAACTTTTCCCGCGGTTGTGAAGGACACGACGAATGAGTAGAGCCAGGAAGCACAGCGACCGTCATGTTTGAGAGGAGCACGCGTCTGCCGTTCAATGGTGGAGGTGAGCTGAGTGTTTGAATGAACTATTTGCCGGAGTGGTTGTAGAGTGAATGACTCTCAAGGAGGCGGCAACATGGGCACAATCGTAGTGCAGGCATTCATCACCCTCGACGGTGTCGTGCAGGCCCCGGGCGGTAAGGACGAGGATCGCGAAGGTGGCTTCGAGCACGGAGGGTGGCAGTTGGATTATGACGCACGTATGGACAAGGCCAACGAAGGCGCAGACATCATCAGCGAGTGGGAAAGCAAAACCGACGCGCTGCTCCTCGGCCGAAAGACGTACGACATCTGGGCAAAGGCGTGGGGGGTGTGGGATGAAAATGCCCCGGGTTTGACGGGGGAGCTCACCAGGCGTTACAACCGCGTTCCCAAATACATTGCGACGCGCACGCTCACCAAACTGGATTGGAAAAATTCGCATCTCCTCGGTAACGACGTGCCCGGTGCGGTGAAGAAGTTGCGTGCAGAGCGAGAGGGCGAGATTCGCATCTGGGGTAGCTCACGACTGATCAAGTCACTGGCCGAACACAACCTGATCGACGAGTACCGACTCGCCCATTATCCCATCGTGCTGGGCACTGGCAAGAAATTGTTTTCCGACGGATTCAGTCTCAGCCAATTCGCGCTGGCCGAGTCGCGCGCGCTCAAATCGGGAGTCGTGATCAACACGTATCGACGTCGCGAATGACAATCGGATGGCGGTTGGATCAACGCATGCACGGTCTCTCGCTGCGGTCTGCACCTTAACGTTCGAGCCCGGCGTTCCGTCATTATCGGGCGGGCGTGTGCCCGCGCATCTGTGCCGACGGAGCGTTACTGAGGCCGTCGTTATCAAGGAATTCGGTTGGTTCTGCGCTGCTATGCACCGCACGCGTTGGGTTCGTAGCCTGCTCGCGTCCGTACTAATGACCATGCGCGGCGAGCAACTGGGAGTGAAAGCAATTCCGTATCGCCCATTGAAGCGCTACGACTGCGCTTGACCTTGGATGCGCATTTGATGTGACTTACCGCACGACTGGTACGCCCGGTACTCTCGATCTTCGAAGCCATTGCTTCGTTGCGGTCGCGCCCGCCATAACTGCGAGCCCGACGCAGCCGGCAGCAACGAGCTACGTTGTCGTAAGCGAACTTGCTGTCCTTGCCATATCCGCCTCCCCTGAGTTTGCCGCACCCCACGCCGTCACAATCCCGCGGGTCGACGCAGATAGCTGCGGTGCTCGGCGCCTATGTGTGCGCCGGCGGGCTTGCGTCGTTGGGCGGCTGGGTGTTTGATGTTCGGCGATTGACAGATTGGTATGACAAGGGAATCTCAATTCAGCCGAACACCGCGGTTGCCGCGATCGCGTCAGCGCTCGCGCTCCTCCTGCTGTTGAATGGAAATCGACGACCGGTCACGCTGTTCGGTTTGGGCGCTGCACTCATTGGCGCAACTGCTCTGTTCGAACAACTCACGGACGTAAACCTCGGCATTGACACGCTGCTGACCTTCGGGCGCCCGTGGGGCGGCACCGCAACCACCTCGCCGGGTCGAATGGGTACTCCTGGCGCGATATGCTGGACCCTCCTCGGAACCTCACTGTTGCTTGCGGTGCGCGGAGGAAAATGGCGTCGGGTAGCACCGGCACTGGGGATTGTTGTCGCAGGCATCGCCGGCATGTCGCTCACCGGCTATCTGTACGGCGCAGACATGCTGTACTCGCTGCCGCGTTACACGGCGATTGCCGTACAAACCGCCAGTTTTCTGTTCGCTCTCGCAATCGGTTTGGTGACGGCTGTTCCTGACCGGGACCCGATGCGAACACTGCTGGACGACACGAGTGCAGGCTATATCGCGCGCCGCGCGTTGCCCCTGGCCATCGCCGTTCCATTGCTGCTCGGCTTCCTGCGCATTCGCGGACAGCAGCTCGGGCTGTACGACCTCGCAATGGGATCCGCGATGCTCGTGCTGTTGCTTGTGCTCATGATCTGTGTGGTGCTGTGGTGGGCAGTACATACGGTGAGTTCGCGCGAGCGTCGGTTACTCGCCGCCAACGCGGCCCGTGATCGCGCCGATGCCGAGCGGCATGCGACGGAGTCGCGGGTCGTCGCGACGTTGAATGGCATCACCGACGGCTTCGTCACGCTGAGCAGCGACTGGCGGTACACGTATGCGAACGACGAAGCCGTGCGCATGTTGCAGTTCAGCCGATCCGAGATGATCGGGCGAAGCCTTTGGGAAATGTTTCCTGAGCTCACGGGCTCGCCGTTTCAGGACGCATTGATTCAGGCGGCATCACAGCGAGTTGTCACCGAGATCGCCGACACAGCTCCAGTTCGCGGGCGTTGGTACGTAAACCGTGTGCACCCGACGGGCGACGGAAGCATGTCTATCTACTTCCGTGACGTGACGGAACAGCGCGCCGCCGATGCCCGTGCATTCCGCAGTGAGCAGCAGGCGCGCACGCTGATTAACGCACTCCCCGGCAGTGCCGCCTTTGTGGTCGATCGCGAGCTTCGCTACACGCTCGCGGGCGGAGAGGCATTGCAGATTGCGGGAGTGCGCCCGGAGGATTTTGTCGGCAAGAAACTCACAGAAGCGCTGGATGCCGATCTGATCTCCACCTATGAACCGCACTTTCGAGGCGCTCTGTCGGGATTGCCGTTCACTCACGAACACGATCGCGACGGCCGTTCCTACATCTCGCGCGGCGTGCCGCTTCGCACTGAAGAGGGCGAAGTCTACGCTGCGGTCGTGGTGTCGCACGACATCACCGAGCGCAAGACTGCCGAGGAAGCCTTGCGCAGTGCGGATCGCCGCAAGGACGACTTCCTCGCCATTCTGGCGCACGAACTGCGTAATCCACTGGCTCCAATCGCGAATGCGCTCGAGGTCATCAAGTGCGCGGACGGCGACGCTACTCTCATTCAGCAGCAGTGCGCCATGATGGACCGGCAGTTGCAGCAGATGGTACGGCTCATCGACGACCTCATGGATGTAAGCCGTATCACGCGCAACAAGCTGCAGTTGCGAAGAACTCCTGTGGACATCGCATCCATTGTCCGCGACTCCGTTGAAGCGTGCCGTCCGCTGCTCGATCGTGGCGGACATCCGGTGGAACTGAAGCTGCCTGCAGACCGCGTGATGCTCGATGGTGATGGTACACGACTCACACAAGTATTCGGCAATCTGCTTACCAACGCTTGCAAGTACTCCGAGCCTGGCGGCCGCATCACTGTTGTCGCTCAACGCGACGGCAACGACGCAGTCGTGAGTATTGCGGACACCGGCGTGGGGATATCACCTGAAATGCTCGAGATCATTTTCGAGCCATTCACGCAACTCGACCACTCGGTCGATCGCGCGCGTGGCGGCTTGGGCATCGGATTGAGCCTCGTGAAGCAGCTTGTCGTCTTGCACGGCGGTTCGGTGCGCGCCGAAAGCAACGGCCTCGGTCAGGGAACCCGGTTCATCGTCTGCTTGCCTGCGCTCGCCGAATCGGCGGAAGCGCAATCACGGCGTTCCGCTGCGGAGGCCCCGCACCACAGTGCTCTAGCGCAAGCTTCCGTGATGGAGACCGAGTTCGCTTCCCTCAACGCACGTCGCATTCTTGTAGTCGATGACAATCGCGATGCCGCCGACTCACTGGCCACACTGCTCCGATTGCGCGGCAACGACACGAGAACGGCGCATGATGGTGCCGAGGCTGTGCGGCTCGCGGCGGCATATCAGCCGCACGTCGTTCTGCTGGATATCGGAATGCCGCTCATGAACGGTTATGATGCGTGCCGCGCCATCAGGCAGCAGCAATCAGGCGAGCGCTGCGTGATGATTGCGCTCACCGGCTGGGGTCAGGATGCGGACCGACGGAAGTCGAAAGAGGCCGGCTTTGACGGCCATCTCGTCAAGCCGGTGGATTTCATGGAGCTGCTGGCGCTGCTGCCGTCGACACAAGCCTGAACGCTGGTTGGGCGGCGCAGACGAAAGAAACGAGTGTGGCCATCGTTCTACGGCAACAACCTGCTCCGGCGGAGCGCTCAGCGAGCGGGCGGTTTCACTTCGGCACGCCAATCTCAATGCTGCCGGCCATGCGTTCCGCAGCAGCGGGAGCCATGGCAACCTACGAGCCGAGTAAGCGGACGAACCGTGCACTGTAGTCTTTGATACGGCTTCGCCGGGTAATGCGCAAGCACTGTGAGCGCGTTCTGAGCAAGGCCGAATCGCGAAACCCGCATGATCCGGTGTCGTAGGTCGATGCAACCGGAGAAACCCTACATGTCCGAAGTGTTGCGCGAGCTCAAACATGCGCTGCGCCGCCTGGCGCGAACCCCGATGTTCAGCGTGGCTACGATCACGA
>JBDUBA010000495.1:0-1788 GCA_040004335.1 Gemmatimonas sp.
ATCGTGATGGGAGAGATCGACCGGTGAGTCACGGCCCTTCAGCCAGCGGTGGCGCCCTCCAGGCGACGCCCACGCATGCGCATCACAACGTGCCGCATGAGCCGGTCTTTGTCGGCGAACGCCTGTCGGAATTGCAGACCATCATCTCGCGTTATCCGTCAAAAATGGCGGCACTGTTGCCGGCGCTCTGGATTGTGCAGGACGTGCGCGGCTGGGTCAGCGAAGACGGGATGAAAGAAGTTGCGATGCATCTCGATCTCACCCCCGCGTACGTGAAGGGCGTGGTCACATTTTATACGATGTATCACCAGCATCCGGTTGGAAAACATTTCATTCAGGTGTGCACCACGACGCCGTGCAACGTGTGCGGCGCCGAAGATGTGGTGAACGCACTGCTCCAGCAAACCGCGTGCGGCGAGCTCGGGCTCACAAGTCCAGATGGTCGCTTCACGGTGATTGAAGTGGAGTGCCTGGGCGCGTGTGGGTTTCCCACACCTATCATGATCAACAACGATTTCGTGGAATCCGTCTCACCTGAAAGTGTATCGCGCGTGCTGGCGGAGCTCGACTAATGGGATATCCGCACAAGGCGCACGACCGCGAAACACCAATTCTTTCGAAGTATTTTGGCGATCCGGAAGCGCGCACGCTGGCCGGATGGCGCGCGCGCGGTGGTTACGAAGCGCTGCAAAAAGCGCTCGCCATGGACCCGCAGGACATTCAAACCATCGTGAAAGATTCGGGGCTCCGCGGTCGCGGCGGCGCCGGATTTCCAACAGGGTTGAAGTGGTCGTTCATGAAGCCGGATGGCAAAACGCATTATCTCGCATGTAACGCCGACGAGTCCGAGCCGGGCACGTTCAAAGATCGCGAAATCATGCGCTGGACCCCGCACGGGCTCGTGGAAGGTGTAGCACTTGCGGCCTACGCCATCTATGCCGAAACCGCGTACATCTACATTCGCGGCGAGTTCACGGAGCCCCTGAAATACATGGAAGCCGCCGTGAAAGACGCGTACGCGGCCGGTATTCTGGGCGCGAATGCGATGGGAAGCGGCAAACGCATCGACGTGCACATTCATCGTGGTGCCGGTGCGTACATCTGCGGCGAAGAAACCGCGTTGATGAATTCGCTGGAAGGCCGACGCGGTAACCCCCGCATCAAGCCGCCGTTTCCAGCAGTCGCGGGACTGTTTGGAAAACCGACCACAATCAACAACGTCGAAACACTGGCCGCTGCGCCATACATCGTCAAGAACGGTGCAGATTGGTACAAGCAGTATGGTCGCGCGGACAACCCCAAGAGTATTGGCACGAAGCTGTTCTCGGTGTGCGGCAACATCAGTCGCCCGGGCAACTACGAAGTCGCACTTGGTTTTCCGTTCAAAGATTTCATTCACGATTTGTGCGGCGGCGCGCTGCCGGGGCGCACCATCAAGGCCATCATTCCGGGCGGTTCTTCGGTACCAATTCTGACGCTCGAAGAATCCGAAGCCGCGCTGATGGATTACGAAGGATTTGCCGCAGTCGGAACGTTGCTCGGTTCGGGCGGCGTGATTGTGTTTGACGACAAGCAGGACATGGTCAAGCAAATTGCGCGACTCACTCGTTTTTACGCGCACGAAAGCTGCGCGCAGTGCTCGCAGTGTCGCGAAGGCACCGCGTGGACCACGCGGATCATGGAGCGTATCAACGCGGGCAACGGCACCGTTGAAGACTTCGACACGTTGCTCTCCATTGCCGACAACATGACCGGCAAAACGATTTGTGTGTTGAGCGATTCGTGCGC
>JBDUBA010000360.1:0-19917 GCA_040004335.1 Gemmatimonas sp.
AGAGCTGCGCCCTTTTAAGGCGTAGGTTGAAGGTTCGAGTCCTTCTCGGGGCACTAAGAAGCTGGGATGTTGCTAAAGCTTGGTCATTGTGAATGTGTTGCCGGTATTGTAGTGGCACTGTAAGATCTGCCGGGCGGCTCATGTGGCTTCCTCACTTTTCACAAGTTTTCCTGCACGGAGTGTTCGCTGTGACCAGACCCTCGGCAAAACATCAGGAACGCAGTGTAAAGTGACGGGCGCGCCGTGGTTCTCGACGGACAGGCGCCGCACTGTCGCCTGCGTGATTGTGATCGCCGTGCTGAATGCATGCGAACAACAAGGCCCACGCCCGACTGTGGCGAAACCAAGCGCCGCGGTCGTCGACAGTTCGCCCAAACTCCCATTTGGAGAGGGCGGCCCAATGTTCACGGCAATGGTTACCGCAACCGTGGGCGGAAAACCGTGGTCCGCACCGGCCGAGTCCGACATTCCAGTCGATTCCGTGGGCGCGTCCATCCGACGCGGTCTCGCACTCCTGCGTCACGTGACGGACAGTTTGCCCGGCTACGCCCCGGGACACATCAATTGCACCAACTGTCATCTGCAGGATGGGCGTGCGCGTTATGCATCACCACTCGTGGGCGCTTATGCCAGGTATCCCAAGTACATCGCGCGGAGCGCCGCCGTCATCACCATTGCCGACCGCGTCAATTTCTGCATGACGCGAAGCCTTGCCGGCAGCCGGCTGCCTACCGACAGTCGCGAAATGACCGACATAATTGTTTATCTCGCGTGGCTGTCAAAAGGGCTGCCGATGGGTGCCCAAACCCCCGGAGGCGACGGGTTGCCAACGCTCAAGGCCACCGCCACGCCCAATCCCGCGCACGGCGCGCAGATCTACGCGGCGAAGTGCCAGTCCTGTCACCAAGCCAATGGTGGCGGCGTGCGCGCTGTTGTGGCGGCGAACACTCCTGCTTCGACTTCCTCCCCAGCCGTTCCCACGTCAATACCGGCGCTGTGGGGAGGCGCTTCGTACAGCGTGGGCGCATCGATGGCGCGCGTCGAGCGTGCGGCGTCATTCGTGGCGCACAACATGCCCTACGGCCAAGCTGGAACGCTGACCACGGCTGAAGCTTTTGATGTTGCGGCCTACATCAACAGCCAACCCCGCCCAGACCACCCCGCCAAGGAAGACGACTGGCCTGCCGGCGGTGCCCCGGTTGACTTGCCCTATTCGACAAAAGGGGGCCACACGGCAGTAAATCCGCCAACCCTGTTGCCACGCCGACTTCCGGCGCGCACTCTCGTGCCACCGCCACCGCGTGTCCGCACGATGACGAGGCAATTCGACTGAGTCGCAGTCAACCGGGTCGCGATCAGGCTGACTTCAAACGACTTTTGGTGATCCATCAAAGCGTGGCGATCAACCAGACACGGGAGATTTCTTGAGCGATTCGAAAAAGCCAGCAAACGAACAAACGCCACGCCTGACCAGACGCCAGGTGTTGACCGGCGGGGCCGCACTTGCCGGTGGCGCAATGGCGTCGCGACTGACTGGCCAATCCATACAGAAACCCATCGCGCCGGCTGCGACAGCATCGCCTCCGCCCGCACCAATGGCGCGCCCGATCGCTCCAGTCGATGCGGCTCTAATTCCGGGCGCCCCATCAGGTCCATTGGGACTTCGCTCGCCGTATGAGAATCCGAGCCTCGCACCCATCGGTGTGACCACGGGTTCAACGCACACGCCCTTGCAGGAGTTGCAAGGCACCATCACACCTTCAGATTTGCACTTTCAGCGCCATCACAACGGCATTCCGTTAATCGATCCCGAGAAATGGTCGCTCACGGTACACGGTCTGGTGGACAAACCACTCACGCTTTCACTTTCCGAACTCAAACGTTTTCCATCAATCACCCGACCGTATTTCATTGAGTGTTCGGGCAACGGGCGCGGTGCGTATCGCGCACCAAAGAAAGAAATGACGGCGCAGGAAGTTGATGGCCTGACCAGCAACAGCGAATGGACCGGTGTGCCGGTGTCGTTGGTGCTTCGCGAAGTGGGAGTGAAACGCGGCGTCGAATGGATGTTGGCCGAGGGCGGAGATGCAGCACGGATGGCGCGAAGTATTCCAATGGAAAAAATGATGGGCGACGCGTTATTGGTGTACGCACAAAACGGTGAACCACTGCGACACGGCGTTGGATATCCCGTGCGATTGTTGTTGCCAGGCTACGAAGGCAACATGAGTGTGAAGTGGTTGCGACGACTTGAGGCGACACCGCGCGCAACATTCACTCGCAACGAAACGGCGAAATACACCGACCCATTGGCCGACGGAACGGTGCGCTATTTCAGCTTTGTGCTGGACGCGAAAAGTATCATCACATCACCATCATATCCGGCGCACGTCACCGCCGGGTGGTGGCCGGTGAACGGCATTGCGTGGACCGGGCGCGGGCGCATCACGCGCGTCGAAGTCAGCACCGATGGCGGCACCACCTGGCATGACGCGCAACTGCAAACGCCATCACTCGATCGCAGTCATGTGCGTTTCGTGCACATGTGGAAATGGGATGGCACTCCCACGCGACTATTGAGTCGCGCGACAGATGAAACGGGTTACGTACAGCCAACACTCGCTGAGTACAAACGCGTACGTGGTCCAGGTACGGACTACCACTTCAATGCCATTCGTGCGTGGGATGTTATGGCGGACGGCGGTGTGTATTTCGGAGTAGACGCATGAAGAGGCCTCGCGTGAACGCCGTTGCGTCATCTGGAGTAGTCGCGTGTATCCTTTTCGTCATGGCGTGCAACGCCGCTGGAAGCGGCGCGGCCACGGCGCGGAGCGCTTCACAGCCGGAACCGCCCGCAACTCCTTCCGCTTGGCCGGATACGTATGCATTGGGCCACGCAGCGTCACCGGAAAGTGTCGCGATGTTGGATACCGACGTGGACACGACGGGCGCAGGACTACCGGACGGACACGGGACGGCAGTTGAGGGCGCACTTGTGTACGCGGCCAAGTGTGCAGGTTGCCACGGCGCAAAAGGCCAGGGCATTCCGCCCTCACCCGTACTGATTCAGGCACTGGTTCCCACGGACAGTTTCCCTTGGGCAACAAAACCCGGTGCTCCAAAGACGGTCGGCAACTATTGGCCCTTCGCCACGACGCTTTACGGGTACATTCGCCATTCAATGCCCTCCAGTTCACCCGGATCGCTTTCTTCCACCGAAGTGTACCAAGTGGTAGCATTCCTGCTGGCAGAGAACGGAATTTTGGCTCACGATGCGGTTCTCGATGCCAAATCACTTCCGGCAGTCAAGTTGCCCATGCGAGGGCGCTTGGTGATCGACACGCGACGAGGCGGCGCCGAGGTAAGATGAAATGAGTGAACGGTCAGCACTGGATGGTGCGACCCACAAAACGCAGTCCAGCGTCGATCGCTCGGCCGAGTTGCGTTTGCAGCTGGCGTTGGCGGCTGCCGGACTTGGAACATGGGATTGGGATCCGGCGACCGATCTTGTCACGTGGAATGATGCGCATGAGCGTATTTGCGGGTTCCTACCCGGCACATTCTCGGGCAAAGGGCAAGACTACCTGGCGCTCATTCTCCCCGAGGACCGTCATCTGGCGGACAACGCACTGCAGCGTGCCCGGGAGGACCACGTTGAGTATCGCGCGGAATATCGTATCCGGCGGCACAACGACGGAGCCATTCGTTGGGTGATCAGTCGCGGCGCGTACTTTTACGACAACCTTGGCCGGCCAACGTGGGCCGCTGGAATTATTGCCGACACCACTGAGGCAAAGGAAGCAGCGGCCGCACTGCGTGTTACTGAACAACGCCGCCAGCTGCTGTTCGAGCGCAACCCACTGCCCATGATGGTGGTCGATCCCAATACGCGTCGGTATCTCGAAGTGAACGACGCAGCCGTAGCGCAGTATGGTTATACGCGCGAGCGGTTCCTGACCATGCGAACGGACGACCTGCGTCCGCCCGAGGACGTTGAGCGTATGATCTCGGCCTTCCGCTCGCGAGCGCCTGGCGGTGCTGAACGCGGTGTGTGGCGTCATCGCACGAAGGACGGGCGCATTTTGATCGTCGAAATCGTGTCACACGACACCAGGCTTGATGGGCAACCGGTACTCGTGGTTTCCGTGCTCGATGTGACGGCGCGCGAAATGGCGCTGGAGGCGTTGCGAAGCACGGCGTGACCGGTGAAGGTTCGACCATGAAACTCTCGATGGTCCCGTTCGCATTTGCGCTGTGCTTCTCGTCACACGAAGTCTCCGCGCAAACAGTAGCCTCGCCGCCGGTGGCTCAACCGGTTGTGTCCGTCACAACAGCGAGGCCTGAAATACGCGCTGGCAATAGCGCCGATTCGATCGCGATTCGGACTCTTGTCTCGTCGGGCAAAAATCCCGCAATGCATTTTGGGCTACTCGGAGACATTACCGACGATTTGCGCCGGTTGTACGATTCTGCCGCGTGGCAACCGCGCTGGGTGACGGTGACCAATTCCGGCGACAACGCCACATACAAACCGTCGCAGTCCGCAGTTGAATTAGTGGCGCAGGTCAACTTGTCGAACCTGCGTGGACTGTATCCCGACGATTATGATGTCGGCGTCCTGCCGGCGTTGATGGTGCAGCTCAACACGCCCGAGCAACGTGCACAATACGACGTCACGTTCTCGGCCAACGCAATTCGTTTGATTCGCTCGCTGCATGACGGCCGCCTCAAACCGTCCGAAGCACACGCGGAACTTCGCATTCCGCGACCGCGGTATGATGCCTCGGCAGTGGTGCGCTTGATGGTGGATTCCGGAAACGTTGAGCAGCGACTGGACGCGGCCGAGCCGCCGTTTGTGCACTATCAGTTACTCAAGAAATCGCTTGCAAAGTATCGGTTGCTGCGGAGTGACAGCGCGTTGCTGGCGCTTCCATTGCTTCGGCCGAAGGAAATTGTGCATCCGGGTGAGGTCTATCCCGGCGTGTCGCAGCTCCGAAAATTGTTAACGGCCGTTGGCGACCTTCCGATTGACAAGTACGGCCCGAATGCCGATTCGACGGTGTTGTTGGGAGATGTACTTGAAGGGCTCATTCGTTTTCAGAAACGCATGGGGCTCGAAGCCGACGGCAACATTGGCCCGATGACGATATCCTCCTTGCGGCGTCCGTTCGATGCGCGCGAACACACGATTGAACTGTCGCTGGAACGTTGGCGTTGGTTGCCACGCGAATATGGTGCGCCGCCTATTCTTGTTAACCTGCCTGCGTTCCGGTTGTACGCGTTCAACAGTAACAGCGACGACGAAAAGGATCTGTTGTCAATGGATGTCGCGATTGGCGGCAGCTTTGACAAGAAGACGCCGATTTTCAGCGACACGTTGCGCACCGTTGTGTTCTCGCCGTACTGGGACGTGCCCATCAGTATTTCGACGAAAGAAATTATTCCGAAAGCGCGCAAGGACATCGGGTATCTCGCGAAGAACCACTACGAGATTGTGCGTGGGGACGCTGACGCATCGCCGGTGATTCCCAATGAGATGGCGTCGCTCGATCTTGTCGCGAAAGGTATCGCACGCATCCGGCAGACGCCTGGCGCAACCAACTCGTTGGGCGGCGTAAAGTTTCTGTTTCCCAATTCGTACAACATTTACTTTCACGATACGCCGTCGCGCGGCGCCTTTTCGAAGGCCCGTCGCGACGTGAGCCACGGTTGCATTCGATTATCACAACCGGCGGCGTTGGCGGCGTTTCTTTTGTCTGACCAACCTGACTGGAACGCGGCCGCCATCGACTCGGCGATGAAACTCGACAAGCCGCGCCGGGTGGCCGTCAAGCAGCCACGCCCGGTGTTCATACTGTATTCGACGGCGATGGCGACGCAGGACGGACAGACGCATTTCTATCCGGACATCTACGGATACGACAGCGAACTGCGGGCCAAGTTGCAGAAATCATATCCGTATGTGCACTGATGTCGTGCGGCGCAGCGTGAACGCATCACGTCTCGGCCGCAATTCACACAGCGGCCTTCGGTTTGCGTCGCCGAAATATCTGTGCGTGTTTTCGGTCATTCTGTTTGCGCTTGTGGCGCACGCACTGCCTGGACAACTCGGCCTGCTCAAACAGGGTGCAAAAACACCGGCGGCAACAACAGCCGCCGCGTCGATCAAGGCCGAACCTGATTCACCACGCGCGTCGTACGAATATTTCACGCGGCTTGGTAGTGATGGGGAGTGGGACAAAGCCGCGCTGTATCTTACGCTGACGCCCGAACAGTCCAAGCGCGGCGCGGAACTCGCGCAGCGTCTGAAACTTGTACTCGATCAACGCCTCGCGATCGTATCGGACAGTCTGTCGCCCGCATCAGCCGGTGACACGACCGATCAAAGCCTTGAGAACGATCGGCTTGGTATAATCATAGGACCGAGTGGTTTACCCGAAGCGGTGTTGATGACGCGAGTGGACGAGAGCGGGCTCGCGCGTTGGGTGTTTGCCGCGTCCACCGTGAATGCAACCGATTACTGGTTCAGCAAACTGGCTCCGCCGTGGTTGAGCAATCGCCTGCCCGCAGGATTGATGCGCGAGGGCCCGTTGCACGTGTTGTGGTGGCAATGGATTGGACTCGCGATCGCGTTGCCGTTGTTGTTTGTGTTATCGCTCGGGTTGAGTTGGTTGGTGCGAGCCCTGTTGGGACGTGTTGCCGCGCGCACCGCCACCGACTGGGATGACCAATTGCTCGAGCGTTTGCGCGGGCCATTTCGGTTGTGGATTGGTGCGATCGCGGCCGGTCCGATCCTTGGCATTCTCGATTTGAACACGCGCGTGTCGGGGTTGCTGGATGCAACGGCGCGTGGACTTGTGTTGCTTGCACTGTTCTGGGCGCTGTTGCGAGTGATTCGGCTTGCGCAGGATCACCTGGTAAGCACGGCCTGGACTCACGGCCAATCGCAGGCCCGGACACTCGTACCATTGCTGGGCAACTTCCTGCGCGTCACGCTAGCGATCTTCGCGCTGTTGGTGGCCTTGTCGCAATTTGGTTATCCCGTGTCCTCGTTGTTGGCGGGACTTGGCATTGGCGGCATTGCAATTGCGCTGGCCGCACAAAAAACTGTTGAGCATCTGTTTGGCAGCGTGTCGCTTGCCGCGGATAAGGCGTTTCGCGTTGGAGATTTTGTCCGTGTTGGAACGCTGGAAGGCACGGTTGAACGTATTGGGTTGCGCTCGACCAGTTTCCGCACGCACGAGCGTACGATCGTCCGGGTGCCCAATGGCAAACTTGCAGAAGAACGCATCGAAACCTTCGGCGCGCGCGATCGCATTTTTTTCCGCGTCGATCTGGGCGTTACGTACGACACTTCCCCTGAAGATCTGACCAAAATTCGTGCCGAGATTCTGGCACACTTGCGCCGCCAGCCAAAAATCTGGCCTGATCAGATTCACGTCCATGTCATCGGATTCGGTGATTCGGCAATCAGGTTGCGCGTGAGCGCGTGGTTTCTGACCACCGAATACGTTGAGTTTCTCGAGATCAGAAATGATGTGCTGATGGAATTCATGCGCATCGTCGAACGCCATGGGTCATCGTTTGCGTATCCAACCCGCACAGTCCACCACGTGATGGAAGGAACCGCTCCGATTCCCGGAACGCTTCCGGTTGATGCCTCGCAGAGCTGATCGGTTAATGCGCGCTGTTTACCAAACGGCAGCGTTGTCATATCCGATGGTGCGCGGATGATTCAGGACGCGCCTCCCATGTTGGCCAGCGAGTTGGCCGCGACGCTGCTGCAGGGAGCCATCACCGCTGGGTTGGCCGCGTTGTGTGCCCATCTCTATGTACGTTTTCAACGTCCATGGTTTGGATGGTTTGCGGTCGCCTGGTGCGTGTACGTGGCGCGCCTCATGTGTATTACGCTGTTTCTAATTTCGGATCAGCGCGTGTGGTTGTACTGGCACCAGGTCACCACCGGATGGACCGCGTTAGTCCTGCTGTGGGCCGCGATCGTGTTCCTGCGACAGCCGCGCGCGCGGCCGTGGTATTTGTTAGTCGCATTATTTCCGCCATTGTGGTCGTTTGTGGCCATTTATAGTCTCGATTCGTTTGTGCTGGCGGTGGTGCCCGCCATTTCGTTTCTGAGCGCGGCAACGATGTGGACTGGTTGGGTGTTCTGGCGGCACGATCGCTTGGTTGGCTCGACGGGAGCGCGCCTGCTCGCACTGTCCTTTGCATGTTGGGGACTCCACCACCTCGACTATCCATTCTTGCGCGCGCAAGGCGCGTGGACGCCGTGGGGCTATTATCTCGACATCTGTTTTGAATTGTTGGTGGGCGCGGGATTGGTCTTGCTGGTGCTCGATGACCTCGCCCGCGGCGTGCGCGCACTGTCGGCGCTGTCGGGCGACTTGCACCGGCATGATGCGAGCGGTGATTCGCTGGATACCTTGCTGTCGCGACCGCTCACGCTGGCCGGTGTGCGTGGCAGTGCGATGTATTTGCTGGACGAAGGTGATGAGCCGAACGCGACGCCTTCACGAGGCAAGAATGTTCGGGAATTGATTTCGTCCACGTCCGCCAGCACCGCCGGCGGACGGTTTGTGCGAGGCGCAGGTAGTTGCGCGAGCTGGCCGAATCGATCGCCCGATCGTGCGGTGAGTGAGGTGCTGGCCAGCATGCGGGCCACGCGTCGGCCACAGGTTGCCATTGGTGAAGGCGAACATCCGTTTGTTGCGGCGCTGCCGGTGAGTCGCGGCAATCGGTTGGTTGGTGCCCTGGTGATGGCCGGGGATGTGCGGAATCCATTTACTGCGCTGGATGACAACTTTCTCGTGGCGCTTGGACAGCAAGTTGGTGCCGCGTTGGAACAGGCAAACCTCGATCAACAGTTGGCCGCGCGTACCAAATCGCTCGAGCAGCTGTCGATGCGCATGGTGCGCCAACACGAAGAAGAACGTCGTCGCCTGTCGCGTGAACTGCACGATGAAACCGCACAGGTCTTTACGGCCGTCAAGATGCAGCTGGAAGGACTGCGACCGTCGTTGGTGCCAACGGCGACCGCGCGACTTGACCGACTATTGGCACTGATCGACACGGGAATTCGCAGCATTCGGAACGTCACCAACGAATTGCGCCCGTCGCTGCTGGACGATTTGGGATTGTTGCCCGCACTGCGCTCGCTGATTTCGGATTTCACCGAACGAACGGGACTTCGCGTCACCTTTGATGCGCCGTCTGCCTTGCCGAAACTGTCACAGGAAGCCGATCTCGCGTTGTATCGGGCACTGCAGGAGGCACTTTCGAATGTGGCTCGACACGCAAAGGCGCGAGAAGTGCGCGTCACAGTAGGGGCGGGCAGCGATCATCTGTTTCTGTCCGTAACAGATGATGGAAGCGGTTTTGTCCTTGGCGCCGATGGACACATTATGGATCCGAACGCGCGCATGGGTTTGACCGGCATGCAGGAGCGAATTCACGCTGTTGGCGGTCGGGTCACGTTTGCCAACGGAACAACCGGCGCCGATGTGCGCGTGCAACTGCCGTTGGCGGAATTGGAGACGGGATGAGCGAGACAGCGACAGCAACAATTCGCGTTTTGGTAGCCGACGACCACGCCTTGGTGCGCGAGGGCATTCGCCACGTGCTCGATGCGGAACCGGGCATCGAAGTGGTGGCCGAGGCGGCCAATGGTCGTGAAGCGGTCGATCTCGCGGTGCAACTCAAACCGGATGTGGTCGTGTTGGATATTACGATGCCCGAAGAAACCGGTCTCAAGGCTGCGGCACGTTTACGCGATCTGTTACCATCCGCGCGCGTGTTGCTGCTCAGCATGCACGATCATGTGGAGTATGTGCGCGAAGGCATGCGCATTGGTACGCACGGGTACATCCTCAAGGACAGCGCCGGCGAAGAACTGCGCGCGGCCATCCGCGCGGTGTATGCCGGTGGAACGTTTTTCAGTCCGGCGGTAGTACGCCGTTTGTCTACGGGTGATGTGCCGGCCCCGCCGCAAGCCAACGCACTGCTCGAGGCGCTTACGCCGCGCGAACGTGATGTACTGCAGGGCGTCGCGCGCGGATTGACGAACAAGGCCATTGCAGCGGAGTTGGGAATTAGTCGACGTACTGTTGAGGCGCACCGTGAAAGCCTCATGAAGAAGCTTGAAATTCACAATGTTGCAGGCCTAACGCGTTTTGCGTTGGAGGCCGGGGCCGTGAGCGAACTATGATCAAACATCAATCGCTGTTTTCCATCGTTCGGGGCGCGCGCAGCAACATCGCAACTACGACCGCACGCAACCAGCCACCCAGGCAACAATTCGTTTTAATGAGTGTTTTGTTTGCGGCAGTGCTGGTCAGTGCAGTCGTTCCTCGTATCGGTTTGCAGCCCGAACTCCTGGCGCAAACAACCACAACAAAACCACCGGTAAAACCTCCCGCAAAGACGCCGGTGAAAACACCGGTCAAGTCGCCGGCGAAAACGGCGACGCCTTCAGTTGCGACTGTGGTTCAGAGTCAAGTGCCCGCCGACGTTGCCCCCGATAGCACGCACCCGTACCGTCCGGGGATCGACGTGCGAAACTACGTGTTCGACATCACGCTGCCGAAGACCGGTAAGATGATTGATGCACGCGCGACGGTGATGGTGTGGCGCCGAATGACGGTTGACACGCTCGTATTGGATCTCGTCAAGATGACCGTCGATAGCGTACAAGTTGGTCGGAATCCGCGCGCATATGTTCGCGATTCAGCGACAATTCGCATCCCGTTGGTGCCGGAAGATGGTGCGGAGATTGGTGTGCGCATCAAGTATCATGGCGAACCCACCGATGGGTTGATCATCACCGAAAATCCCGATCGCGGTTGGAGTGCGTTTGGCGACAACTGGCCCAATCGAGCACGGTATTGGTTGCCAACGGTTGATCATCCAAGTGACAAGGCAACGGTTGCGTTTAATGTTGACGCCCCCGCCGGACTAACGGTTGTGGCGAACGGCGCACTCAATCAAACGGCAACCGGCTCCAGCATGGGTTCTGGAAATTCGGAGGTTCCGCGAACTCGTTACATGATCAATGAACCAATCCCCACGTATCTCATGGTGATTGCGGCTGCGAAAATGGAACGCACCGGCCTTCGACTTTCATCGGGCAGTGAAATCAATCAGGCGGTCTACACGTTCCCTGCTGAGAAATCCTACATGCCGGGACCATTTGCCGAAGCCGGCAAAATTGTCGAATTTTTTGCGAAAACCGCGGGTCCATTTGTGTACGAACAACTCAACCACTTTCAATCGGCCACGAGATTTGGCGGCATGGAGAACGCCACCGCCATTTTTTATTCGGACAATGCGTTCAAGAACCACACCGTGAGCACCGGACTCATCGCGCACGAAACGGCACATCAATGGTTTGGTGACGCGGTTACGCCACGACGCTGGCAAGACGTTTGGCTGTCCGAGGGTTTTGCTTCGTATTTTGCGCCGCTGTACGTACAACACAGTCAGGGTGATAGCGCGTTCCGCGCGTCCATGACTCAGATTCGTGCGCAGATTCTGGCGGCGCCCGTTGTTTTGGCTCGCCCCGTGGTCGACACCGTTGGTGCGCGCACGCCCAACGAGCTGCTCAACGCCAACAGCTATCAAAAGGGCGCATTTGTTCTGCACATGTTGCGCAGCGATATCGGTGACGACGCGTTTTTTCAGGGCATTCGCGACTACCAGAACACCTACCGCAACAGCACGGCCACCACCGAAAATCTGCGCGTCTGTTTCGAGAAAGCGGCGGGCGCATCACTCGTGCTCTTCTTCAATCAGTGGCTGCACCAGCCGGGTTACGCCGACCTTGCCGTGTCATGGAAACTCAACGTCGAGAAACGCACGGTAACCTTTACCGTGCACCAGAGCGAAGCGCTTCCACCGTTTACGGTGCCGCTGGTTGTGCTGCTGCGCGATGCGGCCGGCATCGAGGAACGACACACGCTCCACATACAACCCGAAACCGATCAAACGTTCGAGCAACCGCTCAGCCTCGTCGACAATCCAACGGTTGTTGTGCTCGACCCGAATGTCGAGCTTCTGGCAAAGCTCAAACTCACCAGGCGCTAGCAAATTGACGTTCGTGAGAGAGAGCAAATGCGTCGCCTCGGTACAATCTTATGTGATCCAGTCGTGTTTCAATGGTGGCGCATTGCGTGTTCCCTGTACAATGTGTAGTTGTACCATATAGCGTCACTTTCTCGCATTCTTGTTACGGCTGGACCGGACGTTCGTCGCCCTTTCGCCGGAGTGTCGTCCGGAACCACGATCCGCCCGTGTGATGACCATGTTTCTACCCACCTTGCTCGAAGCCAATCTGGAGGAGTTCCCACAAGCTGGCCTTCCTCGGCTCCGCTTTGTCGCGTGTCGGTTAGAACGTGCCGCTGCAGCGATGACCCGCGTAACGGTTGAGCTGGACGGACCACTGCACGGACAGCGCATCAACACGCGCGCCGAAGGCAGTACCTGTGTTGGAGGCGACATGCGACTGGCGGCGCAGGCCATGCTCGACGCGTTGACGGAAGCAACCAAGGGTGTATTGAAATTTGATCTCATTGGAGTGAAGCCCATCCGCGCCTTTGACACCAATGTGGTGGTCGCCGCGGTGATGGCACACGGTGAAGGAATGTCGCGGCGTTTGGTTGGCACCGCCATTGTTGACGAAGACGCCATTACGGGTGCCGCTCTCGCAGCGCTCAATGCCACCAATCGTCTGGTTTCGCCTCTACTGGCTCAGGAAGCTGCAACGTTGCAGTCCTGATTCAAACGAAGCGCTTCATTCCGTAATCGAGCCGTCTGGTGGTGCGCTCTGCCTACTCCACAGTAGGTTATTGATGTGACTGTTTCCCAGCCGAGCCCGGGTGGCTCTCTTCTCCGAACTATTGGCATAGCGGTCGGTACCGCGCTAATCGCTGCCGCCTGTCATTCCGGCGCAAACAAGCCATTGGTGGCCGCTCAAACGCCAGCAGCCGCTCCATCGCAGACTACGGCGCCACGCTCCGCACCAATCAAGACCGGACCCACGGATTCGACGGTGGCATTGAAGTCGGTCGAGGTGGAGAAAACGGTGGCCGGTGTTTTCGGTGATACAGCCGCGATCAGCCTGCCGCTAATTGATGCCGTTCCGAGCAGCGGACCCACGTGGGATATCGATGTCCGTTCATATGAAGGACAAGAGCGGGTTGCGTTTTATGTGAACCTGTTCACGCAGGCGTCGCGGAATCGGTTTCAGGAAAAGCTGCGTCAGGGAACGCGCTACGAACCGATGATCCGCGCCAAGCTCAAAGCCGGCGGCATTCCGGAGGACATGATGTATCTCGCGATGGTTGAAAGCGGATACGATCCGAATGCCTACTCAAGTGCGGCTGCTGTCGGAATGTGGCAGTTCATGAGCAGCACCGCCCGCGACGTTGGATTGCGCGTGGACTGGTGGGTGGACGAGCGTCGCGACCCCGCGCGTTCGACCGATGCTGCGATTCGTTTTCTAGGTGATTTGCAGAGTCAGTTCGGATCACTGTATCTGGCGGCGGCGGCGTACAACGGCGGACCGGGACGGGTGTCGCGCGGCCTCACCCGATTTGCCGAAGATATGGAAGGCAGTACCGGCGAGGATCGATTCTTTGCGCTGGCCGAGCACGATTATCTGCGCAGTGAAACCAAAAACTACGTGCCACAGATTATCGCGGCCGCGTTGGTGGGTAAGGAACCCGTTCGTTACGGCTTCGCGTTTGACACCCTGGCACAATATCAATACGACTCCGTCGAAGTGGCGGCCGGTACGCCGTTAGCCGCGATCGCGACAGCGTCTGCGGTTGATGTCGGCACAATCAAGGAGCTGAATCCGTCGGTGTTGCGCGGGATGGTGCCACCAACGGGTTCACTGTGGATTCGAGTACCGATGAACGGAACCGTGGCGACGACCGACATTGCCACTGCACTCAGCGCGTTGCCGGATGGCGATCGAATCGGCTATCGCACCGTCAAGACTACGGGAAGTGAATCCTCCGCGTCGATTGCATCGAAGGCCGGCATCGGTTCGAAACAGTTGGCCTGGTACAATCCCGGGCTCAAGAGCACCAAGAAGGGAAAGTTGCTGGCCGGGCAGAGCGTGCGCGTTCCGATAGCGTCGGTTGTGGCGGCCGCTTTGAGTGTGCCCGATCCCAGTATTGAGCGATACGGCAGCAGTACCGTCGCCGCGACGAAAAGCGGGACCGTCCACATCGTGAAACGCGGAGAAACGCTCGGGAAAGTTTCGGAGCGTTTCAATGTTTCGGTCGCGAAACTTCGGAGCCTGAATGGATTGCGCAGCGACAAACTTGTCGCGGGTCAGGCAATTCGGGTGCGAGCGGCCACCGTGACGAGGGCGGGCAATGCGTCTCGGTCGGTTGCCACCCGATCGAGTTCGGCCAAACCGCCGGTCGGAAAAACTACGTCCGGCAACACAACCAGCGCCAAAACGAGCGCGGCGCGTTCCTCAAAACCCCGAACCGCTGCGACCAGCAACACTTCCGGACGAAGCGCCGCGGTGAACGAGGCTCCAGCCAAAAGGCCGGCGCGAAAGTCGGCGTCGCTGAAGAAACCTTCAACTTCGAAACCCGCCGCCAAGGCAACTGCGGCCAGTCCGACTGCCGTCAAAGCGCCCGTCGGGAAGACGGCGTCGAAAACGACTACTCCGAAAAAGTCGGGTCCCTAAAAGCTGGGATTGTAGAAGCAACGCTGAAATGGTCGAGGCGCAGAAGTGCGCCGTGCAGTGATAACCAACGTTCGATTTGTTGAAGCGCAAAAAAAGCGACGGCCAATGGGCCGCCGCTTTTTTCAAGTGTTCGATTTATTCGCTTAATCAAGCGTACCGCGCCCGCGATAACCCTTCGTAACAACGAGTTCATAGCCGTTGCTCGGGTTTCGTCCGGACGCAAGCGCTGTCTGGACCGCAACCGGACCGCGATTGTAGACCAACAGAGCCAGCTTCAAATTCCCATCGTTTTCGCGAATGAGCGCGCGCAGGTACTTGAAACCAATGCGGAGGTTTGTCTCGGGGTCCGTAAGGGCCTCCCTGGTCACGTTTGGCTCGAAGCCACGCGCCGTCGCCAGCATCAACTGCGTTAAGCCGATCGCTCCAACCGAACTCGAAGCGCGTGACTTGAACTCGCTCTCCATCTGCACGACACGGAAACCCAATTCAGGTTCGATGCCCTGTCGAATGGCCGTATCGTGAACCTTCCGCGCGAGGTCGACGCTGATTTTATACTCCGTCGCGAATTTGTAGATGCGATGCCAGCGCGTGAGCGTTGCGCGCGGCACGTTCTGAATGGTGTCGGCTCGGAACGGTTTGGCGGCCTTTTGCCATACGGTCTTTCGGCCCACCACATCTGCCGCGGGACGCCACGCGACCGATGAGGGCAGGGCCGAGGCAATCGTCACTGCCGGCGAGGCGGGCAGGGTGGTGCGTTCTGGAGCAACGATCATTGCAAGCACATACAGCGCTGCAATGAGTCCAACGCTTCGCTTGAAGCGACGCTCGAACCTACGGCGGTTCATTCGATTTTGTCTGGCTCGTGCGGCGCTACTGACAGCTTTATCGTGCATGGGTACCCCCACTTCGAGTCACGGATCGGCGATGTAATCCCCCTTGGTCCCGCCGCGTTTTTCGCGCAGCACCACGTCGGTGATTCTCATTGCCCGGTCAACGGCTTTGGCCATGTCGTACACCGTGAGGAGTGCGACGGTCACCGCCGTTAACGCTTCCATCTCCACCCCGGTCTGGGCGGCGGTTCGAACCGAAGCCTCCACCACCACACCGGGAAGGCTGTCATCAAGCTTAAACTCAACCTGCACGTCTGATAAAGTGAGCCCGTGGCATAACGGTATCAGATCGGCGGTGCGCTTCGCGGCCATGATGCCCGCGATACGTGCAGTACTAAGTACATCACCCTTCTTTAAAGTGTTGTCTTGTATAGCTTTAAGTGTAGACACCTCCATTAAAATCTTACCCGTCGCGGTCGCGCGTCGGTCGGAAATTGGCTTATCGCCAACGTCAACCATCTGTAAGATTCCCTTCGCATTTACGTGCGAAAGGTCGCGCCCGGCCGGATCGGTCATTGGGTGAGAAGGGTGTGCAGCGAATTCACGAGGGAAGCGGCGAGAAGTTGCGGGCTAACGTTCGAGAGCGTTTTCTCTTTGATGCTGAGCACTGTCACAACTCCTTGTGCTGCGCGTCGCGCCTGGCGTTCGTGGCCAGCCAAAACCAATTGTCGTGCTCGGTCGTGTAGCAGCAAAACAAGAGCATCGAGCATGTCGGAAAAAGCGCCGCGCGCACCCGCCGATCCGTGCTTGGCCGCCACCTTGAGTCGCTCGCTGGTGCCGTTGGGGCCGGTTGGCTGTAGCGCCGCATCGAGAATTCGCCGAGCGCTGGTGAAGGCTCCTCGCGTGCCCTCCCACGCCAACAGCATACCCGGTGCACCGGCTGCGGACGCCATCAATTCATGGCGTGGCGCATCTTTTAAGCGCGCAGCGACCGGGGGGTCATCCAGGAACGCGTCCATTTCCGAGGCATTCAATGGAAGGACACGGACCGTGACCACGCGCGATCTGATCGTGGGCAGCAGTGCGCCCGGTTCGCTGGACGTAATGATGATCGTGGTATCGGGCGGCGGTTCCTCGAGCAGTTTGAGAAACGCGTTCGCGGCCTCAGGGCTGCTGGCCTGAGGCACCATCCGCTCAGCGTCGCCAACAACAAACACCGAGCGGCGCGCCATCGCCGGGCGGATTCCGGCCTTCTGAATCATCGCGCGAACGGTCACCATAAAAATTGCTTCGCTGCCGGCGGATGGCGTCCAGAGTCCGTCATCCTTCATGCGTTGAGCGGTGCTCTCCGCCAAATCAACGTTCACGTCGTCGATATCGGCGTCGCTCAGGCGTTCACGCGGATAGAACCAATGCAGGTCGGGATGTTGTCCACGGAGCGCATAACGACAGTGGACACACTCGCCGCACGGTTCGTCGAGGCCTTCAGCCTGAAATCGCTCACAGAGCAGGACCTGGCCCAGCCAAAGTGCGAGTCGTTGTTTGCCAACGCCTATGGGGCCCTGAAACAGAAGACTTGCCGGGAGTTTGCCCAGTTGCACCGTCCGCGCGAGGCGGGCGCGAAGAGTGGCGTGTCCGAAAACGGGGAGCAGGGGCATCCGCCCAATATGGGCACGCGTTGCGCGGAGCCCAATAGACGGAAAGCCGAAGAACAAACCGCAGCCAAATGGCCGAATGGGCCACGCAGCCTTTGGGAGGGGCTGCAGCCGAAGAGCCTAAGAACGGACTGCAGCCAAAAAAGGCCAAGAACGGACTGCAGCCAAAAAGCCCAAGAAGAGACTCCAGCCTAAAAGCCTAAGAAAGGACTGCAGCCGAAAAAGTAGGAGTTAGAAAAATGTCACCGTACACCGCACCGGCAGTCGCACGACCGCCGGCACCCGGACCCTGCAACA
The DNA here is from genome assembly GCA_040004335.1 of Gemmatimonas sp. Taxonomy (GTDB): domain Bacteria; phylum Gemmatimonadota; class Gemmatimonadetes; order Gemmatimonadales; family Gemmatimonadaceae; genus Gemmatimonas. The sequence goes on from JBDUBA010000360.1 coordinate 17,499, forward strand.
CCAACGCTCCCGCCGACGCGCTTTCTATTACTAAACGGTTTGACGGACCACTCACGTTTGACCACGCACTCCCGGCGGCGACGCGCTCCGGAATAACACGCGCTACTAACGTCCCATGCTCCAGCGAACACGACGCGATCAACTTCACGGCGTCGCCCTCACGGGCGACGCTGGCCGCCCACTCTGCAGTTGCTTCATCGATACCACGACGAACCACTCTGAGCGCCGACGGTTCAACACCAAAAGCCAGCCATGCGAGCACGCGGAGTTTGTCCTCCGCGTCTTCGCCAGACAAATCGCGCGTCGGATCGGACTCCGCAAATCCTTGGGCCTGCGCGTAACGAACGGCCTCCGCCAGCGACTCGCCCGTGGACACGCGTTCGAGGACGACGTTCGTTGTACCGTTCACGATTCCCGAAATACGGTTGATGCCAACGCCGGCGGCGCCCGAGCGCAAGCAACGAACAACAGGAACAGCGGCGGCGACGGAACCTTCGTATTCGAGGGTCGTGTCGTGAAGCTTCGCGAGTGCGGTGAGAGCGGGTCCGCATGTCGAAAGCAGTGCCTTGTTGGCGGTTACCACACGAATGCCGCGTTTCAGCGCCGACTCGACGAGCGTACGCGCCGTCGTTGTTCCGCCAATCAATTCAACCAGCACGTCTACCTCGCCGTCCAAGAGCCGAGTGGGGTCGGTGATGACCGCAGCCTTCGCGGCAAGTCCGCTGCCGATCGCGCGCGCTAGCGATGGGCGTTCGCGCGCGGCATCCCGCACCAACACGCGCGTAACCTCGACGCGCCGATCAACGGTCGTGTGTTCGCCGAACAGATCGAGCAGCGCTCCGCCAACATGGCCGCAACCTGCGAGTGCGATCCGCAACGGTCGCGTAGGTTTTGCCGCGTCGGCCTGGGCGCGGTACGCGATGTGACGCGTAGTTGACGAGACCGACGCGGTCGTCGGCAAATGGCTGCGTGGTGCAACGGTTGCTTCACGTGAAACCGTGTCTGGCGTGAGCGAACCTTCGCGGGCGCTCAGCAAAACGGATCGCTCAAGCGCCTCGGCGATGATCGCACTCACCTTTTCGGTTTCCAGGAGGAATGCATCGTGGCCGTGCGCCGACGGCAAATCGCGATAGTCGGCGCCGCTCAAGTCGCACCATTCACGCACGCTTTCGGCCGTGAATAAGATGTCACCCGGAATACCGACGCCAATGATGCGATTCGCGATGGGGCGGAGTGCCTCGGCCATGCTGGAACGGCCGCGGCCTACGTCGTGTGCATCCATCGCGTCGATTAACGTGACGAAGCTCCGCGCATCGAATCGCTGGACGAGTTTTTCGCCGTGCGCATACAACCAGTCATTGATCTTGAACACGCCGTCGCTGTTCTTCTCACGCGAGAAGCGCGACTCCAACGAACCGGCCGTGCGATAACTCAGCATCCCGACCATGCGCGCCAGCGCGAGACCTTCGTCGGCGCCGCCAACAACAATGGCGCGGCGCATAATCGCGTGCCACGCGAGACCCTGCGCGGTTTGCGCTGCCGGCGCAGCCAGCACGACCGCCTGCCCAAATCGATCCGGGAAGCTGGCGGCGAATTCCAACGTGACCATCCCGCCCAGCGATCCTCCGCACATGAGCGCGGGCTTTTGTATCTCAAGTACGTCCAGCAATCGGGCAAGAACGGATGCCTGATCACGGGTTGTGAGTGCGGGGAACGGCTGCTCATCATCGTTGCGCGGGCCGGACGTGCCAACGCAACCGCCCAGCAGATTCGCGCAGAGCACGGCGTATTTGAGTGGATTCAGTACTTCGCCGTCACCCACAACGCCCCGCCACCACTCGCTGGCTTCGGGAGTGCCAGTGAGCGCATGAGCAATCAGTACCACATTGTCGCGCGCCGGGGCAATCTCACCTTCCAGCCGATACCGCACTTCGATCTCGCTCAGTACCCGCCCACTCTCAAGCGTGAAATTGGGAAGTGTGATGATTTGATCAATAACGGGCCACCGCGAACGACTCGGCGTGGACGCAGTGCGTGTCGCGTTTCCTGGAGCTGACGCAAGTGAGACAGCGTGGCGCTCAACGCGATGTGTGCAGGTCATCTGGCACTCCGAAATAACTCGTGAGTGCCGCCAGAAAACGAGAACGCGCCCGGGCGGGAAGGGCCGCCGGGCGCACTTCGCTGTTAGCTCTTTGTTTTGCGTGGCGGCAATGGGCGGCAAATCACCACGGGTGCAGGGTGCACCGTACCTTCAGTTTTTTTTCTGCGTGCGAATCAGGGTGCGTAAACGCACAACGACCCACGTCGATTTTGTCGTCGCGGGCCGTTAAGCCGCGACTTAGACGGAATTTCGGGGCCGGGAGGCACCGTTGCGCGGCCCGTCAAATCGGGGAACTCGCCGCGCTTGGGCATAGTATCG
>JBDUBA010000235.1:0-5891 GCA_040004335.1 Gemmatimonas sp.
AACGGATCAAACTGCAGCAACCATCGCGCCAGCGGTTCTGCGGCCACCCAATCCGCGATACCGTGACGCGTGCGCAATGCCTGCGCCAACACTCGGCGCGCATCGCCGTGAGCCCGTTCGCGTTCGTTTTCGACCCAGTCCACCAAGGCCGGACTTGCATTCGTATCAAAACCGGGCAGGAACGGGCCGAACGGCTCATGCCCCTGCAAGACCTGGCAATCAAAGCTGAGCGCATCCCGGCGCACCGAAAAGGTAGGTTCGAGCTGCGATGGATCCAATTCTATCTGATCACCATTGAGCGCCGCGCGTACACCCATCTGGCGCAACTTATACAGCGCCTGCCGCAAATTGCCGCGCTGATGTTTATCAGGCGAGTCGGGCCACAACAGGTCGAGAACGATGTCCCGGGACATCTGCATCCCCGGCGCATGCGTCAGCAACAGAATCAACGACACCACAACGTCAGCGTTCCGGCCGAGCCGATTGCCTGCCACCTCAACACTGCATGCGCCATACGCGTGCACGCGAACCGTGACGGTGCCCACGCCGTTTTCATTCGAGGATGGCGAAGTCTTTACCGTAATTCTCTTTCGGCGCTCGTTAGCCACTGCCACCTCAACTCGGACGGGATGGCGCCAATTTCTCGGCAGTTGTCAGCTGAGTGTCAGCGCTTTCCGTTACGTTAGCGCTCCGGAAAGACATCGCCAAGTGTCCCACCGTCAAAGCGCAGTATCCGCCTGGAAGGGATCGATCCGGCGTGTCGCGGATGGGGCAAACGCGCGGCCGAGTATCTCTGGATTCGTGTGGTCGATGATTCGGTGTCGTTCACCGGAACGGCACTCGACGACGTGAACGCGATGCAGTCGTTGGTTGGAATCGTGGACGACGATGTCGTGAATGCGATCGCGAAGTGATCACCGCCGCGAGTACGATGGCCGCCCATGCGGATTCGAGCAACTGCGTTGGAAAGCGACGCAAGCAACGCCCGTGAATATCCGGGAGCCAGAGACCAAGTGGACCGGTTGTTGCGCGCCCAACGCAGCAGCCGTTCATGAGACATCCGAAACGTGTAACAACGAGAGCGATCAACATCGTAATACTGGCAGCATCCCAGTATTGAAGGAACGGAAGCCCGGCGACTGAAAGCACGAGCGGAGACAACACCACTCCGCCAACCAGTCCTCCAGACAACGCGGCGGCGCCACCGTCACCGCTGCGCCAAATCGCGCTGGCGTTGCCGCGAAACATCTCGAAGCGTTGCGCCACAAACCACAATCGAGAAGCACCAAATGCTGGAATCATGAGTGCAATTGCGGACAGCACGAACCGCAGTTCGTCCAAACCGTTTGCGCGCGCGATGGTTGCCCCCTGCACAATTCCCAACGCGCAGCCAATGTAGAGCATGGTCAGATAGCTGGAGATGCGACTGCTTGCTTGTTGCACCCCCAAATGCCAACCCAAGCCCCGCAAATCCGGCAAGCGGCAACGAGGCGCCAGCAACGGCCACATAACCAACCACCACCGCCGCAGCGATCCACACAATCACGGTCGTTCGCACGGACATTCGCACGAGTGCACCTTTGCGATTGTGCACAAGCCGGAGGCCTGCCTGGCTGCCGCGCGGCCAACGATCACCGGCTGGTAAATACACGGCGACAACGTATTTGCGGACCTGGTCCATCGCCATTGTGATGGTGGCTGCACTCAAGACTGTTGAGATAGAAGTCCACGTCACAACGGAGTACTGTGCCGATGTGACTGAGCGGCGCAATACCGCCGCCAACTGTTCGACATTGGGACGCCTGTTTACGAGATCGAACATGCCACCCGATCAAGACGCAACTGCCGATTCCTTAACTCGTTAGCACATAACGGTTTTCACATCGCTCGCCTGAAGCGCACCTGCGGCACGTCCCTTGCCTTACAGGCTCATGAGCCACTCGCGGCTCGCCCCGACGAAGCGTCGCGCAACGAAGGGCGCAACCGAATCGAATCAAACCGGAGTTACGGATGCCAACGCACGTGATTTCTCCTCAAGGGTTATCGATTCGTATTGCAACCACGATGCCGTGGTCAAGAACGTTTCTCTCAATAGTGGTGCTGGCGCTCGCACAACTGCTGCAGGCCCAGTCCGCGATTCCGATCCACGAACTGGCGAAATCCGAGGCGCAGGCATCGCGACACTTTGGATTCATCCTCAATGTGCGCGGACTGTCGAATGGAAACGTGCTCGTCAACGACGGCACGAACATGAAAGTGTTTCAGCTGGACGAGAAACTCGCAAACGAAACCGTCATCATTGGCAATGAGACGCAGGTGTACGGATCTCGGGCAGCACCACTTATTGCGTATCTGTCCGATTCCACTTTGTTCGTGGACTGGGCGTCAAGATCGCTCCTGTTGATTGACCCAGACGGCCGCATGGTGCGCCCCATTGCACCAGTGCGCGCGGTCGACATGCCGCAATTCGGGAACTCCACAAGCGGAGCGGACCAGCGCGGTAATCTCGTCTATCGCGCCATGTCATCGTGGCGCATTGAAACACCGGATGGGAAACTGACACCACCGATCACCGCCGATTCAGTCGCCATCGTGCGTGCGAATTTTGCGACGCGCGTGCTCGACACGCTCACGCGAATCAAACTGCAGCCGCCGATCGCCATGCGCGACAGCAAAGACGTGATCGGAAAACGGATCGTGAAAACAATGTTGAATCCGTGGCTGGAAGTTGACGACTGGGCGGTGTTATCCGATGGAACAGTAGCGGTGCTTCGCGGCAACGATTATCACGTCGATTTCTTTGACACCGATAAGCACATGACCAGCGGCGCGCGTCTACCGTTTGACTTTCGTGCGCTCAGTAGCGACGAGAAACGGCACCTCGTTGATTCGGCAACGGTCGCCGATTCCGGTGGGATAGGTACGCTCGGAACGGCGAAAGTATTTGGGGAATACATTCCTGCCTCCAACCTTCCAGACTACTTCCCGTCCATTCGCGCGGGTGCGCTCAAACCCGACTCTGACACTAATCTCTGGATACTGCCCAACACCTCGGCACGCTCAATTGCCGGGGAGCTGGTGTACGACGTGGTGAGCAACAAAGGCGTGATGATGTACCGGGTTCGTTTGCCAAAAGGCAAAGCGATTGCAGGGTTCGGAAAGAACGGTGTGGTATATCTAATGAGCAAAAACGCGGAGGGTTGGCTGCTGGAGCGCACTCGCGTACTGAAATAGCGCGCAGCGTTCACCGCACCTTCATGAACGCGACGACGCGCCGCTGGTTGAATTCTCGCTGTGTATGCGAACAACAACAATCAAACGCGCGTCGCTACCGCCAGCATTTCGTCATCATTTCAAAATTTCTGTGCACTGGTTAACCCATTGACGCTCAACTTCCACACATCCACGTGCGGCCGATCGTTCGCGTCCTCGCGATACGCATACGCCGTTCCTGCACACCCGAATGCAAGCAGCGTCTCGTCGAGCGTCCGTGACGCCAACACGCGGTTGGTGCGCGTGTCGATCACTTCAATAACCGTATCGAACTGCTCGTCGCCGGTGGGTTGTTGCAAGAGTGGTGTTCCGCTTGGCACAACACGAAAACGTTTGTCGGGAACTCGTGTCATGACCCACAATAGTCCCGCACCATCTTCCTGCATTGCAAACAACCCGGGCACGGGTGTAACGCGCTTCGGGTCGGCTTCCCACTTTGGAAACCACGACGTCGGCACCGACAGCGTACGCAATAGGTGGCCACGCATGTCGTATTCGGAAATGCGATAGTCGTTGATGCGCGCCGCCCAAATGCCGCGCGCGCTCCGCGCAATCACGAACCGGTAGGTCGCATCATCAATCGGTCGCTGGTCCGGGTTGTCCGCGCCGAATGATGCCATGACGCCGCCGTTTGCGTCCACAATGTGTAATGGAGCTCCGGGCAGTTTTGTGTTGCCCATTATGGAAAACATCGCGGTACTGCCGTTCGGCAACAGCACGGCCGCGCTTACACGCATGGGCATCTGTACCGTGCGCACGTATTTCCCATCGGGCGCGAGCACGGTGAGCCGCCGAACACTCAAATCAAACACATACAGTGAGTCGCGCGCCGCAAACTTGATGGGATAGGCCGTCCGGTATTCTCCCGGTCCGCTGCCACTCCGCCCAAGTGTGCGCCGGAACTTCCCGTTCGCATCATATAACACGATCGTCGTGGGCCGGCCCGCGGGCGACGCAGTAACGGCAAATGTGCCGGTGGCAGAACACGACAAGAATGGATTGGATGAGAGTTCGCCCGGTCCATCGTCATCGCCCAACTGAAGTGTGCGCGTGGCAATGATCTGACAGGTGAGACACATGCCGCGACGCAGCACAGTGGTGGCCAGCTGTGGCGGGACCGCGACCTGCGCAGAACAGTACGAACTCACCGCAAAACACAGCGCTGTCGCAACAAGCCTCCTCACCACCGTACCGCGCCGGATTTGTATTGCGCACTCTGAACGCACGGTCTCCTTCCCATGTTCGGTTTGATTCAGACCCAGTATCAATGTTGCCGGAAACACACTACTTCGCGGCCTGCGCCAATGTTCGCTCAACTTTTTGCACTTGCCAATGAGAAAGAAGACTGAGGAGCAAGGTACCTGGCAATCCGATGACCCCAAAAATGAGCGCCGTCAACATTGACGTTTGCAACGATTGATTGCCGTAAGTCACTCGGGCGTAAATCAGTGCGGCCGCGGACAACACAGCACACACCAGTCCCAGCGTGCGTGCCAATCGCAACCGTCGCAAACGCTTCGCGCTATCAACCGGAACGGCGCGATGCACATAGTTCCATACTGCTCGGGCCTGCGGCTCTGCATTTGTTGCAACAGGAAGTCGGATATTCCATTTGATACTGCCACTCTTGGATTGCGTCACCATGTTGTACTCGAGACTCGGCGGCGTTTCGGGAATCCATTGCAACCCGCGCAATGCGCCGAGGGAGTAGAAGTCATTGTCGACCATCAATGCATTCTTGGCCACGATGACTTCGACATCGGCATTCGCGTCTTTCCTGGGCTTGAAGCTGTTGGGACGTCCAGAGTTGCGCCATACTTTGTCGTTCGCGCGAAACTGTTGCCACTCGGTGGGTGACACTGTCCATTGGGCCAAGCGCTCCGCACCGCGGTTGAGGCGCGCGATCCACCGCACGTGCACTTGATACACGACAACCGCTACCAATGAAAGCAGCGACACAAAAAACGAAGCGAGGACGACGCCAAACCAGGCGCCTAAAACGGCGTCGTGTTTGTGCAGGAGCAGTGTCGTGCCCAGGGTGGCCAGCCCTGAAGTGGCAACAACGAGGCTGATGTTCCGACGTTTGGCGGGGTTCCGCATTTGCCAGAATAACGTGCATCGGGCGCATTGTCAGGTACGCATCGGCAATGAGCGTCAATTGCAATCGGCGTCAATGTTGTGTCATGATCACGCGGAAACGCCAACGGGCGCCCGTTTGATGGACGCCCGTTGACGAACTACTTCCTCGCTCGCTATTTCGGCGGCGGAAACTTGAGCAGCTCTTCCATTGGCACCGCATCGGCTTCGGCCTGAAAGTTGAGGACCAGACGATGGCGAAGCACGCCGGACATCACGCTCTTTACGTCGTCGAAATCGGGAACCGAACGGCCGTCCATCGCCGCGCGTGCCTTTGCGCCGAGCACGAGGTACTGCGACGCACGCGGGCCGGCTCCAAAGTTCACATACTTCCGAATGATTGGAGTTGAATCAGGATCTTCCGGACGTGTGCTGCGCGCCAGTCGTACGGCGTAATTCACGAGACTTGGTGGTGCCGGCAAGCGACGCACCAGGCGTTGCATTTGCAGCAACTCCTCGCCTCGCAACACGGGTTTCACCAC
>JBDUBA010000315.1:0-5835 GCA_040004335.1 Gemmatimonas sp.
CGGCCGCTGAAGTTGGGCACAATCACGTTCGGAAGTTTTGCACTGCTCACCGTTATTCTGTCGGCCGTCGGTTTGTACGGCGTGCTCGCGTTCAGCGTGACACAGCGCGCCGGGGAGTTTGGTATTCGCGCGGCGCTTGGGGCGCGGGCATCTCATCTTGTGCGGAACGTTGTCGGCGAAGGAATTGCAATCGTTGCCGTGGGCATTGTTGTTGGCGCGGCGATCAGTTGGTATGCCAGCAACGCAATTGCGGCAATTCTTTTTGAGGCCAGTGCGCGCGACGCCGCGCCGTACATCGCGGCCGCCGCAATATTCGGATGTGTTGCGCTGATCGCTTCTGCACTGCCTGCGTGGCGTGCCACTCGTATCGATCCAGCCAGTGCATTACGCGCTGAATAGTTGCATCGAGTCACCGTTGTCGCGCCCGCTTCGCACCGCAATTGCCCGCCGTTCCCAACGTAGTCGTTCGTTGTTCGCACCGTAGTTGTTCGTTCGTCGCCCGTATTCGTCCGTTGGTCGCATCGTAATCGCACGTTGTTCGCATCGTCATCGTCCGTTCGTCGCCCATAAGTGCACCTTCGTCGCACCATACTCGCGCCAACGCTCCGCCACAGGCGCGTGCAACATCCACTTCGCGTCGCTAGGATCCAATGCCCAATCCACTCAATTTAGCGAGCCTGTTGCTGCTTTTCGGGATGATGCACGTGCCTGTTTATCAATTAGCGGCGCAACCGACCGCCGATGTCATTCGCGGAAGAGTTACCAACACGGAGAATCAACCCGTCGAGAATGCGCAGGTAACCGCCGTCTCATTCATTGGCGGCATCACCAAAACAAAACGCACCGACAAGAACGGTCGCTTTTCCATCACGTACCCGAACGGCGAAGGTGACTACTGGGTCTCGGTTGTATCAATTGGTTATCAGGGACAACGTTTCGAAATTCGTCGAAACGCCGATGAAGAAGTACTGATGGCCGATGTCCGTTTGTCCAACGCGCAGACTCTGCAGTCCATCACCGTTTCGGCATCCGGTCCTCGACAACCGCCGCCGCGTGTTGACCTGACTGCCGCGTCGACCGACGCATCTGGTGGCGACACGTATCTACCCTTGAATGCTGCGCCACCGGGCGATGCCGGAAATCTTGCGGCAATGGCCGCACAAAGCGCGGGCGTGCAACTCATTCCGGGCGTTGATGGCAATCCAGATCGCATATCAATACTCGGACTGGATGGCTCGCAAAACAATACCACTGTGAACGGACAACTGAGCGGTTTGTCCACCCTGCCGCGCGACGCGAATGTCGTCACGACACTCAGAACGGGATACGATGTGGCGGCGGGCGGATACAGCGGCGCGCAAATCAGTGTCGTGACCAACCCAGGCACCAACTACGTCGCACGCACGTTGAGTGCAACATTCAACGCACCGCAAGCGCAGTTCAATGATCGCGTGGGCCGCGCTACGGAATTCACGCAGCTGTCTGTTGGCGGGCGCGTATCGGGCCCAATATTGGCGGACAAGGATTTCTACACCTTTTCGTTCCAACTCGATCGACGCTCGCAAATACTTGCAACACTGTCCAGTGGGTCGGCGGAAGTGTTTCAGAGTGCCGGTGTGTCGCCTGATTCAATCGCGCGTGTTCAAACGATTTTGAAAAAGTTGGGTGTACCGGAAACATCCTCGGCACTTGGGCTCAATTCGATTCGCACAAACGCGTCCTTCCTGGGTGGAGTTGATTGGGCGCCGAAGTCCGCAAACAGTGGTCACGCCATTGGTATTTCCTACACTGGCGGGTGGACTTCCGCTGGGCCTCCGGGCGTATCCACGCTGCAAGTGCCCGCGGCGCTTGGTACCAGCAAGGCGTTCAATGCGTCCGCGCAGGTGCGCCACACCAACTTTGTTGGCGCCTTATTGACCGAAACAACGCTATCGGGTGGAGTCGATCAGGCGCGCACAAAACCCCTGGTGAATCTGCCAGGCGGCAGCGTACTCGTGACCTCAATGCTGGACGACGGAACCACGGCCATTCGCAATCTCACATTTGGCGGAAGCACTGCGGGTAGAACAAACTCCGGACAATCATTCTCGGGACGCAATGTGTTGTCATGGTTCAGCATTGACAGCAAACATCGACTGAAATTGATATCCGAACTCCGCTTCGAGCGTTCATCGGCCGAACAGACCAGCAACATTCTCGGGCGATACACGTTTCAATCGTTGCAAGATCTCGAGAATTCGGTTACGTCGTCGTTCACACGTTCATTGAATGCAACGTCGCGCAATGCGTCGGAGGTAGTCGCAGGGCTCGCGTTGGGGGATGCGTGGCGGCCTGTTCGCGACATTCAGATCCAGTATGGCATGCGACTCGATGGCAATCGTTTTCTGGACAGGCCGAGTGAGAATGCCAAAGTCGAGCAGGTGTTCGGCGTTTCGAATGACCATGTGCCCAACGGCATTTACGCGAGCCCGCGATTGGGATTTTCCTGGCTGTATGGCACGTCTGCGCAGATTCCGTTCGCCGAAGGATTCGCGCAAGGCCCACGTGCAACGATTCGCGGCGGCGTAGGTGTGTTTCAGAATATCCGCGGATCGGACTTGTTGTCGCCGGCACTCCTCAACACGGGATTGGGAGAGTCTTCGCAGCAACTGATTTGCACTGGTGATGCCGTGCCGACCGTTGATTGGGCGAAATTTTTGTCCGAGAACGCTTCCATTCCCGGAGCGTGCCGAAACGGCGCCAGCAACAACTCCTTTGCGAACACGCGACCAAACGTCACGCTGTTTGCTCGAACGTTCGCGCCAGAACGCAGTGTCCGAACGAATCTCAGCTGGAGCGGCGCAGCTGTACGCAACAGGTTCAACCTGTACATCAATGGAACGTTTTCGTACAACGCGCATCAGGCAAATTTTGTCGATCTGAACCTCAAGACGACGCCGCAGTTTGCGCTTGCTGAAGAGGGCGCGCGACCGGTGTATGTGCCATCAACCAGCATCGACGGGTCGTCCGGGTTAACTGCGCTGCTCGATTCACGTGTCGCGCCTGAGTTCAATTCGGTTTCGGAGCTGCAGTCGGGACTGCATTCGGTGAGTCGGCAGATCACCATTCGCGTTTCGCCAATCACGTTTGCGGCGCCGCGACTTGGGTGGGGCCTGTCGTACAACTACCTCAGTGTGCGCGAGCAATTTCGCGGTTTTGCGAGTACTGCCGGTGATCCATTTGAAGTCAGGTCGGGAACTGGTTCATCACCCCAGCACGATTTTGTCTACACGCTGAATTCAACGTGGGCCAATGCCGTCACGTTTGCGTGGAGCGGTCGCGTGACCTCCGGCGCACGGTTCACACCTTCGATTGCGGGCGATGTTAACGGCGACGGCTATCGGAATGATCGGGCGTTCATATTCGCACCTGGCCAATCAACGGCCACGGATGCGACGGCCGCTGGCATTCAGAGCGTAATTGCCAACGCGCCCGGTTCTGTCCGATCCTGTCTGACAGCCCAATTGGGCGGCATTGCAGCTCGTAACAGTTGCGTTGGTCCGTGGAGTGCGAGCAACACAAATCTCCGCATCAGCATTAATCCCGTCAAAGTGCGTCTGCCGCAGCGCACGACGTTGTCGTTCAATGTTTCAAATCCAATTGGCGCGGCCGATCTGTTGCTGCACGGTGATGGTCGCTTACACGGATGGGGGCAGACCGCGCTGATTGACCAATCGCTGCTGTATGTGCGCGGGTTCGACAACGCGCGGTCGCGTTATGTTTACGAGGTCAATCAACGCTTCGGGCTTACACGACCCAGTCAGAACAGCTCGCGAACTCCCGTCGTAATCACGATGATGGCCAGCATCAATTTCGCTCCCACACGCGACTGGCAATCGTTAAGTCTCGAACTTGATCGAGGCCGCACGCGCGGCGGTGTAAAGCTGAGCGAAGGCGAAGTTCGCCAATACGCACGATCTGTGTTTCAGAACCCCATGGCGCGAATGCTCGAAACGCGTGAGCAATTACATCTGACCCGATTGCAAAGCGACAGCATTGCCACAATGAGTCGTCGATTTACGCGTTTGGTGGATTCCGTGTGGGCCCCCGCCGCGAAATATCTGGCTGCGTTGCCAAAGGGGTATGATCGATCGAAAGCCCAGGCGCGTCTGGTGCAAGCACGCGAAATTGCGGTTGGATATCTCATTCAGGTTGCCCCACACATAAAGCGTATGCTGACGAAAGGCCAGACCAAAGTGTTGTCGTCGTCAATTGCCAGCATGCTGGAGCCGCGATACCTGGAATTGTTGAAGAGCGGGCAAGTATCCGTGGACTTATGAACGACATGAACCGGTGGATCGCGACAAGTTTCTCTCAGCGAAGGTTTGTTCGCTGGCTGGCAATTGTTTTCTCTTTGGCGCCAGCGTGCGCAACACACGCGCAGACTGCCATCCCCATTCGACAGGTAACGCACATCATCAGCTCCGACTCGACCGTGTTGATGGGGCTATCCACGGCACGCTCGCTGCCCGATGGAAGTGTGCTGATCAACGATCCGGTGAAACGACAGCTGGTGCTGTTCGATTCGACGTTGCGCAAATTCGCGATTATCGCAGATACGTCAACATCTTCGCCCAACAGTTACGGATTGCGTCCGAGTGCCGGTGGGTTGATTCCGTATGTCGCCGATTCGTCGTTGTTCATTGACAGCGAGTCGCAAGCATTTCTGGTGATCGATCCACACGGTGCGTTTGTGCGCGTCATGGCACCCGTTCGTGCGTCAGATCTCAATTTCATGGCCAACGGACAACTTGGATTTGCCGGGTTTGACACACGCGGCCGTTTGTTGTATCGCACACAACGACGAAACCCAGCAAATTCAACACTTCCCGCGCTGGTTGTTGGAAGGCCGCGAGTGGTGGTGCAGCCAGATTCGGCGCCAATCATGCGCATGGATTTTGACAAGGCAACCGTTGATACGCTTGGAACGATCAAGGTACCGGTCACACAAACCGCGCAGCTGTTGATGTCGAATGGCGGTTTGCAGAACTACGCCGTCGTTAATCCGTTGCCAAGCGGCGATGAATGGACGTTGTTACCCGATGGTACGGTCGCAATTGTGCGCGCGCAGGACTATCACATCGATTGGTTGAGTGCCGATGGAAAACTCTCGTCGTCACCAAAGATGCCGTTCGATTGGAAACGCATTTCGACTGAAGACAAGCAGAAGATCATCGATTCCGTAAAACTTGCCAATGCAGAACGTGTCGCGCGCGCTGCGGCCGCGGCGCAAGCATCCGGCGCCGCGGTTCGCACGCCGGTTCCTTTTGTCACCGTCGAGCCCGGCGATCTTCCCGACTTCTATCCGCCGGTGCGGCAAGGACAAGTTCGGTCCGATCATCAAGGCAACGTATGGATCTTGCCCAGTACGAGTGCGGCGTCAGTGAATGGTGGGTTGTTGTACGATGTCGTAAATCGCGACGGAGCGATTGTTGAACGTGTGCAACTCCCGGCGGGCAGAACGCTGGTTGGATTTGCCGAGAGTGGTGCGATCTTCATGCATTACGTGAAGAGCGCGAGGAGTGCAGTGATTGAGCGGGGGGCAGTGCAGCGGTAGAGCCTGTTCGGGCATTCGTTGGGTCGTACCCATTTTCGCAGCAGGAAGAAGTTCGAATGAAGGGAGTGCTGTCGAGCTCGCAGCATCCAGAAAATGCGCGCTGCCTTCGGTATTGCGCCGAGAAGCCGCGTGTGTATCGTTACGCACAAATACGGCGCAGAAATTGAAGGAAAAGTTTGACCAGCTCCATTACCCCGAACCTCCATGTACATGCGAAAAATTCTATCCGTCGCGCTCGG
>JBDUBA010000170.1:0-19588 GCA_040004335.1 Gemmatimonas sp.
CACATGCAAGCCGTTCAGGAGGAGCTCGCGCGGCGCGGGTGTAGTGGGGGGCTTCCGGGTCACGTGGAGGGACACCGGAGGCGGCGCGACTCCTCCTAACGCTTGCAGTGTGGCAAAAGCAATACAAAAAGGGCGTCCTTAGTGACGCCCTTTTGTATTATCCCAATTGGAAACGCTTCAATTCCGTGGGTTGGATTCTTCGGCCGCCTGGCGCTCATTACGCGCTCTCATCAGCATATACATGCCGATCATTGCGGTCATGGTGCCGAACAGCGAACAGGCGATGCCAACCCGTCCGTACCCCTGCATCCAACGAGCGGAAGCCGCGCAGGTCAAAAAACCAAGGCCGGAGAGGAAAAGCCCGCGCCGCTCCACTCGATTGAAGTTGCCGCCGCGATGCGTCAGCGACGCGCCAACCATCCACGCGCCGCCTGCTCCGACTACAAATGTCGCGACCGCCTCACGGTTCCAGTCCATGGCTCTTCCCCGCATCGAGGTGTCTCGCCCTCGCTATTTACCCCTGTCGGCAAACGCCAAGCGAAACTCTTTCGGAAATTAGCGACTATCTGTCCGGAATGCCGACCCCGTTTCGTCCGCGTTGCTCAAGCCACTCGGGTGAGCATTACGGCGCAGGTTGCACGACGACGACATGCGGCTTTCCGTCATCGACGAGGTGAATGCTGGGTGACTGCTGATCCACACCATCGCATGTCACGCGGGAGCCTCGGCGACGTACCAGTTGCGGTTCCTTCACGGTGATGTCGTACACTGCGCTCCCGAATTGATAGGAGACTGCAAACTCGGGCCATGCATCAGGGACACACGGATTGAACCGCAACTGGTCTCCTTCGCGCGTAAATCCCAACAGATGCTCGAGACCAACGCGGTACATCCAGCTGGCCGATCCCGTGTACCACGTCCACCCGCCACGACCAACGTGTCCCTTCGCGGTGTACACATCGGCTGCAACAACATACGGTTCCACTTTGTACGTCTCGATCGCTTTCGCGCTGTCACCGTGCGTCAGTGGGTTGATCATCTGGTACAAGGCAAATGCACGATTGCCGTCACCGTGCATGGCGGTCGCCATCACCGCCCACAGTGCTCCGTGCGTGTATTGCGCCCCGTTCTCGCGCACCCCGGGCAAATATCCTTTGATGTAACCCGGGTCGTGCGCACCTTTGTCAAACGGCGGCGTGAGCAGCATGATGAGCCGTGCATCCTCGCGCACCAGCTGTCGATCCATTGCGCGCATGGCCTGTTGCTGACGACCCAGGAGTGCCGCATTTGAAATCACGCTCCAGCTCTGCGCGATGGCGTCAATGCGACATTCATCACTGGAGGCCGAACCAAGGGGCGCTCCATCATCGAAATACGCGCGGCGATACCAATTGCCATCCCATCCGTGTGATTCGGTGGCGGCCACGTAGTCGTCTGCACGCGAGCGAAACTTGAGCGAAACATCGGGATCGCCGTGGGCATCCGCGCGTGCGGCGAAGTCGCGCAGCGTCTTGATCAGGAACCACGCCAGCCAGACGCTCTCACCCTTGCCCTCCGCGCCCACACGACTGAAACCGTCGTTCCAGTCTCCAGAGCCGATCAGCGGTAACCCATGCACCCCCACCGTGCAGGCGCGGTTGAGCGCGCGCAAACAGTGTTCGTAGATGCTCCCATGTTCGTCCGAAATTTGCGGGAGGTCATACACCTCGTGTTCATGTGGTTCGAGCGGTCGCATGCTGAGGAACGGCACGTATTCGTCGAGAATTGATACGTCACCGGTAACACGTACATACTGATCGACCACAAACGGCAGCCACACCATATCGTCGGAAAAACGTGTGCGGACTCCGCGTCCGGTGTGTGGATGCCACCAATGCTGTACGTCGCCTTCCAGAAATTGACGCCGCGCCGCGCGGAGGATGTGATCGCGGGCAACTTTCGGTTCGGCGTACACGAACGCCATGACGTCCTGCAGTTGATCGCGGAAACCGTACGCACCACTGCTCTGATACAATCCCATGCGCGCCCACATGCGTCCCGACAATGCCTGGTACAAGGTCCACTTGTTCAACATTGCGTTGAACGCACGATCGGGCGTGCGCACGGTGATGACACGCAGGCGCTGGTCCCACGCGTCCCGCGACGCCGCCAATGCCGATGCCGCGCCCTTGACCGAGCGCAATGCTGCGAGTTGCGCGATCGCTTCGGGTTCATTGGCTGCCGAACCGATCAACACGGCGATCTCGCGCGTTTCTCCCGGCTGCAGCGTGATCGCACACTCGAGCGCGGCGCAGGGATCAAATCCAACGCCCACCTCACCTCCCATCGAGCGACGTCGAAATGCCAGCGGATAGGCCAACGATCCATTGCGTCCAATAAAATCAGCGCGGCTCGCCGTGAACGACTGTACATCCTCGCTGACGGACAAGTATGCTACCCGCTCCGCAAATCCGGCCTCGTATCGATTCTGCGCCAGCAACGCGCCGTATTCAGCATTGTACCAGGTTCGCACCGCGTGACGTGTTTGCGCACGCTGCACGCCCAGCGTCCACTCGGCGTAGGCGGTCAAATTCAAACTTCGCTCGACATCAGTGGTATTCGTTAACCGTAGCATTGATATCTTGATGGCGCCCTGGCTGGGCGTGCCCATCGTGAGTTCCGACTGTATTCCATGTTGTGTCGCGCGAAACGTTGAGAACCCTGCGCCGTGTTGCACCGTAAACGAAGCCGACGTTTTCACGGGCGCCGGCGCCGCGCTCCACAATGCACCGGTCGCATTGTCGCGCAGATACAACGCATCGGTGACCTGATCAGACACCGGATCATTGTGCCACGCGGTCAACCGATAGAAGTAGCTACTCTCGGCCCACACACACCCAGCGCCACGCTCCGACACCTGAAAACCCCCATCGGGATTCGCAATCACGTTCGACCACGGCGCCGGTGGGAGTTGGCCGTCAGTCAGTCGCACGTGATAGTTATCATGTTCGTCGAGGCCACCATAGCCGTTGTCAAAGGCCAGCTTGGGGGTGTCGGCCACCGACGAGTGAACGGATTGCACATTTTCGCCAGTAGAAAATGCCTCGGTCACGCGACGTTCGTTCGCGA
Organism: Gemmatimonas sp.; assembly: GCA_040004335.1. Classification (GTDB taxonomy): domain Bacteria; phylum Gemmatimonadota; class Gemmatimonadetes; order Gemmatimonadales; family Gemmatimonadaceae; genus Gemmatimonas. Next base: position 3,109 of record JBDUBA010000170.1, read on the forward strand.
TCGTTCTGTTCGATGGAGGTGTGACCGTTCGGCGAATGGACACCACTGGTATCAGGTGCGCCTCGCGCGCACCGCTCACCACTTCGGACAACTTTCGTTCGTCGCACACAATAGCAACACGGGCCGACGCCTCAAGCATCAGCGCCTGCTCTTCAGACATGTTGTCGGCGCGGCGAATAAAGATGCCGCCTGGCTTCTCAACAAACTCCGCGTCCAATGCACTCAACATGGCCTCGTTGATGCGACCATTGAGTTCTTCGAGATATCCGTGTTCCTGCATGTTGATCACCACGAGATCAATCAGCAGCCCGCGGCGACGCCAATAACGATGGGCGGCAAAGAGTTGTCGCAGCATTGGCAGACCGCCCGTTGACGCGATCACCACCTGCAGAATGGGCAAATCGCCGGAGATGCCGAGTGACCATAAGATGCTTTGCGATCCGCGGTTGCGTTCCCGGACCTCGCGGGGCGGGCCCAATGAGACGCCCGCGAAGAACATGTGCCCGGCGAGCTCTTGAAAAACCGAAGCGTCCGTTGGCGAAATTCCCAGTTCGTTCAGCTCGATTTGTGTGGAGGTCCACGCCAGATCAAGCGCGCGTTCTGCCGCGCGCAAATCACGATATCGGTCGGCCAACTCGAACGCACGTTCCCGCGACCCTGCCACCAACGTTGTGAATGCGACTGACACCGATCGTCCAGCGGGCACCGACAGCGTTGTGCGTAACGCAAAGATCGGATCGAGTACCGCACCAGTGGTTTCGGAAAGCGGCCCCGCCGCGTCCATCGCGGCCGGGTGGCGCACAGTTCTGCCACGGCCCAAAAAGCGCGCGCGGTCTGTCTCGTACGAAACGGCGCCACCGGTTTCGCCCTTGGCAAGCACGTGTACACACCACACCGGCACTTCATTCTGATTCCGCGGCCGTCGGGTGGCGGTCAACGCATTGCACCACGCGTGCCACTCGGTTTCGACGAACAGGTTGGAGAACGCCGGGTGCGCGCTATCCGCCTCCGGTGGCGCCAGCACAATTTCCCCGTAACTCGTGAGCGTCACTTCCCGATCGGTCCGGCCGGAATTGGACACGGTCACCTTACGCAGTTCCGCAGCATCCACTGGAATGGCAACAATTTCGGTGCGCGTTTCCAGCTCCCCATCAACGCGCGTGAACGTGACGCGATCGGTCGCGAGAATGGCGGAATAGGAATCGGCGGGCGCACAAGTTGGCTGATGCGCTACCGACCAGTACCGCTCCGTTGACAGGTCCTGCACATAGCAGAATTGACCTGTGTTCTCAAGCGTGGCATCTGCTTTCCAGCGAGTGACCGCCAGCCCATTGAAGCGACTGTATCCGCTGCCGCTCTGTGTGGTCATCACCGTATACGGTTGATAACCAAGGAGCGCCACTTGCGGCGCAATCGTGTTGGGTGACGTGAACTCGCGTGCGACAGGCTGTTCAATAGTTTCTTCCAAACGCTCCGTTGGCGTGGGCGCCTCAAGCGGTTCCTGCAAGATGAGTCGACGCGGAATGCGCTCGTGCAACAGAAGTTCCGCCGATCGAACCCGCGAATCGGAATGAAAGCGGCGTTGCCAGGTGAAATCGCGTAACACATTGGTGAGCGACACCAACGTCATCCCGACGTGGTGCGACATAAAATTCTGAACGATGTCAAACGCTTTGCCTGGAGCAGGACGCGTGTAGTCCATGGCATCATAAAAACCAAATTGGCCCAGCATGCCCATCGATTCCAACACCCGCAAATTCTGCAGCGAATGCGCCGGGTCAATCATGGCGGCGAGGGCGGTCGCGTACGGAGCAACCACGAGATCGCGCGCCATGCCGCGCTTGAGCGCCAGGTCTGGAATACCGAACGCACGATACTGATACGTGAACTCACGATCGCGTACGTTATACGCGCTTTCACTGATGCCCCACGGCACGCCACGGCGTTCGGCGTACGAAATCTGGCGCTGTAACGACGCGCGATACGTCGCACTCAGTACCGTGGAACGAAACGCTCGCATAAGGAGCACCGGCATGAGGTACTCGAACATCGTGCCGGTCCACGAAATCAAAGCAGTCGCGCCATCGGTGTGGGTGAGTTGACGTCCAAGCAGAAACCAGTGTTCAACCGGTACTTGATTGGCGGCAATCGCCATGAAACTGGCCATCCGCGACTCGGACGCGAGCAAATCGTATCGCGACGCGTCCTGCGTGTGTGACGCAACATGATATCCGATCGAGAACAGTTTCCGTTTCCCGTCGAACAAAAAGGTGAAGTCCATTCGTTGCGTCATGACGTTGGCGCGATCGGCCAACTCCGCGAGCCCGAGATCGAGACAGGCTTGTTGCAACGCCACGAGATACCCGGCGAGATTGCCGCTGTCGACGGTCGAAATGTACGCCGGCTCGAGCACACGCAGCGTATTCAATTCATACCAATTGTAGAAATGGCCGCGATAGATCGGCAAAGTGTCCAGCGTGTCGAATAGTCGTTCGAGCCGCGTTCGCGCATCCGCCAAATCGATCAACGCCAGATCGTGCGCTGAAATAATGGCCAGCATCTGCAGGCCGATGTTGGTGGGGGAGGTCCGCATCGCAACGACCGGCGTTGGATCCTCCTGGAAGTTGTCAGGCGCCAACCAATGCGTTTCTGCATTCGCCAATTTCTCGAAGAAGCCCCAGTGCAGTTTTGCATAACGCAGTGCGTCCGCACGCATGGATGCCGACAGCACACTGCGACTCGCACGCATTGGCGCGCTCAGTCGTCGCGCAATTGCTGGCGACGCAATCCAGATGGCCGTGACACTCCAAATCGACAGCAGCGAAGGAATCAGATGTGAAGCGGAGTCGCTGGTAATGGCGTGTTGCCAAAACTGAAAGGCAGTGATTGCCGTGGCCAAAAGCGCCGTGAGCGCCACCGCCGGTTGCATCGCACGCCGCACGGCACCGCGATCGTTCGCGTGCAATCGCTCCGCCCGCTGTGCGGTTTGCCATTCCAGCAGGTGTCGGCGCGATACGGTCAGCCGATACACGGCACGAATGATCGCATCTACGGCGGTCCACGCTTGGTGCGGGAGAAAGGTTATTTCCAATCCCGCTTGCTTCGCACTGACAATCGCATCTTCGGCCGCTGCGCGATAATACGATCGCCATGACTTGTCCGACGGTGGACGTACGGCCGTGATCAGCACGGAGATCACCCAGGGTGCCGCAATGGCACCAAACACCAGCAACGTCCAGCGCAGCGCAGATCCCGGGAGAACCGTCCATCCCGCGAAGAGGAAAACGAACGCAGCAATCTCCACAACGCTGCGCCGCATATTATCCAGAATTTTCCACTGCGACAGCAACGACAGTCGATTGGGCTCCGCACCCTGCGGTCCCGGTACTCGGCGTGACAGCCAGGGAAGCAACTGCCAATCGCCGCGTATCCAGCGATGTTTTCGCCGAGTCCACGTGAGATAACGCGTGGGATAGTCGTCGTAGACGATGATGTCGGTTACCAAACCGGCGCGCGCGTAGTTGCCCTCGATGAGATCGTGAGAAAGCAACGTGTTTTCGGGAAAACGACCGCTCGTTGCCAGTTCGAAGGCCGCTACATCGTAAATGCCCTTCCCCGTGAAACTGCCCTCGTGAAACAGGTCCTGATACAGATCGGACACAGCGGTGGTATACGGGTCAACACCGGGCACACCCGCCAGGATGGACGCGAATCGCGAACGGTTGGCACTGGGTAGCGACACTCCAACTCGCGGCTGCAACACACCATACCCACGAATGACACGGCGCTGTGTTTGATCGTACAGGGGTTGGTTGAGCGGATGTGCCATCGTGCCGACCAACGCGCGCGCACTACCCGGTGGTAGCACCGTATCCGCATCCAGCGTGATGACGTACCGCACGCCCTCCAATGCCTGCACGTGTTCGCTGATATGTGCAAAGGCTGAAGCACTGCCTGTCTGCACCAGATGATTGAACTGTGCAAGTTTGCCGCGTTTCCGCTCCCAGCCCATCCAAACACCTTCGGCAGCATTCCACTGGCGCGCGCGATGCAGCAGATGAAACACATCGCCGTGTGCTCCATGGCGCGCGTTCAGCTCCCGAATTCCCTGCAGTGCCTGCGCGACCACTTGTGAATCCTCGTCGAGATGTTCGCTCACTGCATCGGTGAAGTCACTGAGCACCGCGAACTGCAGCAGTGGATCGCGATTGGCGAGGTATTGCACCTCAAGGTGCGCCAGCGTGTCGCGCACATCTTCTTCGCTGTCAAAGAGCGTCGGCACAACAACTACGGTTCGGCAATCGGAACCGATTCCTGATCGCTCAAAATCCATGCGTGGCAACATCTGCGTGGGCAGGAACGCGGTCACCAGTTGATTCACCAAACTGACGGCGATGTCGTTCGCCGGAATGAACGCAACCGCCAGCAGCATTGGCCACGCCGCTCCAAGCTCGTGGCCGGCCAGAGCGAGAAGCGCCATCAAAGCACCAGCCGTTGCAATCGCCACACTTGCGACAAAAACTCGCGTGGGATGACGACGTACGTATCGATACAACTGTTCAAACAACGACGAGTCGTAGTTGGCCTTGCGTTCGAGGTGCGCCAATCCGTCGTCCACCAGGTAGTAGCCAACGTGGCCTCGATGCGGAACATCCGGTCGCTCCGCACGGCCTTCCCGGGCCAGCTCCACCGCCCAATCGGCAACGCGTGTTTCGTCGTGGCCCGTACGTTTTGCAATCCGTTCGATGACGTGACGGTAGCGATCGCGGGTCGCGAATGTCATCTGCTGATGCACACCGGCCGGATCGCAACGCAACACACGCTCCATCGCGCTTTGCCGCTCTACCAGCTCCCGCCAATCTCGTCCGCCGATCGCGCGCAAGCTCATGATACTGTTGGCCATGATGAGCTGCGTAATGGCCAGCTGCTGCGTCGACGCCACCACGGCTTCTTCGGGATTCAACCCTTCAGCACGCGTCCATTGCTCCAACCACTCGAGTGGCGGAAACGCACCGGCCGCATCACGCACCTGTCGCAGGAATCGCGACACGAACGTTGGCGAGGGTTGCGGGTTCACATCATGAAAAACATCCAGCGCGCTGTGCAGTTCGTCGCCACCGGCCTGGCCTGCGCCATGCATTCGTTCGGCCCAACGATCGGCTTCGGCCAATTCATCGAGCCGTTGGACGGTGCGGAGCGTCATGCGCCGTACACTCTCGATCAGGCCCAATCGCAACATGGCAGGAATCGCCCACAGTTCGCCGACCGACAGCGTCTTTACATTCTGGAAAGCCTCTACGAAAAGTTCCGTGTTTTCAAGATCGACGCGCGCCTCGGTATGTGATATTAGAGCAATTGCGATATCGTATACGCGAGGATATCCGGCCAGTGATCCTGACGACAATTCAGGAAGTTCGCGATAATATCCGCGCGGCAGGGTAGCGCGCACCTCGAGAATGTGTTCCCGCAACACGTGATAATTGTCCAGCAACCAAACGCCAGCGGGACCCACATCCACCGAATTATTGTTGGCATCAACCAGTCGCTCGTGTGCGTGCTCGAGCACTCGGCTCGTACTTTGCAGGCGTGCCAGCAAACGCGCGCTCAGGCGAGGCCGGTGATCCTCATCAACAATCTGTCCCCGCGCAAGCTCTCGCGCCCGCTCGGCCAGGTGCTCGTCTCCAAGAAGATCACCGCGAATTGGGCCAGTCGCGTAATCATCGGGTTCAGCAGAGCGGCGGAACAGTCGAGCGATGCCGGACGGAGGCGTAAGTGTTTGCAGACAGCGTATCCACGGGAATCAAAAGGAGTAAAGCACTGAGTTCGATACAATTTTCGAGACGCGCTGGTTCCCACGCCTGCTGGCACTCCCCTCCAGCTGTACCACGCTCTATCGTCAATGATATGAGCAAAAAATCACAACTTCCCGGTCTCCTCGATCCTCTGATCGCGAGCAAGGGTTACGCGCACCCCGAATTTCTGGTCTCGACCGATTGGTTGGCTGACAATCTATCGCTTCCGTCACTCCGCCTGTTGGAATGCGATGAAGATGTGTTGCTGTACGACGTGGAGCACATTCCAGGCGCACAAAAGCTCGATTGGCACATCGATCTCAACGATCAGGTTGAACGCGATTACGTTGCACGTGCCGCCTTCGAAAATTTGTTACGTGCGCGCGGTGTCGATGAAAGCACAACGGTCGTCCTGTATGGCGACAAGAACAATTGGTGGGCAACGTACGCGTTTTGGATTTTTCGACTGTTCGGGTTTACGAACGCGGCAATTCTCGACGGCGGCCGCGCCAAGTGGCTGGCCGAGCAACGTGAGACAACGGTTGACGTGCCGTCATTTCCTCCAACGACATACGTCGCTCCCGAACGCAATGACGCAAAAATTCGGGCATTCTTTCAGGACGTGCGCGCGCATCTCGAAGATCACAAACCAATGATCGATGTGCGATCGCCGCAGGAGTACACGGGTGAGAAATTGCACATGCCGGATTATCCGCAAGAAGGCACGCTGCGCGGCGGACACATTCCGGGCGCGAAGAGTGTTCCGTGGGCCAAAGCCGCGGCCGCGGACGGTACGTTCAAGAACGCGGCGGATTTGCGTGCGTTGTACGAAGGCGAAGCCGGGTTGTCGGCGACCGATGATGTTGTGACCTATTGCCGAATTGGCGAACGATCTTCACACACGTGGTTTGTGCTCTCCAACCTGCTGGGTTACAAAACCGTGCGAAACTACGACGGTTCCTGGACGGAGTGGGGCAACAGTGTGCGTGCGCCCATTCGTCGTGGAGAACAACCGTGAGTAAGCGTAATCACGTTGAAGCAGTGTGGACCGGTGGTCATGCGTTTCGCGGCGGTCGCCCCAACGGACCGCAGATTGACATTGATGGTGATGCTGTCAAAGGACCCGGTCCGGTCGACACGCTGCTGCTCGCGTTGGCAAGTTGTACCAGCTACGACATTGTCGACATTCTGGCCAAGCGACGCACTCCGGCCGAGGCGCTGGCGATTGAGGTGATCGGCGACCGCGCGAATTCAAGTCCAGCAAAGTTGACGCGTATTCACCTCACGTACCGCATGGTTGGCGCAACCATTGAGCGGGAGCACGCCGAGCGCGCCATCGACTTGGCAGTGAATAAATACTGCTCGGTGAAGGAGTCGCTCGACCCGGCAATTGCAGTTGGATGGACGTTGGAGCTCAACGCCTAGCGGTTTTTTGCTACTGGGGTCAGAGCCGTCATTTTGACCGACTGCAGGTTTTTGGTACTGGGGTCAGAGCCGTCATTTTGACCGCTCTGACCCCAGTACCGAATTGTCTCCGTCCGGGATGACCGCAGCAGCTTGAGGCGCAGTACATCTATGCCCCTCGCCTCCAGTTGCGAATTGATTATCATTATCAGAATGTCGCCGTGGATCTCGAGCCTCCTCGCCATTGCCGTGGTCAGCGGAATTCCGCTGGCCGTGACCGCGTTGCTGGCGACTCAAGAGCGCGCCGTTCGGTCGATCGTACCACAGCTCACGGCACTCGGCTCTGGCGCGCTATTGGGCGCTGCCACCTTCCACCTTATTCCCGAAGCGCTTGCCGCCGGCCGAACTCCGTTTTTCGTTCTTGTTGGCATCACCATTGGCTACCTGGCCTTTGCATTGGTCGAACGAATGCTGGCCAGCCATGACCACGCACACTCGCACGGGTTGGAGCTGGGCGCACCAGAAAGCCCGCATGGCGTCACCACTGCGTTCGATGGAGGCGCCGTGTTCGTGGCGCATGGAGAACACCTCTCGTCGCAGCAAATCGCCGCCCGGATGGTCCCGCTGGCGTTTGCCGGCGACGCCATTCACAACCTGGTGGATGGAATGCTCATCGCCGCTGGCTTCCTCGCGAACCCGGGTTTCGGCTTCCTGACTGCCATGGCGATTGGCCTGCATGAACTGCCGCGGGAAGTCGGGACGTTTGGTCTCTTTGTGCACGGAGGAGTGCATCCGCTCCGCGCCGTTGCCTACAACGCGTTTACCGCCATCGTCTCGTTCCTTGGCGCCGCTGTCACCCTCTTGGTTGGAACACATATGGCAAGCTTTGGCGAGAACATTCTGCCATTCGCCGCTGGGTCGTACGTCTACATTGCCGTCGCCGTCGGAATTCCCTCGGTCGTTCGGCAGAAAAATGGCGCCCCAAGGCTGTCGCGTGCCTTGTTCTTGGTGGCCGGATTTGCCCTTATGGCGGTTTCGGCGCTGGTTCGCTGAATTTCGGGCCTGGTCCTTCCCGACCCCAAGCGCTTGCCAAGGCCCAGACAATCCTGCCGCGCCGGTACTTAATTTCCCCTGGCCTCTGATAACCGCATAGAAACCATGGAACGCAATACACGACAACGAGATACGATACGCGATGTCTTCGCGAATTCTAAGCAACCCTTGAGCCCGTTCGAGGTTCTGGTTGCCGGTCGACGTGCGCTCTGCGGACTTGGCATTGCCACCGTTTACCGAACGATCAACTCACTGATCGAGAGCGGCTGGCTGAACGCGGTCGAATTGCCGGGAGATGCCCCACGCTACGAGAAGGCGGGCAGCGGACATCATCACCACTTTCAGTGTCGACTGTGTACGGGCGTGTTCGAGATACGGGGGTGCCCGGGCGATCTGACCAGTTTGACTCCGGCGGGCTTCGTTTTGGAGGGCCACGAGGTCGTGCTGTACGGACAATGCACCAAATGCGCGACCACGAAGACGCAGCTTAAGTCGCGAATTTGATGCAAGAAACTACTTGACCCAGCGCCCCGACCCCTCTAACTATCGAGGCTAGCCCACTTGGTGGGCACATCTACGAACGCAATTCCGCCGGAAATGGAATTGCATCAAGACGCAAATATTGCGGGAGCAGCCATGAAGGAAGCCATTCATCCACCGTACCATCCGGTGGTGTTCAAGGACGCATCAAGCGGTCATCTGATCGTGTCGCGTTCCACGATGACCAGCGAACAGAAGATCAAGCTCGATGACGGAAAAGAATATCCGCTGATCCTTCTCGAAATCACGGCCGCATCGCACCCGTTCTACACGGGCACGCAGCGCCTCATCGACACACAGGGTCGCGTCGACAAGTTCAAGAAGCGCTACAACCGCTAAGGTTTGCGCGAAAGTTTGCCAAACGTCACGGGCATTTGCTCGTGACGTTTTTGTTTTATGCCGTGAGCGCAGACCGCCGCTTCACTCCCCAGCGCATCAGCAGATCACCAACGATGTACGCCAGCACACCCGCCACCGCGACATCGCTGGCATAATGCGCAAACGCCAGAATTCTGGTGATGCCACACCCGATGGCGACCAGATACCACATCCACCACACGCGCGGAAACAAGCGAGCCAGCACGACGGCGGCACCCATCGCAACCATCATGTGGCTGCTGGGTAACCCCAATCCTTTATTCGATAGTGGACCGTCGGCAAACGCGCGAAACACGTACTCGGCGGAGACTTCGGATGGCCGCACGCGCCGGAAGACGAGTTTGAGCACCTCCGCCAACGCTCCCGTTACGGTTGGCACCAACACCATTAAGCCACCGCGCCAACGCCCGCCCGGCAGTTCCTTGTCCTGCGCCCAGAGCGCGATGGCCACAATGAGCCACGTTGGCAGAAAACCCGCTGATCGAAGTAACCGGCCCCAGTCGCGGTCATACACTTTGGCATCGCGCAGATGAGCCCAGACCCACGGGTCCGTGAGGTGGGATACAACGACGACCACGGTACCGGCGATCGCGATGTACAACCAGCGACGCCCCGAAGGGAGCTCCGCGCCAAATCCCCGACTTGGCACACGCGAATTGTCCGACTGAATCGCAGGTCTCATGAACCGGGTAATCAACTGAAGTCGAACACCCACCGCCACCGAATACGCGCACATATTTCCCAGATGAAAGATCAACGCGCGGTCACGCTGCTGTTGGCGTTCGCATTGGCACTGCCGCTCGGCGCGTGTAACCGCGAACCCGAGTGGCGCGGCACTCCGATCAAGCCAGCGCTGGTAGTGCCAACCTTGACATTCGCCGACAGTGCCGGCGCGCTGATTCCACTCAAGAACGGCGCAGGCGACGCATCAATGGTGTTCTTCGGTTACACGAACTGCCCCGACATCTGCCCCACGACATTATCCGATTGGGTACGAGTGAAAACTGCGTTGGGCGAGAAGGCCCACCGCGTTCACTTCGTGTTTATCTCCGTCGATCCAGAGCGCGACACGCCCGCAATATCACAGCGATTCGTCGCGCAATTTGATCCGTCGTTTCGCGGTTTGTCGGGCGATGCCGTAACAACCGTCGCCGTGCAAAAAGCGTTTGCGGTCGCATCCGCAAAACAACCGTCCGCATCGGCGGAGGGGTACCTGGTCGGTCATCCGGCGCAAACGTTCCTGATGGATGATGAGGGCCGTGTGCGCGTGAGTTATTCATTTGGCGCTGGCTGGGATGTGATGGCGGCTGACTTGAAGCTCTTGTTGCGATGAGGAAAGGTCGCGCGGCAGCGTGTTGGTGGTGTGCGCCTGCGTTCGTGTGCTCACCATTGTTGGTGCAGGCCATGGTCGAACGAAACGCACCAGTGCACGCAGTAACTGCGTCGGTTGCGGACAGCGTGATTGTGACAGATGCATGGGCACGTCCTGCACTTAAGGGTGGCACTGGTGGCGCGTATATGACCATCACCAACCAGAGCGGTCGCACCATTCGCATTGTTGGCGCAACATCGACCAACGCCACCACCACCGAATTGCATGCGTCATCCGTGCACGACGGCATGGCGCACATGGCCCCCGTGCCAACGCTCGTGATAACTCCCGGTGCGCGCGTGACACTCAAACCTGGCGGCCTGCACTTCATGCTGTTCGGCCTGCGTAAGGCGCTTGTTAAGGGTGACCAAACGTTGTTGACGTTGCGGATACAGAATGGCGATCAGGTTGTGGTTTCCGTAGCCGTGCGCACACAATGAGGCGCAATAGCGATGGTCACTCGTCCAGTCACGATATACACTTCAATTCCGACCTAACGTCGTCGAGCGACAGGCGACCTGATGACGCCGCCGCTCGTCAGGCATCCGATTTCGTCCCCGCATCAGTGTCCTCGTCCAACATGAATTCCACGCTCGACGACGAGTTATTGGCGCTTCAAAACGCCGGTCTCAAACGCGCGCTGAGGCCAGTCACGCAGCGGCGTTCGGGCACGGTGCAAATTGACAATGATCGTGTCGCTGATTTTGCGTCGAACGACTATCTGGGACTCGCCGCCGATCCACGCGTGGCCCGTGCGGCCACGGCCGTATTGCAAGCAGAAGGCACCGGAGCCGGCGCAGCGCGGCTCATTTCGGGACACCATCCCATTCATGAAGCGCTTGAAAACGAAATTGCTGCGTTCAAACATTGCGAACGCGCCTTACTTTTTCCGGCCGGTTACATGGCGAACGTGGGCACGATTCCAGCGCTCGCACGCGGTGGTGATGTGATTTATTCGGATGCCCACAATCACGCATCCATTGTTGATGGGTGTCGTCTATCGCACGCAACGAAGCGAATCTTTCCCCACGGCGACGTCGACGCATTGCGTCACATGCTGCAAGCTGATCGCGGACAGTTTCGCCGTTCGCTGATTATCGTAGAAGGCGTGTTCTCCATGGACGGCGACACCTTTCCGCTCGACGACCTTGTCCCGTTGGCGCGCGTGTTCAACGCGTGGACCTACGTTGACGACGCGCATGGAACAGGCGTGCTTGGTCGCACAGGACGCGGCACATCGGAACACTTTGGCGTCTCCGGCGAAATCGACATCCTCATGGGTACACTCGGCAAATCCCTCGGCACCGTGGGTGCGTATGTTGCTGGTTCGCGTTCGCTCATTGAGTACCTGATCAGTAATGCACGTGCGTTCATCTTCACCACCGGAACGCCGCCAGCGATGGCGGCCGCAACACTCGAAGCGCTGCACATCACGCGTTCCGAACCATGGCGTCGCGAAGCAGTTCGTGATCGTGCGCAACAATTGCGCGATCGATTGCGCGAAGGCGGACGGCCGATTGTTGGAATGTCCAACGGACACATCATTCCCGTGACTGTGGGCGATCCGGTACTCACGATGGCGATTGTGCGCGACTTGCGACGCCGGGGTTTCCTGGTGGGTGGTGTGCGTCCGCCTACTGTACCCGCGGGCACATCGCGGCTGCGAATTTCGGTGAGTGCACTGCATCCGCCAGAGCTGGTGGATACGTTTGCGGCCAGCTTGCTGGAAGCGATGCGCGGACTTGTGCCATGACCGACCGGAACCGATTGGGCAGCTTGTCTGATTTGCCAGATGACGATGACGAATACGATTACTCCAGTCCGGATGCTGTGTACGAGAGCGATAACGACGGAGCGCTCGATGCTGACTCGGACGCAGACAGTGCCGAGGATAATGATTTCGTCCACCACGAGAATGCGGATGTAACAGCATTTGCGAACGTACCCGGAGACATGGCGGGAATCGTGCCGGGTTTTTCGCGTACGCTCGACGACGACGTCCCGGAAATTGACGACGCATCCGACGACGTTCTCACGCCTGGCGAGACGCAGCGACTGCTGCTCATGGATGTCGCGCACCTGTGGCATCCGTACACACAACACATGGCGGCACCGCTTCCCGTTCCGATCGCGCGTGCCGAGGGGGCGTTCCTGTACGACCTGACGGGGCGCCCAATACTTGATGCGATTTCGTCCTGGTGGGTTACCACGCACGGGCATTCGAATCCCGCAATTGCAGACGCGATTGCACAACAGGCCCGCACACTCGATCACGTAATTTTTTCAGGGTTTACGCACGCGCCCGCGGCCGAACTTGCATCGGAGTTGGTTACGCGATTGCCGCGCGGATTAACACGCATATTTTTTTCGGACAATGGTTCCACTGCCGTCGAAGTGGCAATCAAGATGTCGATGCAATCGTACGTAAACGCTGGAAAACCGCGCCGTCTGATTGCCGCGCTTGAGAATGCGTATCACGGCGACACCTTTGGGGCCATGGCGGCTGGAGCGCGCAGCATTTTCAGTGCACCATTCGATCCGCTGCTGTTCGAAGTTGCGCGACTTCCCGATCCCACTGAAGGTGACACGGTTGCCGCGCTCGAGAAATTGATCGCTGCACGAGGCAAGGAACTCGCGGCCGTGATTGTTGAACCACTGTTGCTTGGTGCTGGCGGCATGCGCGTCTACGACGAATATGTGTTGCAGGAGATTCGCGAAATCACACGCGAAGCCGATGTGCATCTTATCGCCGACGAAGTGCTGACTGGATTTGGTCGCACCGGCCCGTTGTTCGCGTGCGAACGCGCCGACATTGCCCCCGATATCATGTGTCTGTCAAAGGGATTGACCGGCGGCTTCATGGCGCTTGGTGCGACGGCCGCAACGGAAGCGATCTACGATGCGTTCTTGAGCACCGATCGCAAGCAGACTTTTTTCCACGGTCATTCCTACACGGCAAATCCAATTGCCTGTGCAGCGGCGCTGGCGGCGTTGCAGTTGTACAACGACGAAAGCGAAGACGCCCGCGTTCGCATTGAAGTCGCGCAGGCAAATCATCTGGAAACGTTCAGGAAACATCCAGGCGTCAAGAACACGCGGCAAATCGGCACGGTCGCCGTCATTGAACTCAACGCCGCCGCCGGTTATCTGAGCGAGATTGGCCGAGAGTTGGCGGCTTTCGCGCTTGAGCAAGGCGTTCTGCTGCGTCCGCTGGGAAATGTTGCATATTGCCTGCCACCGTACTGCATCACCGATAGAGAGCTCGATCGCGTGTACGTCGTGATTCGAAATTTCCTTGATGGAGCGCGCGCCACTGGGTTGGCGCCGGAGCAACTGCATGGCTGAGGCCACACCAATTTTTGCCTGCCGGATGATCGCAGTTACCGGCACGGACACCGAAGTTGGCAAGACTGTCGTTACCATGGCGCTTGCACTTCGTGCGCGCGCCCTTGGAATTCGCGTCGCCGCCATGAAACCCATCGAAAGTGGGATGTCGTCACGCACCAGCGCCGAACTCTCCGACGCCGAACGGCTGGCCCACGCGGCCGGCGCCGAAGATGACCTGGATATTGTCGGACCCATCGTTCTTGATGAACCGCTCGCGCCAATGATGGCTGCGCTTCGTGCTGGGATGACGATCGATCTTGCCGTGCTCGATCGCGCGAAAGATGCGTTGTCACGGGACCGTGATTTGCTGCTGGTGGAAGGTGCGGGCGGGATTCTCGCACCCATCACTCGCGATTACTCCTTCGCAAACCTCTTCAAGCGCTGGAGCGCCGACGTCGTTGTGGTCGCGGGAAATCGGCTGGGCGTGCTCAATCACACGCTGCTGACGGTGCGAGCGGCCGAGAGTGAGGGACTCACTGTCCAGGCCGTGATTCTCACCGATATTTCAGACAAAGACCCAAGCAATGCCGAGGCGACGAATTATGATGCGCTGGTGGCGTTGCTTCCGAAGTACCGTATTCACAGGTTTCCCTGGATCGATCGTCTGGACGACTCGTCGGCCCTCTCGGCAGCGGCGGCCGGCGCGGGGCTCGACCACGTGCTGTTGCCAAAACGATGATCGTTCGCGGTTCACACCACTCTGATCCTCATTATCCCGACTGATGTCATACACTGCGCCATCACAGGTTGACTGGTTTCGTCTGGCCGACCGATCCTTGGCTGGAGAACTCATCACACGCGACGAAGCGCGTGCCGTCCTCAACGCGCCCGACAGTGCGCTGCTCGAACAGCTGGCAGCGGCGTATCGCGTGCGGCAGGCCACGTGGGGCAATCGCGTGCGTTTGCATTTTCTGTTGAACGCGCAGAGTGGTTTGTGTCCGGAAGATTGCGGGTACTGCTCGCAATCGAAAATTTCGGCCGCGGAAATCGAGAAATATCCGATGATGGCGCAGGAACGCATCATGGAAGCGGCTGACCGCGCGGCAGAACTGAAGGCCGGTACATTGTGCATGGTGATCAGCGGACGTTCGCCGGGTGAAACTGTCTTCGGCAAGGTGCTTGACGCCGTGCGCGCGGTTCGCGCGAAACATGACCTTAAAATTTGCGCCTGCCTGGGGTTATTGAACGCCGAGCAGGTGCAGCGATTGAAGGAAGCGGGTGTTGAAACAATCAATCACAACCTCAACACATCAGCGAACTTCACGCAGGAAATTGTATCAACGCACACGTTTAACGATCGCGTTGGAACGGTGCAGGCCGTAAAGGATGCCGGAATGAAAACGTGCAGTGGCGGCATTCTCGGAATGGGCGAGAGCGATGATGATGTAATCGATCTCGCGTTATCGTTGCGCGAACTTGAGGTAAAGAGTGTGCCGGTGAATTTCCTGATTCCGGTTCCCGGAACGTCGTTTGCGCATGTGCGCGAACTCAATCCGCGTCATTGCCTGCGCATTCTCTGCCTGTATCGCTTGCTGTTGCCCACACAGGAAATTCGAATCAGCGGCGGACGCGAAGTACATCTGCGCAGTTTGCAAGCGATGGGCTTGTATCCGGCGAATTCCATTTTCATTGGCGACTATCTCACCACGCAGGGGCAAACGGCGCGTGAAGACATGCGCATGATTGAAGACGCGGGATTTGTGCTCGAAACACCCGACGGCGATGAGATGACGGGTGATATGTTTGCCGAGGTGTCGGAGAACTATCCGCGCGCCAAACTTCCGTTAGTGGAAGTGTAAGGCAAACCAACTTCGCCACTCGCAATATGTCATTGGCCGATCTGCGAACGGATTATCGTATGGCGTCACTGTCCGAAGGCGACGTTGATGCCGACCCGATGGCGCAATTCAATACGTGGTTTGCCGAAGCACAGCGTGCAGAAGTTCCCGAATCCAATGCGATGGTGTTGGGCACGAGTACTGCGGATGGGTTTCCATCAACGCGGGTGGTTCTGCTCAAAGGTGTAAGCGCGAGCGGGTTCGTGTTTTATACCGACTATCGCAGTCGCAAAGGGCGTGAACTCGACGCGAATCCGCGTGCGGCCCTGTGTTTTTTCTGGCAGGCGCTTGAGCGCCAGGTGCGTGTGACCGGTGTGGTGCAACGCGTGTCGCGCGAAGAGTCGCGCGTTTATTTCGAATCACGTCCGGTCGGCAGTCGTATCGGTGCCACCGCGTCGGTACAGAGTTCAACGCTGGCCAATCGCGACGAGCTCGAAAGACGGGAGGCCGAGTTGCAGGTGAAGTTTGCGGACGGGAGTGTGCCATTGCCCGACCATTGGGGTGGGTACCGTGTGATGCCGGTGGCGATCGAGTTCTGGCAGGGACGGAGCAGTCGTCTGCACGATCGCATTCTCTATTCGCGGACGGACCAAGGGTGGGTGCTGAGTCGGCTGTCGCCGTAGCTCGGTCGCTGTGGCGCGATTTGGGGCGCGGCAGACTTGGTGCGGGGGTCAAATTGGTACTGGGGTCAGAGCAAATTGGTACTGGGGTCAGAG
>JBDUBA010000136.1:0-5802 GCA_040004335.1 Gemmatimonas sp.
CCGATCATGACCGTGGCGAAGATACGTTTTACCCACAACATCCAACTTCCTGCCCTCGGGAGCTTGGCCAGCGTGCCGGCGGAGAGCCCAACCGCAACCAAAATCGTGCACATGCCGATCGAGAACGTGAACAGGTAGAGGAAACCCAAGCCCGCCGAGTGGGTGGTGGAGACCCACGTGAGCACTGCACCCATGACCGGCGCGGAGCACGGTGCGGCTACCAGACCCGACGCGGCACCCATGACGAAGGCCCCGACCGCCCTCCCGCCGGTTCCAGCGTTTGCCGCCCGTTGCATGATCGCTTGGGGCACCACGATAGGAATCACATCCAGCATGGATAACGCGGCGATCAGCAGAAGGTTGGCGATAACGAAGAACGCCCACGGGTTGCTGGAGATTGAGCCGAAGAGCGTGCCTGTGAGGCCGGCCAGGAGACCCAGCAGCGCGTAGACCGTGGCCAATCCGAGGACGTAGATCAGCGAGAGTCCGAGCGGTCGCCATTTCGAGACCGTCTTCCCGTCGGCGCCGGGAGCCGATTGCCCGCCAACGATGGCGGCGGTGATCGGGATCATCGGGTAGACGCAGGGGGTCAGCGAGGTAAGGACGCCGGCGCCGAAGATGACGGGTAACACGGCAATTGGGCTGCCGGAGAGCTGCGCGGTGAGATCTTGGATCAGCATAGGTGCAAAAGATAAGACAGTGGCGGCCGTTTGGTTCCTTAGTGGTGTGGGATTGTTTGGAACGGGATGCCGGAGGTCGCCGGCAGGCGGCGACAACACAACGGCAACGGCGACGGCCATACGCTGCTAAGCGCCGAGAACGCTGAAAAGTGCCGCCAAATGGACAAACGAGCGAAAGGACCACCGCCGGGACGCTGAGAAGCGCCGAGAACGCAGAGAAAGGCGGAGAAAAGCAAAAAGAAAAATTGAAAGAAGGAAAACGAGAGGTATTGAGATCTCGCTGGGAGTTCTGAACCCGCGTTGAGTCTCAGCTCGCGGTTCTGCCCACGTTTGGCACGTGAGTTATTTTGCTTGACTCCGCTGCGCCCGCGAACGTCCTGGCATCCGCGAACGTGCGCGAACACCCAACCAGACACAAAGAGAGACGCTGTGGCTCCGCAGTTCATTTACGTGATGAAGAAGTTGCGCAAGGTTGTGCCGGTTTCGCGCATCATTCTGGACGATATCTGGTTGAGTTTTTACCCCGGCGCAAAAATTGGTGTGCTGGGCGCAAACGGCGCGGGAAAATCCAGTTTGCTTCGCATCATGGCGGGCGTCGATCAGGACTTTCAGGGCGAGGCGTGGGCCGCCGCGGGAACCAAGATTGGTTATTTGCCGCAGGAGCCGCAGCTCGACGCGAGTCTCGATGTGCGCGGCAATGTCGAACTCGCGGTAAAAGCGCAGCGCGATCTGCTCGATGAGTACAACGCCATCAGCATGAAATTCGCCGAGCCCATGGATGATGCGGCGATGGACAAGTTGCTGAATCGTCAGGGCGTTGTGCAGGAGCGCATTGACACGCTCGACCTCTGGAATCTTGACAACAAGATCGAGATCGCGATGGACGCGCTGCGTTTGCCACCGGGTGAAGCGGACGTCGCAACCTTGTCAGGCGGTGAACGCCGTCGTGTTGCATTGTGTCGCGTGTTGCTCGAGCAGCCCGACATGTTGTTGCTGGACGAACCCACCAACCACCTGGACGCCGAGAGTGTGGCGTGGCTCGAACGTTTCCTGGCGGATTTTCCGGGAACCGTCGTGGCCATCACCCACGATCGTTATTTCCTGGACAACGTTGCGAAGTGGATTCTCGAGCTCGATCGCGGCAAGGGTATTCCGTGGGAAGGCAACTACTCCAGCTGGTTGGAGCAGAAGAAGAATCGTTTGCAGCAGGAAGAAAAGACCGAGAGTGCGCGTCAGCGTACGTTGCAACGCGAACTCGATTGGGTGCGGTTGGCGCCGCGTGCGCGACAGGCAAAGAACAAAGCGCGTGTGCAGGCGTTCGAGGAGTTGGAAAGCGAGGCGCAACAGGAAAAGGTGAGCACGAACGAAATCGTTATTCCAGTGCCGCCGCGGTTGGGCAATGATGTGGTCATCGCAAAAGATTTGACCAAGGCGTATGGCGACAAGCTGCTGTACGATGATTTGACGTTCAGTTTGCCGCGCGGTGGCATTGTTGGCGTCATTGGGCCGAACGGTGCCGGTAAGACAACGTTGTTTCGCATGATTATCGGCACAGAAAAACCCGATGCCGGATCCTTGAAAGTTGGCGAAACCGTACACCTCGGCTACGTCGACCAATCGCGCACACTGGACGGAACGAAAACGGCGTGGCAGGAAATTTCCGGTGGTGTTGAGCAGATCATGGTTGGCAAACGTGAACTCAACTCGCGCGCGTATTTGTCCAGCTTCAACTTCAAGGGTGTGGATCAGCAGAAGAAAGTTGGGGACTTATCTGGGGGTGAACGCAATCGACTGCATTTAGCCAAGACGTTGATGGCGGGCGCGAATGTTTTGCTGCTTGACGAACCCACCAACGATCTCGATGTCGATACGTTGCGCGCGCTCGAAGTGGCGTTGCTCGACTTTGCCGGATGCGCGGTTGTGATTTCTCACGATCGGTGGTTTTTGGATCGTGTGGCGACGCACATACTCGCGTTTGAAGGAGAGAGTGAGACCGTGTGGTTCGAGGGCAACTACGGGGCCTACATCGAGGATCTCAAGCGGCGGAAGGGTGCGGATGCGGATCAGCCGCATCGCATCAAGTACAAGCCGTTGGTGAGGTAGGACTCTTTAACGCGGGGAGGTTTTGTTGTAACCTCCCCGTGGTAGTGCGATGGGCGAACACTCGCAGCAGGCCAACGACGAAGCTGGCAAACAATCAGGAGGTATCGATGCAATATTTTCGAAGTGCGCGTGCGGTATTGGTGGGCATGATGGCAATTGTGGCGCTAGGCGACTGCAACGAGTGGAAATCGCCAGACGAAAATGTGCTGACCCTATCCGCGAATCAATTTCCGGCCGACAGTGCGCAGACATTTGCGACACTGGACATGCCCGGTGTTGCGCAAATTTTGAACGAAACCCAGCTCAATGCGCGCGCACAATTTACGGTGAAAGCAAAGAGCGGCACGATTCGCTTGAAGTTCGCGCGAGTGAAGGGAATCGCCGACACGATCAGTCGTGGTGAGATTTCGTTTGATATCGTCAAGGGCTACACGTACTACGCTGATTTCAGCCGCGAGCATCCGACTGCGCCCCATATCTGTATCGGATGCGGTGGTTGGCTCTTGTTTCCAATGATCGGCAGTGAACACGGTTCGACTGATGTGATGCGGTTGAACTACACGAACGGGTTGCCGTTGTGTCAGGGATGTGTTGCGGTGCGGAGCGAAGGGGTGAAGATGTATGCCAGGCGGGAGTGAGATCCGCTCTGGCCGTGTGAGGTTGCAGACGCGCTGTTGATTCGGCCGGCGGCAAAATGGTGACGCGTTCGGAAGCAGCGTCGGCCAATGGTGAGCATGTCATCTTGCTTCTTCATCGCCGGGTGATCTATCGTATGGGTATGCGCCTATTGGTGTGAGGTTAAGCCAATATTTTGACGGTTCCGATGTCAGCACCGTGATGGTATCGCCGGCAGATGTGTGGGCGACATGAACGCTCTCGCAATCGTGTGCAGCCGGACGTCTTTGTGGTGAAGAGACTTGCAGCCGAGGCGCTCGCACGTCGTGACGTTGCGTGCGGAGCAATTGGTTTACGCAGTTTGTCTGTCCGCCACGCCTACACTTCGACGTTCACCACCAGCGTTCCCGCCTCACGACGCAAGCGCGCACTCGCGATTTCTCGCATATCCGCGTGACGGCCAACCAAACCATAAATGCCGCGTTCCAGCTTGGTGACAAGCGGGGATGTACTGAGCGCGACTTGCGCGCTGGCCTCGGACAATCCCGCATCGCCGAATTTTGACGACATTTCTGCGCCCGTCAACGCGCGATGGTTTTGGCCAAACGCCTGAAGGATTGCCTGGGTGGTTCCGGATAATTCACGATCGTGCACGGGCGCGTCGACACTGGCGATTTCGTGCACGATGTCAAAACGCACGCCGTCAAACCGCAGCTCCTGCACTAGCTTGATCAATAATGAGCGTGACGGCATGCGACAGCCCTGCTCGAGAAACTTGTGCGTCGCAATGCGCTTGATTGATTGATACAGCGGTTCAATGGCAACGGACTTGACACCGTTCAACACCTCGACAACGCGCCGGGCAATCCACGACTGCGCAACTGTGGTGCGCAGAAACCAACCGTTGCCCGTGGCACTCCAGCGTTCATCCGCACGCAAAGCGCCATCGGCCGCGGCCTCTGTAATGTCCAGCACCTGACGGAGATCGTCGGCGCAAATGACGCCAAAGCGATAGTGGAGCGCAATCGCTTCCTCGTAGCGCGATTGATAGTCCTCGATGGGCGCAGTGACTTTCGCGCCAGCCATTACGAACGTGATACCTGAGGATTCGTGCCAGCTGTTCGCGTCAACCCATCCAAACGACTCGAGTGTTTGTATGAGCAGCAGGTCGGCTGGTCGAGTGCCCGACAACCATGAGGGAAGCGCCGCGCACCATTCGGGCATCGTCACGGGTTTGTTGAGGCGTTGCAGTACACCGACCGCCTCACGTACCAACAACAACAACGGCCGCCGCTCGGCCGCACTTTGGCGGAAGCGAGTAACGCGCTGACGGATACGTTCGCGTGTGACGCCTTCACGTTCGCCGATGGCTTCGAGCGTTTCAGGTTCCGTGCCGTCGAGGCCGAGGTAACGCGTTGTTACGGCGAGATCGGAATCAGAGACGCCGATGAGATTGAGCGCGATATCTGGCAGCAGCGAGACTGGCTTCTGTTCACTGGCGCGCTGCAGTAGCACGAGTGTTGCAGTGATCTGCTTGAGCAACTCGGGCGTGGTGAAGCCGGATGCGGTTGCGACGTTCGTGAATTCGGCTTCCAGCGCGTGTGTGAGTAGTGCGCGCGCGGATGCACTCAGCAATGTTTCGTTGGTGTTGAGCGTGTGAATTGTGCGAAGTGCGTCTTCATCGAGGTGTTTCAGGATTGCGTTCGCGGCTAGGTTATCGCTCGATCGGGGCAGCGTCACGTGCACGCGTTCAAGCGCGCCTTCGAGATCTTGCAGACATCCTGCGCCGAAGCCCGGGAGCGCGCGTAGTTCTTCCGCTGTCATGCCCACGAGTTGTGCGAATGACGCGACGCCGGCCTTCGTGAGTGCGTTGTGCGTGCGCGTCTCGAGGCGGAGCGACATAATGCTGCGTCTGGGTACGACGGTAGCGGTTACCACCGGCGATTGGCTCGCGACAAGCGCGCTCCCACCCACCTCGGCATCGCTTCGGGGTGTTTCACGATCGTGCAGTATGCTTAGTCGTTGTTCGATCCGCAGAATTCGCGCGTCGAGTTCTTCGCGCTGGCTGCGTAGCGACTGTAGATCTTCTTCGAGCCAAATTGCGAGGAGGCTGGCCGCATCGGGCGCTTGCACCTGATTGTCGTAAGACGTCGGAAGCTGTCGGTCGGATTGGGTAATCATGTTCATCGAGTAATTTTTATGGGCATGCGGCGCTAAAAATAGTTCGGAAGCGTGAAACGCATTGGCAGGAGCTGTGCGCAGCATCGATATCTTGACATAAGACCGTGTCGGACGCGTCGGCGCAAGTCGGGACGGAAATTTGACCCGGTTCGTGGACCCGGTCCGTTGACCCGGTCCGTTGACCCGGTCCGTGTACCCGGTCCGTGTACCCGGTTCGTGGACC
>JBDUBA010000118.1:0-5717 GCA_040004335.1 Gemmatimonas sp.
GCGATCAACTTTGCAACAACTTCGTTTGCTTCGGGACGTTTCAAGTCGAGCGTGAGTGATTCTTTTGACCGGTTGAGCCACACGAAGTAGCTCGACAGGCCGCGTACGCGCGTGTCGTAGCCGCGCGCGAAATCGCCCGTGCCCGGTCGCTCGATTTTGATGACGCGCGCTCCCCAATCGGCGAGATGGCGAGTGGCGAGCGGGGCCGCTACGGCTTGCTCGATGGCGACGACGGTGAGGCCGGCGAGGGGGAGGGTGGTCTCCATTCAATTATTACGAAAGGGCGCGCTCGATAAGAACTGGCAGTCGAGCGTCAATCAGGTCGGGTCAAATCGCAGCGCAAGAAATCCAGCGTCTGAATCGCCGACGAAGTCTTCGTCCTTCGTGACGAGTACAAGATTATCGCGCTTCGGTATTTCCCAAAGAACGGAATCGGTTGCGCCACCGAAGTCGATGGCCCGCACGTGCAGGGAACCAGGAGATTGGTCGTGCAGACTGGGCAGCAGGCGCTCAGAAAGATTCTCGTCCAGCAAGAGCCGAACGCCCACTATGCCGCCGGAATCACCAAGAGACGCCGTTCACGTTCTGCTGCGAAACAGAGACAGGCGAGAACGTCCTCATGCGTAAGCTGGGGGAAATTGGCGAGGAGTTCGGATTCCGGATCCCCTGATGCCAGAGACCCGAGAACTTCTCCGACCGTGATGCGCGTTCCGCGCACGCACGGCTTCCCGAAACGGGTGGCAGGCTTGACTGAGATTCGTGAGCTCTGATCCATGGCGAATAATACGCGATTGCCGGCCTCGCGCGAACGCCGCCACGCCCGCAGTTTCTTCGCGTGACCACTCCGATGCAATCCCTCACCGACGCCCTGTCCGACCGCTACCGCATCGAACGCGAGCTTGGTGCTGGCGGCATGGCAACGGTGTATCTCGCGCACGACTTAAAGCACGAACGCGATGTCGCCATCAAAGTTCTGCATCCGGACCTCGGCGCAGCGCTCGGCGCGGATCGTTTCCTGGCTGAGATTCGAACGACGGCGCGGTTGCAGCATCCGCATATTCTCCCGCTGCTCGACAGCGGCAATGCGGACGGTCTGCTGTACTACGTCATGCCGCTCGTGACCGGTGAAACGTTGCGGGCGCGGCTGGAACGCGAAAAACAGTTGCCAATTGAAAAGGCCGTGTCGATAGCACGCGAAGTGGCCGACGCATTGGGACACGCGCATGAGCTGGGTGTCATTCACCGCGACATCAAACCGGAAAACATACTGCTGCAGGGTGGTCACGCACTCGTCGCCGATTTCGGAATTGCGCTCGCGGTGCAAAGCGCCGGCGGTTCTCGCATGACGCAAACGGGATTGTCGCTTGGAACACCGCAGTACATGTCGCCCGAGCAGGCAATGGGCGAAAAGATCATCGATGCGCGGAGCGACATCTACGCACTCGGAGCGGTGACGTACGAAATGCTTACCGGTGATCCACCATTCACCGGCAGCACCGTTCAGGCGATTGTTGCCAAAGTGTTGACCGAAAGACCGACGGCGCCACGTGCGGTGCGCGACACCGTTTCGCCAGCAATTGAGTACGCAGTGCTCAAGGCGTTGGCCAAGCTTCCGGCCGATCGCTTTGCAACGGCGCAGGAATTCGCAGCAGCGCTGAGTGGATCTCGGTCGTTCGACACTGCAGACCAGTTTCACAACGCAGCCGCGCACAGTACGCGAAAAACGGCCGATTGGCGTTCACGATTGTTAATCGGCGCGCTCACAACAGTTGCAGTTGCGGGCGTTGCAACATCTACCTGGTTGGCAACACGACATCCTGCGACAGTGAACGCTGAATTGATGCGCTTCGATGTGCGTTTGCCCGACAGCGTGAACGTGTGGCGCGGCGGCGGACACAAGCTCGCGCTTTCCCATGACGGTTCAATGCTTGTCATCGCAGGGATAAAGGGTTCCACGGCAGCGCTCTACTTGCGACGCCTCGGCGACCCGGTGGCGCAACTCATTCGAGGCACAGAATTCCGTCCAACGCCGCGTGGACCGAATCCTGTGTTCAGTGAGGATGGCAGTCACATCCTCTTTTCCATTGAAGAATCGGAAGTGGTCGTGCCGACAAACGGCGGCAACACACGGCGTGTTGCCGATTCCGCCGCTGCCGGCAGCATTCGACAGAGCGACGTGATGCTGTTTGTGCGAAACAGCTCGATTTGGGTCGGATCGATGACGTCCACAGACACGCGGCTGCTGATTGGTCCCGACAAGGCGCGCGGACTAACCGGCGTGAAATGGCCGCACCTGCTGCCTGGAGAGACGCACGCGTTGGTGACAATCGACAAGGCGTCGCTTAGCGGAGACCTCGATTCGCTTTATCTCGGTGTCGTTTCGCTCAAGGACGGCAGCATTGCCGAACTGGGGGTGCGCGGCACAGACGCGCGGTATGTCTCATCGGGTCACATTCTCTTTGGACGCAACGGCGGTGAGGTCTACACGGCGCCATTTTCACTTTCGAAACTCGCGGTTACGGGGCCGGTTGCACGAGTGCTCGAAAATGTGTGGCAAGGGTCGGGTGGCGCGACCGATTTCGTTGTCTCGGACGACGGCACGATGGCCTACACCAATGCCGTTACGGGAGATATGAAACGCGAATTGCTGGTTGTTGATACTTCCGGAAGAACTCGTCGCATTCCGGGCGCGTCGAGCAACGCCATGTATCCGCGCATTTCCCGCGACGGCAAACGTGTGGTGGCCGGCGCCGGATGGAATGAAGATGGGGGAGTGTGGCTCACCGATGTCACGTCAGGTTCCGTCAGTCCATTTGCCGCGATCGGTGCTGGCTTTGTTCCTGAATGGATGCCCGATGACCAACACGTACTCTATCTCCGCACTCGGCAAGGCGTGAGAGAGCTGGTGTCTCGCGCGTGGGATGGCAGCGGTAGCGAACAAGTTCTTGCACGCGACACCTTGTTGGATTTCTATGGGATTACTGCGGGACCCGCACACGGATTTGCGGTCTATCGCGCGCGCAAGAACGACGATCTTTACTACGCGCCGATGGATTCGTTGTCTGCGATCAAACCTCTCATGCAAACACCGCGCGTGAGTGAAATGTCGCCCGCTATTTCACCAGACGGACGTTTCGTGGCGTACACGTCGAACGAAGGCGCCACGACCAATGAGGTGTACGTGCAAGCGCTTCCAGGTCCCGGTCGCCGCGTGCGCCTGTCCGTGAATGGCGGTAGTGAGCCGCTGTGGGCGGGCCGCGGAAACACGCTCTATTTTCGGGGCCCGTCACGAATCATGCAGGTGACGTTGAGTCCCACGCTCGACATTGTGAAACGCGATTCACTCTTTTTCGACACGATGGACCGCGCGCCAAACAGTTCACGCCGCAACTGGGACATGATGCCCAACGGCCATGAGTTTCTCATGGTGCAATGGCGCGCAACCGATGAGGTATCGGTGGTGGTGAACTGGCCGCAGCTTCTTGGACGCAAGAACTGAGCACGCTCGCGGAACTAGCGTTCGATAACGTATTCCTCGACGAAACCTACGTCGCTAGATTTCAGGTGCGTCTACTGCCGACCCTCAGCCCAAAAGTCCATGAAACGAATCCTCATCGCAGCCGCAGTTCTCCTGGTTTCTTCTTCCGTGGCACACTCACAGGAAAAAGTGACGCTGTTGGAATGGAAGATTTTGATGCCGCGCGACACGTTTCCTGCAGGCCGCCGCACGTTCGAGGTCAAGAACCTCGGAAGCATGACCCACGGGTTCAAGCTCAAAGGCGTCGGTGTGGACACGGCGATGCGTGATCTCGCAAAGAACGAGACTGGAAACTTCTCGATCGTTTTGAAGCCCGGTACCTATGAATTGTACTGCCCACTGGCGGAAAATTCGCACAAGATGGCGGGCATGACGAAGACGTTGGTGGTGACGGCTGCGCCGGCGAAGCCGCCACTCTAATACGAGCGCGGCAGTCGCAGTACGTGCTCGCCGATGTACGCGAGAATCAGATTCGTCGAGATGGGCGCCACCTGATACAACTTCGTTTCGCGGAACTTGCGTTCGATGTCGTATTCCTCGGCGAATCCAAAACCGCCATGTGTCTGCACGGCAACGTTCGCTGCTTCCCATGATGCGTCGGCGGCAAGGAGCTTCGCCATGTTGGCTTGCTCGCCGCACGGTTCGCCGGCGTCAAACATGCTCGCTGCGCGCCACCGCATGAGATCTGCGGCTTCAACGTTGACGTGCGCGCGCGCAATGGGAAACTGCACGCCCTGATTCTGACCGATGGGTCGTCCAAACACGATGCGCTCTTTTGCGTATTTGGTGGCACGTTCGATAAACCACCGTCCGTCGCCGACGCATTCGGCGGCAATCAGAATGCGCTCGGCGTTCAGTCCGTCAATGAGGTAGCGGAATCCCTTGCCTTCTTCGCCGATGAGATTCTCCACGGGAACTTCGAGGTCGTTGAAGAAAACTTCCGTCGTCGAGTGATTCATCATTGTGCGAATTGGCCGAATCGTCAGGCCGTTGCCAATCGCTTTCCGCATGTCAACGAGAAACACTGACAGCCCTTCGCTGCGTTTCTTCACCTGTTCGATTGGCGTCGTGCGCGCAATCAGCAACATAAGATCGGAGTGTTCGGCGCGCGACATCCACACTTTCTGGCCATTCACCACGTAGTGATCGCCGTTGCGCACCGCTTTTGTTTGCAGCTGCGTGGTGTCGCTGCCAGATGTCGGTTCGCTTACACCAAATGCCTGCAGGCGCAATGCTCCGGCGGCAATTCCTGGCAAGTACGCACGCTTCTGCTCCGCCGATCCGTGACGCAACAGCGTGCCCATGATGTACATCTGCGCGTGACACGCCGCGGCATTACCACCGTTGCGATTGATTTCTTCGAGAATGACCGACGCGTCGGAGAGTGTCAGTCCGGAGCCGCCGTATTCCTCCGGAATGAGCGCCGCCAGGTAGCCCGCTTCGGTAAGTGCCTTGACAAACGCGTCCGGATATTCGCGGCGCGTGTCGAGATCGCGCCAGTAGCTGTCGGGGAACTGCGTACAGAGTTCACGGACGGCGTTGCGCAGCGGGGTGTGTGTTGCGTGTGTATCGGTGGCCAAGCGTTTCTCCGTCAGGGATTTTGCTCTTTGCTGCGCATTACGTTGAGGCGCTGAGAAAATAGCAAGAATGCGCCCCGCTAGCGACGAACCACCGAAACTCGTTCCAACACTGAACGCGTTTCGCCCAATCCATGCGACAGAAACACGGCACCATTTCGACCAAATCCGACAATGATGCGATCGGGAGGCAATTGCACGCGTTCCATCAATACACCCTTCGCATTTACAACGTCATACAGTAATCCGCCGCGCGCCGCGTTTGATGTTGCTGGCAGAATCCACAGCCGCGACACCAGCGATGAGCGACAGCAAATGCCGTTGGATCACGTGTGCTACTCCTCTTTTGCATTAGGCGTCAAATGTGTGCCGAATGATAGCCGAGACTGTGATATTGGTTCCAAATGTTCCAATGGCGAGCCTACCGGATCGCCTTCCATGTCTTCGGATCTTCCAGTCCGAGCACCCATACTGAATAGCCGCGCAGATGATACTTCTGCACGAGGCCAAGCTTCGCCACAAATGCGCGCGCATCCTCTTCCCAGAGGTGCTGAAACACGTCGTGTTCGCTCCACGATGCCGTCGGCGATTTCTGCACGTTG
>JBDUBA010000162.1:0-5717 GCA_040004335.1 Gemmatimonas sp.
GGCGTCCTCACTCCGCAAACCAGCACCGCAACGATCACGTGGGGTTTGCAGAGCCGAGTCGGCGACGTCGCAACGTATCGACCGACGGGCACCGTGACGATAACACGAACGGGCTGCACGATTTCGCCAGCAACCCACACGTTGCAACCAACTGATGGGATACTGGTGGTGGACTACAGCGGGCCGGTGACAACTTATCGGGGCTACGGCTTCGTCAACTGGGCGATCAGTCTGAGTTGTCCGGCCATTGGTCCCGGGTCAATACCAAGCGGATCCGCTGCGCTTTACCTTGGTGGCAACGCGACATACGAGGGACAGGCGACTTACGCGGGCGGAACAGTATTCGTGAGCGGTGGCCTGTCGTCGATCAGTGGTTCGGCGACTGCGAATGGGGTGCAGTTCTCCTGGAATTTCACGCGCAACCGTTGAATGCAGGTGGCGCGCGCGAGTGATCCGGTGGTTACCAAAACGCTCCGGAATTTCACATTGTGGAGGAATGTTGCTCGCGCTCACCGTCTCAGCGCGAATGCAGCGTCGCTTCCGTTCTGCACCGCTTCCATAGCGCATCGCTTCGGTAATCTGCAATAATCTGGGGGTTCTCGCGCCACCTATGCCTCCGCAACACATTCCGGTCAGCGCGTGTCTATCATTCGGACCCCGAGCGCGCCAACCTGAACCGCAGAGATCACGTGAGCAAGCGTCGAACCTTTATTACGCAGTTGGGTGTCGCAGCCGCAGCACTCGCGTTTGATGCGGATGAGATGAGTGCGCAGTCAGGCAATTCGACTTCGGAATGGGACAAATCGTGGCTCGACCGATTGGCCAAAGCGAAGTTTCGCGTCGTGTTCAATGCGACCGTGATCGATGATGGGGGCGTGTTGGACTATGCCAACACCTTTTACGATCACTTTCACGAAGTGCACGGCACGGACGACCCGCAGACGCGTCCGGTGATCGTCTTTCGTCGCAATGGCACGCCAATGGCCTTCAATGACGCGATCTGGGACCGCTACGCAATTGGCGAGGACGCCAAGGTGAACGACCCGGTCACGAATGCGCCTGCGAAGCGCAACGTGTTTTGGAAGGCGGAAGCTGGCGCTTCGTCGCAGAATGTGTCGAGGAAGCTCGAATCGCTACATGCACGCGGCTTGATCAGCCTCGTGTGCAACGTCGCGGCCACAAACATTGCGCGGCGGCTCGCCGATCGGGCGCAAATCGACCCCGCCGCCGCCATCAAGGATGTGACGAGTAACCTCGTTCCAGGGGCTATCCTCGTGCCATCCGGCATCTATGCGCTGATTCGCGCTCAGAACGCCGGGTGTGCATTCATGCTGGGCACGTGATCAGCCCTGCAGAAGTTCGGCGGGCACGCATATTGTATGCAATCGGCGAACTCGTTTAATTCCCTTCCTCGGCCTGGCGATGAAGTGCACTAGCGCCATCAATCGGCGCGCAAAGCCTCCATCGGATTCACTCGTGTCGCGCGATATGCCGGCACATATGCCGCGATCAACGCGACAACCAACAGCGCCACCGCTGATCCAACCAACGACACCGGGTCCGTAGGACTCACTTCAAACAGCAGTGACGCAAGCAGGTGTGAACCCGCTAACGCAATCAAAAGTCCCGCAAACGCGCCAACGCCAGCGACGCCAATTGCATGCACCAGCACATCGCGACGCAACCGTTCCGGTGATGCACCAAGCGCAAGGCGCACACCAAATTCCCGGGTGCTGGCGCGCACCGTTGACGCCATTACGCCGTACAATCCAACGGCGGCCAGCAACAACGATACAATTGCAAACGCGCCAGTCAGCATTGCAGTAAGTCGGGGTTGCGCCATTGGATTCGCAAGTACGGTCTCCATTGGCTTCGTCTCCCAGAGCGTGACAGTGGAGTTCACTTCGCGCGTCGAACGCCGCAACCCTTCCACAACATTCGAAAAATTTATTGAGGTTCGTACAACAAACGCACCTTGCCACATTGTTTGTCGCCACGGCAGATACACCGACGGCGTGGACTCTCGAAGTGACCGCCAGTGAATATCCCCCGCAACACCCACGACGGTTCGCCACGCCGTTGAATCATCGCTCCAAAAGTGAATGCGTTTGCCGATGGGATTTTCGTTAGGCCAGAACCGGCGAGCGATAACTTCACTCACAACGGCAACACCCGGTGCCTCGTCATTGTCGGCGTCGGTAAACGCGCGTCCGCTCCTGAGCGCAATACCGTAGGTGCGGAAATAATCGGCACCACCAACCTCCACTGGCACATAGGGATTCGTGGCCATCTCCGGGGTCGATTGACCTTCCTTATCCAGGCGACCAATGAAAATGTTTGTTCCCAGGAATGGCGGTGTAAGAATCGGCGTTACCGACTGCACACCCGGAATGGTGCGCCACACTGCCTGCAACTGATCTCCCAACATATACAGATTGTTCTGTGAAAATTTTCCCGACGAGTCGTTGGCCACACTCGGCGGAAAGGAGACAGAGAGCAGCGCAAGATTATCGGGCTGATATCCCAACGACAGACCTTGCAATCGCGCGAGTGTGCGCCCCAGCAATCCCGCTCCCGCCAGCATCACCAACGCGAGTGCGATTTGCGACGCAACCAATGCGCGCCGCGCGGTACGACGCACGCGAGACTCGGTTCCGGTACGGGAATCGGCGCGCAACGACGAAACGAGCGGCCCTCGAGACGCCGCAACTGCGGGAAAGACGCCAAACAACAGCGTCGCAACCATCGTTACCGTAACGGCAATCGCGACCGGCACTCCCGCCACGCCGATTGCGTCAAGTTTCGGCAATCCGGTTGGCGCGATTGCAACCAGAATTTTGACAAGCAGTTGAGCGACTGCGAGCCCAAGCGCCCCGCCGAGTGCGCCAAGTATTGCGCTTTCGACGATTAGCAGTCGAATGAGATCGGCGGTGGTCGCACCAATGGCGCGACGAATGGACAGTTCACGGCTGCGGCCCGTTGCGCGCATCAGCAACAGATTGCCAACGTTGACGCACGCAATGAGCAGCAGCAATCCAACCGCCGAAAGAAGCGCAATGAGCACAGGCCTCACATTGCCAACAACGGCGTGTGCAAAAGTTTGAACGTGTGCCCCATCGTAGTTGCGTTCGGGGTGCAAGCGCTTCATGACTGCGGCGAATTCGCGTTGCGCCGAAGTTGGGGAGGCACCGGGTGCGAGGTACGAAATCGCCTTCACGAGCTGTTCGCCGGACGGCTCGAAGAATGTCATCCACATGCTGACTCCGGACGGATATTCGAGTCCGGGGGGCGCAACTCCAACAATCTCCAGGTTCTGGTGCGCGTACGGCTCCATTAGCCGATGTCCGATAACCGAAGAGTCCCCGCCAAACTGTTGCTGCCAAGTGTTGTAGCTGATTACCAGTACCGGCTGCGCACCTGGAATTTCGTCACTTTCGCGAAAGAGTCGCCCCAAGGCGGCGCGCGCACCCAGCACTTCAAAGAAATTGCCCGTTACCTGAGTTTTCCTGGTGAGAATTGGTCGGTCGCCGTCGAGCATCGGCGATTCGGGCGCGCCCCAATGCACGACTCCCGCAATGCCGTTCAATGTGTGCATGAGCGGTTGCGCGGCTTTCAGATCGGCTCGGCGCAGCCAATAATCGTTGTTCGCGTCACCGCGATACGTAAAAAGTTCAACGATGCGATCCTGGTCGCGCACCGGTAGCGTGCGCACGAGAACTGCATCAAACACCGTGAACATTGCGACCGCCATCCCGATTCCAACCGCAAGCACAAAAATCGATGTCCCCGTAAACGACGGTGTGCGCAGCAGGCCGCGCAATCCGACACGAACATCCTGGTTGAGACGGTCCATTAAGCACTCCGGTTGCCTGACATACGCGCACCACTCGGCCCACCAGCAGCTGGGCCTTTCGCGTCAAGACACTCATGCACGCGGAATCCCCCAGCTCACTTCGTGATTTGTTTCAGGAGCTGGCGCAGGGCGTTTTTGCGGGACGCGATTCGTTCGGCCGCGGTGAGTTGCGATAGCCTCGCCACAGGCAGGAATTGCACTCGTGAGCATTCTCAATCGGCGTCGATGCAGCGACACCCACCCCATCCGGGCGAGATGCAGCGAAAGGATTCCGTGGCTGGCGTCCACGTTCATCGCGGAATCG
This sequence comes from Gemmatimonas sp., assembly GCA_040004335.1. GTDB lineage: Bacteria > Gemmatimonadota > Gemmatimonadetes > Gemmatimonadales > Gemmatimonadaceae > Gemmatimonas. The sequence goes on from JBDUBA010000162.1 coordinate 4,158, forward strand.
CTCTTATTTCCGGATGTAGCCGCGTTGCCCATTCTACGCAAAGCGTTACGTGAAAACGAAAAAGGCGAAGGCGCCGAAGCGGAGCGCATTGGCGCACCGCACGTACCACTGCCGATCCCAGATGCGCGTGCCACAAATTCGTGTCAACACAGCAAACCTCCCCAATCACTCCCGTTGTGTCGCGAAGACGGGCTCGAGATAGCGGAGAAGCACCGCTTTCATTTCGCGGATCGCGCGGTTTCTCCTGGCGCCTTCGAGCGGCGTGATCAGCGGCAGGAGCCCGCGAAATATGCCGACGGCCACGTCAGCCGCCCATCTCAAGTCTTCTCTCTTCGCGTCAGGTCTTCTCTGCTCGAAGAGCCCTATGAGCCGCGACGCCACCGTCTCGTGCAACACCTGGATGCGACCTGCCAACTCCGGTGACGTGGCAGCTCCCAGGAACAACGCCTCAAATGCCAGAGCGCGTCGATGGAAATCGAGAAACGGATCGACCGTCGCATCGACCAACTCGGACAGTGGAACCGTCGCGATCGTGCCGTGAAACACGTTCGAATGCAGCGCCTCCAACTCCTCGGCGTATTGCGCCGCCAAGGCCTCGGCGAACGCCTCCTTGTTTGGATAGAACTGATACAGCGATCCAGGCGAGACCGAGGCGCGGGAGGCAATGAGGTTCGTTGTGGCACGGGCGTACCCGACTTCCGCAAAGACGCCTTCGGCGGCGCGCAGCAAGCTCTCCATTCTCAGCTTGCCGCGATCTTGACGTCGAGGTTCGGAGGCTCGTTCGCTGCTCATGCGAATTGTCGTTTTGCGCGTCGTTTCACGCGCTTGCGAAACAAGGACGGTCTTTCCACGGGTGTTTCCCGACTCGAGAGGTTCATGCACGTTGCGCCTCGTGCAGTGAGAATCGTGCTGTTCTCCGGCAGCCAGCCGTTGTCGCGATACCACGCCACCTCGTCGCGCAGCGTCTCCTCCAACGGCCGGAATTGCAACCCCAACTCACGCTCTCGCTTGTCGTGATTGAAAGTTGTCCGCCCGCTTTCGCGCGCCATCACGCGAACCATGGCGAGGCTCAACAGCACAGACTGTCGCGTGACGCGCGCCCACGCCTCACCGAGCGCACCAATGACGTACAGCATCGACATGGGGATCTTTCGTGTCGGAGCGTTCACGCCCGTCATGCGCGCCAAAATCGGAGCGAGGCTGGCCACGCTCATGTTACGGCCTGCCGCGAGATACCGCTCACCGCGCCGCCCACGTTCGAGCACAGACCATTGAGTCTCCGCAACGTCGCGCGCGTCCACCACAGAAAATGTGCCGGGAACAATTCCTGGAAGTTTTCCCTTCGCGAAATCCAGCACCATCTGACCAGCTGACGTTGGCCCCATGTCACCTGGTCCGTGCATCCACCCCGGCAGCACCGACGCGGCCCAGAAGTCGGGATGCGTGTCGAGGAAACGTTCCACCTCGCGATCGGCGAGAATTTTGCTTCGGTAATAGTCGTCGGCGTCCTCCAGGCGGCGGAGCATTGTTTCATCGATGAGGGTGCCGGCCAGTCCGTCC
>JBDUBA010000352.1:0-5683 GCA_040004335.1 Gemmatimonas sp.
GGCGTTATGTGATCGCAATCGTTTGGTAACCGCCTCTGACCCCGATTTCGCGACCCGACTTCGTCAATCAAATCGGCCCGATAGCGTAGTCGATCAACACGCCATTCACAAACGACGCAACGACACGTTTGCCGTCGTAGATGTAGTTGCGCTTCATCAGCGTGAGCACGCCTTCTTTCGATTCACTCGCGGTGTTTGCCGGGCCAAGCAGTGTCTCAACGTCGGACAACAACATTCCTTTGCGCACCGACGCGAGCGCATTTGCACCAGCGGCAGGCGAACGATTGTTTGCGTTACCGGATGACATCGGCTGCGCATCCGCCATTGCCGCTCCGGAGAAATCCACATAGGCCGAGAGCGCTTGTATCACACCGTTTGGTGTCATGGCGTCGGCCGGAACCTGCGGCTTGTACCGAATATTGAAACGGCTGCCGCTCACCGAACGTTTGGAACGCAGATTCGCCTCGCGCAATTCATTCGCCTGTGCTGCTTCGGCGCGCCCCTTTGCGTTCTCGCGTTCGCGTGCGCTGCGAAGATTATCCAAGTCCCGCTGGTAATCTTTCTTCTTCGCGGCATTCGGCGCAGTTTTGATTGAGTCGCGAAGCGCACGTTCGGTCTTGCTTTCCGGAACGTCGGTCGCGCTGATTTCCGAGCCGGCGTTGTCGCCAGCAGTGCCGTAACCCCCGCCGCCCAATTGGAATTCAATCAAGTCACGTTTGACGACAATTTTCGTCACCATGACTTGCTGCCCCATCTTGAGCGAAACCGTATAGTCCTTGGTTCTATCGGCTACTTCGCGAAAGGAAACTGGAGTGGCTTCCTGCGCATACACTTCGACGCCTTTGGCGGTACCGGGCATGTCGAGTTTGACGGTTACCGTTTTGCCTTCAAATGCGGCGCGGAGCGCGGCCTCATTCTGGGCGTGAGCGGCGGTGGTGGTGCTTATTGCAGCAATGGACCCAAAGACGGCGACGGACAAGCGACGCATGCGGCGTTCTCGGCTGTGGTGCGTTTGTGGAGGCGGGAGGCTCACACAATATGACGCGCGTGATCTGGATCGGTGATGGGTACGATGACTATGTCCGGCGGCGGAACCGAATTGGCCCTATTGCGCGCCTATCCGCTTGTGCCCTGTGCGTAGGCCGACCGACCGCGTGCTGCTTGGCGTGTGAGTTGTCGGCATCACACTTGGGGGATTGCGGAAGGTGATTTGCAAGCGCCCGCGCGCCACGCGAATCGAGGCTCGAATGCGTCTGTACGCGCGCACCCAAGGTTGGCCACCTCAGGGTGGGAATTCCGGCCCAGTGTGAGGAGTTGGATCAGTGAATCGACTGGCGGACCTTCATTCCGCCCTTTTAACGCGACAACAGGGTCAACGCGGGCGGCGCGGCGCGCAGGAAACCAGGTCGCGATCGCGGCGACGGTGACCACCACGATGGCGACCGCTGTGGCAATCGGTACCATGTTCAGGTCCCCCGGAATCCCGACCTGCGACATGATGATTCTCATGGCAGCCGCACTAAGCGGCAAACCAATGGCCATGCCGATGAAGCTCAGGCGCAGTCCGCCGCTTCAGTTCCGTTTCGCGGTGTTCGTCGAACTGCGTCTGGGCAAATCCGGAACCGGCCGCGAATGGAATGTGCAGGGCAGAGAAATGATTGGGTGTGACGTAGTTGAGCGTCGTGGCAAACAGGTCTTCGGGTCCTTTGCCGAAATCGATGATCGCACTGCGCGTCATGATACCGGCGACACCGGAAAACGCGGACGCCTTACCGTACTCCATCAATTACGCATACGACAACGGGCGCGGGCCGTGTAATCGATCTGCACGCTCCAATGCGCGGATTGCCACCAGTGCGGAGTCGTCGGTCATGCCTCGCGGTGGATTGAAAAGGAATGCATGCATCACCGAATACAGAGCAGCATTTCCGCGAACGGTCAATACCATCGTGAGCACAATTGTTAACGTGGTGAGCGGCGTCCGTGCGAAATATCGAAACGCGTAGCGGGCGTCGGTGGTGAGATTGTCGACCCAACGCCCCCCTCGACTGTCACGCGCATCTTCCTGAATAACCGACATCGCGCCGAACTCCCGCCGCGCCGCGCACACCGCCTCACGTTCGGACATGCCGCGCGCCACAAATCGCTCGGCCGCCTGTTCAATGTGCGCGTTCATCTCTTCGTGCATCTCCCGCTCGGCCCGCCGCCGCAGCATCACTGCGCGCAACCACGCTCGAATTTTTCCGACGGTGCTCATAAGACGCTGGAGGTATTGGTGCGGAGATTGAAATGAAAACCGATGGCGACCCTCAACATGCTACGTCGTTCTTGAGACCAGGCCTCAAACATTTGCGCGCGACTGGTGGGCGCTTGCATCGCATAGGTTGTCACTCCGCCCTCAACGCCACGAGCGGATCAACATTCGCGGCCTTCCGCGCAGGCAACCAGGTGGCGATCGACGCCACACCGATCACCATCAACGCAACAATCGCCGTCACAAACATCATGTTGCTTCGCGGCATTCCCACCTGCGTAGCGAGCAAATGCAACGACGTGGCGCTCAGCGGCAATCCGATGAACAGGCCGATCAGGCTCAACTTCAAGCCGTTCAGAAAGAACAACTCCAGCACTTGCGACTGCTGCGCGCCCAGTGCAACGCGAATGCCAATTTCGCGTTTACGCTGCCCAACTGCGAGCGCAACCACCGCATACAGACCGACACACCCCAACAAGAGCGTCGTCAGACCTCCCGCAGCGGACGCCATCGAGATCTGAAAGAAGTCCGACCGACTGTTTCGGTTCTGCTGTGCCACCGTTTCGAGCGTCACCACCGGCAACATCGGTGCTTCGTTTCTCACAATATTGCGAACGGTTGGAATGACACTCGCGGCCGGCACGATTGTTCGAATCAGCAACGCTTCGGGTCGACGCATGGTCCGCAACCGCATAAACATTTGCTCAAGATTGTCGCGTCCGTGTTCCGCTGCGACCACTCCAACGATCTGCAGTGTGTCCATCCACGGACCGATGCGGCGATAGAACCGGCGACCAATTGCCGGGCCGTCCTCCAACACGTCGTGCACAAATCTGGAACTGACAATGATTGGTGTGAACGGACTCGCAGAATCAGCCACGATGAACTCGCGCCCGCTCAATACCTCTACATCCATCGCGCGAAAATATCCAGAAGGAATCTCGGCGGGCATGACCTGCACTCGCGTGCCGGAGGGGCTCGCCGCACCCCCAACGTTCGCGCTCGCCAATTCGATGTAGGTGCGCGGAAAACTGTTCGCTGACTGCGGAATGACAGCGCGTACTCCCGCCGTGGACTCAAGTCGGCGAATGATGGCCGGAATACGTTCGAGTCCTCCCGTCTTTCCACGAGCCGACCACGCATCAAATCGCACAACCAGCAATCGCTCGGCGTCAACTTTACCCTGCGCAGTACGAAATTCGCCGCTCACAAAAATCATGAACATGACCAGACTCACCAACAGCGGTTGCGCCAGCGCGATCTGCGCAATGACAAACACCCGCTGCAAGCGCGAACGCGACGTTGCACCGGCCGATGAATTCTTGAGCACTTGAGCGAGCCCCTGACGCGTTGCGTGCAACGCCGGGGAGAGTCCGCTCAACAACGCTGTGAACAGTGCAACCGCCGCGGTAAAACCAACCGTCGACCAGGGCGAAGCCACTTCGACTTCCATCCGGGCTTCCAGAAGACGGCGGATCACCGTAAATAGCAGCAATCCACCAATCGCGCCGGCAAGTGCGAGCACAAGTGTCTCCGTGAGCAACTGACGGACAATGCGAACACGTGAAGCACCCAGCGCCAGTCGTATGCCAATTTCATGACGACGCGTGACCGCTGCTCCGACGAGGAGCGAGCTCACGGTTGTTGTGCAAACGAGCAAGATCAAAAGATCGAGTGCGACGACCGCAGCTGCGCCCCAGAGTGTCTCCGACGGATCCGAACCAACTTCAAGATTACCGCGCAAACGAATCACATCGGCGTCTGCTTTCTGAACTTTGGAGGCCCCAGTTTGCACGGGCGCTCGCGCAGCGAAATGACGGGCCGCGAGGTTGCGCACCACCGGCATTGCACTGACAACAGTTTGCCCTTCTGCGAGACGCGCGATGGATCGGAAGGCACTCGAATCATCACTGGCAAAAATGTTTGCGCTCGTGTGCTCGATGGCCGGCAGCGCCGAGACGGGAATCCAGAAATTGCGATCGGCGCCATGCGGCATCGTGACCAGACGTTTCGGTGCAACTCCAACGATGGTCACAAGGACTCCATTCACGCGCGCCGTTTTACCAATCGCGGCTGCGGGCGTGCCGAACTGCTTAACTGCAAACTTGTAGTCAACAACCACGGTCAACTCGGCCAATTCGTGCGCGTCGTATCGCGTCTCCATGAATCCTGGTCCAGCTGCCAGTTTTGCTCCGAGCACATTGAAGAAATTGGGCGTCACGTAGTTCGTTCGCACTGACAAAATGTCTTCGGCGCCGCTTCCCAAATCGACCGCGACGTCAGCAGCGCGAAACCCTGCAACCGCAGCAAACACGCTCTGCGCAGCAAAGTCCAGGAGTTCGGGATACGAAAGTTCGCGGTAGATCCGGCCTGACGGGCCTTCCGTTCCGCGGATCATTACCAAGGACGGGTCGTTCGGCACACCCGGCGGCGTGCGAAACAGCAATGGCTGCATGACGGAGTACAACGCGGCATTCCCGCCAACACCCAGCAACATCGCAAACAGTATCGTAATGGTCGTAAGCGGCGTGCGCGCGAAATGACGCAACGCATACCGCACGTCGGCTCTGAGATTATCGACCCATCGTCCGCCGCGGCTGTCGCGCGACCGCTCTTGAATCAACGCAACGTTGCCAAATTCCTTGCGCGCCGCGTGCAACGCATCCCGCTCAGACATACCGCGCGCCACAAATCGCGCAGCCGCCTGTTCGATGTGCGCGGTCATCTCTTCGTGCATCTCCCGCTCGGCACGCCGCCGGAGCATCACCGCACGCAACCACGCTCGCGCTTCGCCGTAGACGCTCATATCACGTGGTCTTGAGAATGGCTGACAACGCACCCGCAAATTTCGCCCATTCATCACGTTGCTCCGTGAGTTCTTTGCGCCCCGATGCGGTGACGGAGTACACCTTCACACGCCGCCCGGTTTTTGACTCCTCCCACTTCGCGCTGATCAAGTCGCGCGCCTCGAGACGATACAACGCTGGATACAGCGAACCCGCGTTAATACTCAGTGCCTCGCGCGAAATGGCCTCGATGCGCTGCGCGAGTTCGTAACCGTTTGTGGGTTCGGACTTGAGCAGCTGCAGCACGATGAGATCGAGCGTACCTTGTAACAGCGATGGCGATTTTGCGGACATAATTTGGAACTCCTTGTTCGTGTGCAGCCTGATTCGACGTGTAACGCCGCCAACGGATCAACAGTTGTGGCTTTGCGCGCGGGTAACCACGTGGCCAGTGAGGCGACGATCAAAACAGTTATGGTAATTGCCATCATTACCTCCACCGGATTCGCCACAACTCCGGTCAACCGTGATGCGAGAATTCTGAGAACTGCAGCGGTCACGAGAAGTCCGATACCGAGACCAACCACGCTCAGTCGTAGGCCGCCCTTAAAGAACAGGGCAAGTGAGGAGTTCTTGAGCACGT
>JBDUBA010000265.1:0-5665 GCA_040004335.1 Gemmatimonas sp.
GCGCAGAGCCAAAGACCCGCGCAGAGACCGCGCGCCTAGCGCGTCGCCAACTTCCGATCAATCGAAGCCGCCGGAACCGCCATCGCACCCAACGCCTCGGCCGCCCACGCTAATGCCGTTGTGTACATGTCCGGCAACTTCTCGAGCGGAACACCCATTTCGGTCGCCAACTCCGTCGCGGTTTCGAACATACCCATCTCATACGCTTCCGCAAATGCGAGTGCCTTCGCGTACGGCCCGGTGCGATCGAGCAGCGCCGCTTTTGCTTCATCGCCCAACGCCACGCGCGCTACGATATCATGCAACGGCATTTTGAACACGGCGTCCATCAACGAGAACAGGCCAACCAGGAACAGCGTCCCCGCATCGCGACCCTTGCCGCCCAGCTGTTCCAGCAAGCGTCCACGTTCGACGGCCTGACGCACGAGCTGCTGATCGACACCATTCTTTGCGCCACGCGACGCCGCAATTGCCAGCGCCAGCCAACGCAGGAATTGATTGCGACCGATGATGCGGAGCGCGTGACCGATCGAACTCACGCCCTTACCACCAAGCGCAGCCGAGTTTACAAGGCGCAACAGCTGAAAGGTGAGGACCGGGTCGGTCGACACCGCCTCTTCAAGCTTTGGATCGGGCACGTTGGGATCGCGCGCCAGTCCAAGTAACCGCATCGCTGCGACAGTAGAAACGGGAATTTCGGCCGTCGGAATCGTTTCCAGACGGCTGAAGAGCGGTCCCTGGAATCCGTCGAAGCCCAGCTCAAACGCGATTGTGTATTGCGCCGGGTCAACCACCTCCGCGAAGAATCGCGGACGCGCATGCCACACACGGTCGCAGATGCGCCCGACGACTTCTGCATCATCATCACGCAGATCAACGCGAGCCCACTCGACGTGGCCAGCGAGTGCCTCAGACGGCGAAACATCTTCGAACAGCGTGTCGAGGGCCACGAGGCCACCCGCCGACTTGATGCGCACCAGTGCCGAGACGACCTCATCGTCCTCGCCAACATCGTTGCTGATCATGAGCACAACTGCCGTTGGATCGATCGCCGCAAATGTATCGCTCAGGAGCTGCTCCCGGCTGCAGGCAACAAATGCTGGCATCCCGCCGCGGATGATGTCGAACGTGCCGCTGATAACGCTCTGCGCCAGCGCGGCCCGCCCATTTTCGGTATCCCGAAAGCGAAGCTCATACCCCAACAGGGCATTATTTCGATCAAAGAGGGGCTGGCGAACGATGCAATTATCGTACATGGCAGTAGTGCGTGGGGTGGTTGGGAACATCAGCGCGCAGCGCGGCGCACTCCCTTATCTTGTCTGACGAAATAGTGACCGCAACGCAAACACTGGCACACCACGTCGTTCAACGCCGAGACAATCGGGAGCATCATTGAGCATCGCTACACTTGAAGGCAGCCTGCACCGCGGGTGCGGCGGCCGGTATTCGATGGAAAAAGAGACCGTCACTGTGCGCCTCAGTGGCATGGCCGCCGAGGTGGACCGGGAGTACTTTCGCTGCGACAAGTGTGGACACGACAGTCGCACGATCGATCAGCGCGAAGCCGCTGAGAAACTTGCCGTGGAGCGCATTCGTGCGGCCAACAGTCTGCTGACCCCGCGAGGTATCCGCCAGCTGCGTGACTCACTGGGGTTGACCGTCGCGCAGTTCTCCGAGTTGTGTTACGGCACGCCCAAGGGAATTGTCGAGGGCTGGGAGAAGGGGCGCTATCTGCAAAACCGCGACGCGGATGCACTCATGCGGAGCCTTTCCGATCGGGCAACCCTGGAGCGGCGCGCGGCAAAAGCCGGCGTGACACTCCCGGTGCTGGAGTCCGTAGGGGCTCCCGCCAATGCATCAGGCGCGATGAATGGCTCCTTGGCGTCCGAGCTTGCCCCACCTCCCAATTCAGGGTCCTGACATCCCTATCCTCGAAACCGAAGGGTTATCCAAGCGTTACGGAACCGTTGTAGCGCTCGACAATCTCACCGTTCAATTCGATACAGGGATCACGGGACTCGTCGGCGCCAACGGCGCCGGCAAGAGTACGCTCGTGAAATTGCTGTTGGGATTGATTGATGCAAGCGATGGCAGCGCACGCGTGATGGGCAACGACATCGTGAGTGATCGGGCGGCCATTCGCAGCCTCGTTGGGTACATGCCCGAACACGATTGTCTGTTACCCGACGTCAGCGCCGCGGAATTCGTGACATGGTTGGCGCGTGTGTCGGGTTTGCCGGCGTCGGCCGCGCGTGAACGCGCCGCAGAAGTGCTGCGACACGTCGGATTATTTGAAGAGCGTTATCGTCCGATGGGCGGTTACTCCACGGGTATGGCGCAACGCGTCAAGCTGGCGCAGGCGTTGGTGCACGATCCGCGCTTGCTGATTCTGGATGAACCCACCAACGGACTCGACCCGGCAGGCCGCGATGACATGCTCGCGCTGATCCAACGCACCGGACGCGATTTCGGAATGTCCGTTGTGGTGTCGTCGCATTTGCTGGGTGAACTTGAGCGCATCTGCGACGCGATTGTTGTGCTGGATGAAGGTCGGTTGCTGCGGGCCGATCAACTGGGCGCGATGACACGCGTTACGATGACACTCATCGTTGAAGTTGATGGCGATCCAGCGCTCATTGCTGATGAACTCGTGTACGCGGGATATGTCGTGTCGCGTGATCGTGCGAATGTCCTCGTGCAATTGCCCGATGGATCGGATGACAGCGCGATGCGCAACGCGTGTGATGCCATTCGCGACGCGGCGGTCAAGCTGGATGTTGGATTGCTGCGGATTGAACGCCGTCGCGGTCATCTGGAAGATCTCTTTCGCACACGCTCATGACCGACGACTCAGCAATTCACGACCTCGGCTATCGCCGATACGAAGGAGCGCGTGAAGGACCGCGCGGCGCATGGTTCGCGATTTTTACGCAGGGGCTGCGCACGATGTTTGGGTTGGGACGCACGGGAAAGGCAAAGATTGTTCCCGTGTTTGTTGGCGTCATCACGATGCTGCAGGTGGGCGGTTCGCTGATCGGCGCGTCGGTTTCGCAGGGACAATTGCCGGTACGTTACGGCAACGTGCTCGAGGGATCCATCATTCTGTACGTGTTGTTTATTGCGGCACAGGCTCCGGAAGTTTTCAGTCGCGACCAGCAACATCGAATTTTACCGCTGGTGTTGACGCGCGCGTCGTCGCGTCAGGCGTATCTTTCGGCGCGACTCGCCGCGATTGTCACATCGCTTTTCATTGTTGTCTTTACCTGTCTGTTCCTGCTCTACATCGGTCAGATTGGACTCGCGGCCGATCCAACCAAACGATTTGGTGAAATTGGCGATCAGTTTCTCCCAGTGCTGGCCATTGCATCACTCACGGCGCTTTCCGTTGGCGGACTTGGGGCGGGCATTTCTGCGTGGTCTCCGCGACGCGCTTTCGCGACCGCGTCGATCATTGCGCTCTTCCTGTTGTTCGAGGCCATCTCAAAAGGGTTGAATGGGCTGGCGGGCGTGGCGTCGCGGTCGGCCGAGCTGCTGTCACCGGCGCAGAGTATTCATATGTTGGCGATGTTGTTGTTCGATGAGACCAACCGCGGATTCGACACCAATCCTCCAATGGACGCATGGACGTACGCCGGAGTGTTGGTTGCTTTTTCGCTGGTGGGGGTTGGTCTGCTGCAATTGCGCATGCGCCGGCTTGAAACATGAGTGAATCCACGGTGCCATCAACGGTGCAATCAACGGCCGTTGGGTCGAACGGCGCAGTAAGTGCGGGCGCGCCATCGGAGGCAGCAACCGCGTCGCATGACACGCCGCTGGTCTTTGATCAGGTGTCGCACTGGTATGGCGATGTTGTGGCGGTCAACGGCATCAACGCAACGGTGAACGCGGGCATTACTGGCTTGCTCGGGCCCAACGGCGCCGGCAAGAGTACGCTGCTGCAACTCGCTGCCGGATTGTTGTCGCCTTCCAACGGTGCCGTGCGCGTGTACGGCAAGTCACCGGCCAGCGGTCCGGGCGCGTATACGGATATTGGTCTCGTGCCCGAGCAGGAAGCCTTGCCGGCCAACATGACGGCCGATGCGTTTGTGTCGGCACGCGCGGCGTTACTGGGTTTGCCAGACGTGCGTGAAGCAACGCGCAAAGCACTCGCGACGGTTGAACTTGATAATGTGAAAGGGCGTCGGCTGGGCGGATTCAGCAAAGGCATGAAACAACGTGCCAAACTAGCGGCCGCACTCGTTCACGAACCACGACTCGTGTTGCTGGATGAACCGTTCAACGGACTCGATCCGCGACAGCGTGTCGGCATGATGCGATTGCTGGAACAGCGCGCAGAAGCCGGCACCGCGGTGTTGCTGAGTTCACACATTCTCGAAGAAATTGAAGGGCTCGCGTCTCGCATTCTGGTGATGCTGGCCGGCCGATTGGCGGCGACCGGTGATTTCCGATCGCTCCGTCGGTTGATGACCGATCGTCCGCACACCGTGCACGTGCGCACGACGGATGATCGCCGGCTGGCGTCGGCGTTGATTACCAACTCCACGGTCGTTGGTGTTGAGATTTCCGACGAGGGGTTGTTGGTGCGTGCGACGGACTATGCAGGATTTGCACGCGCCGTTGGTCCCGCAGCGAAACAGCTTGGTGTCTCGGTGTTCGAGATCAAGGCAACCGACGAAAGCCTTGAACACGTGTTCGCATATCTGGTGGAGAAATAATGGCGAACACACAGGGGCGACCGACTGCGCGAGTGTTGTGGTTCGGGTCGGCGCGCGCGGTGGTGCGACTGACCTGGGCACGCACGGTAACGCCGATGCTGCTGGTGGGTATGGCGCTCCTCGTGCTCTTGCCGATGTTGTTTTCGATGGTGTTCGCGGCACGCGGTCCACTGTCGGGCGATCCGGTGCAATTTCTGGTTGAGCGTTACGACCAGTTGGTGTTGACCATCGCGGTTCCAATTCTCTCGTTGCTGCTTGGCACCAGTGCGTTTGCGGCGGAATCGAACGACGGCACGTTGATGTATCTCGTGACGACAACCACTCCACGCTGGTGGATTGTGTTGGTGCGCATGTTGTTTGCTGCGCTGTTGTCCGCTGGTCTGTCATCGCTCGCGGTGTGGGGCGCGGGGCGCATCGCCACGGGGTCGTCCGATCCGCTCAATGTGACGCGTGCGTTTGGTTGGGCGGCCGCACTTGGCGCGGCCACGTACGCTGCGGGATTCACTGCGGTTGCGCTCATCACGAAACGTGCGTTGGTTGGTGGGCTCGCCTACGTGTTGTTCTGGGAAGGCATTTTGAGCAGCACGTTTCCGGCGCTGCATTTCCTCAGTGTGCGACAGTGGATGCTGGCGGTCGCGGCCTCCATGACCGAGGCAACCTCCAAGCGGCTCGATGCGGGACCGTCGCTCCGTGCCGCGTTGATTGGGAGTGGGACCGTGGCGGTCGTTGCGCTGATCATTGCGACTCGGCGGCTGGCGCGACCTCGGTTGTCGCGAATTGGGAACTGAGCGGCGATTTGAACCGGGGATGTTTTGATGCTGGGGACGTTTTGATACCGGGGTCAGAGGCGTCCTTTTGATACTGGGGTCAGAGGCGTCATTTTGACCGCAATGGTTTGATACTGGGGACAATTTGATACTGGGGTCAGAGGCGTCATTTTGACCGCAATG
>JBDUBA010000088.1:0-5656 GCA_040004335.1 Gemmatimonas sp.
GTTCGACCATCTCCCTCAGGTGGCGCTTGCGGAACAGGTCGTCCGGGCGCGACTGAGTGTCTTCGAACTGCAACGGGCGATCTTCGTCCTCGAACTTGGCCTTGATGGCCTGGAACAACACCAGCGGGTTACGCGAGCGATTACGCAGCTCGTTCTTCGCCAGATTGCTGGCGATCGTGTAAATCCAGGTGGAGAACTTTTTCGAGCGATCAAAACGTCCGATGTGGCGGTAGACCCTGATGAAGACTTCCTGCACGAGATCTTCCGCGCGGTCGCGATCGCCAATGGTGCGATAGATGAAGTTCAGCAGGCGACCTTGGTAGCGATCCACAAGTTCTTCAAACGCGCGTTCTTCGCCTTGCAGAAATGCCGAGACGACTTCGCCATCTTCTATGGAGCGAAGGCGCTCACGGACTGGAACGTTGAGTCCCGCATTGGGGAGCATCTGGTTACGAGCCGGATCAGCCATCTGAAAATCTCCTCTGCTTTGAACGCGAACGCCATCGCTCGCGAGGTGGGGTATCAAGCCCGAGGTCGGCGGCCCGGTCTTTCCGGCGCACCTCCCTTTGCTTCTATGCCAGTGTAGAGCAGGGTCCGTGCCGCTATGGAACCCGATGGAACATTCACTGCAAGTACATACGCCGGTGGGGGTTATGTGGATCTGTGAGGCGCATCACCGACCGCAAAATTGTTTCGGTGTCCATCCGCACAGTCTTAAATAGGAGACACTTGGGCACCCGTTTGCCCTTCTCCGGACAATTTGGCAGAACTCATACCGCGCATTGTCTGCCCACTCCCTGAACTTTCCCTGTGTCGCGGACAGTCGTTGGAGTTAAAGCGGCCATTTCATTTGCAATGCCCCCGTTGTTGGCCAAGTGAAATGCTGTCGCCGTGTTCTTGAGGCCATATCACTGCAATGATTCCGTTGGTTGACGAGGGGAAATTCTGTCGCAGTATTCTCGGTGCGGTTCTCCTCAACTGGATCAATGCCATGAGCGACAACGCCACCGACAAGGTTCTCCGTGATTTTCGCGCCGGTATCATTACCCGCCGCGAACTCCTGCAGGCGCTCGCAGCAATTGTAGGGCTGCCCGCCTTGGCGATGGCCCAGGGGCGCGCCACGGGGGCACCACCAGACACGGGCCGAGGTGGACGCGGCGGCGGCGCTGGACGTGGGGGCGGTGGCCGCGGTGCAGCGCGCGATACGACGCCACTGGTGATGCCATTCGAATCAACTGGCTGGACGACAGTGTGGCTCGATCACTTCTCGTATCAGTGCGTGGACTACAAGAAGGCGGCTGCGTTCTACGCAACGCTGATGGGCTGGAAAGTGCGCAGTGACGACGGCAAACAGTGCACGCTGGATATTGGCGACAGCTCCGGCGGGATCATCATTCGCGGCGGACTCAAAGCGCCACCACCCGCGGCCATCACCGACGCGGGACTGGGCGTGAGTCGTCCACCGGTACAAGCCGTGTTCGATGGATTTGCCTGGGGTATTTCACCATGGGATACCAATAAAGTTGAAGCCGAATTGAAGAAGCGCGGCCTCAACCCCGTCGCCGATCATCAGGGATCGGACTACAAAAGTTTTCGATTCAAAGACCCCGATGGTTTTGATGTCGCGGTTACCAACGGCACAAAAGAGTTGCGGCGCAAAACGGCCGCGAAAGGAAAACTTCCGGCGCCGGCGCCTTTCGAACCAACCAATTGGAACACCCTGTACCTCGATCACATCTCGTTCGAAGTGCCCGATTATCGCCGAAGCGTCGCGTTCTACAAAGCGCTACTCGGGTGGGAAATTGAAGGCGGCGGCGGTGGTGGCGGACAAATCACCGTTCAAATTGGCACGATTGGTGGAGCCATCATTCGCGGAAACGCGGCTGCGCGCGCATCAACAGCCGGACGTGGTGGGCGCGGCGATTCGGCTGGCGCAACACCGGCGGCTCCGCCGCCACCGCCAGCAGGCACCGTGACCGCCGCCATTGGTCACATCAGCTTCGGCATTGAGAACTGGGACACCGAGCGTGTACGGTCCGAATTGAAGAAGCGCGACGTGGTGTATGTCTCGCGCGACGGGGTGCGCGAACCGCGCCCGGACATGACCGGCACGCTCGAAAGTTTTCACGTTCCCGATGCGATGGGATGGGACTTGCAGATCGGCAACAAGATCAAGCCAGGGCGCTAGCGCGCTGACGCTGATTCGTTGCACAGGCCGATACCACGCTCGCTGACGCTATTTCGTTGCACGGCCGCGAATATCACGGTCCGATCATATATGTCATCGAGCATACGCGAAAGCGCGCGGCGGCTCTCCGAATCATTTACTGCATGCGACTCAATGCACCCGCAAGAAATTCCGTCCGCCAACGCTCCAAATCAGCACTCGTAACACCGGCGGATTGTGCCAACGGGACGGGATCCGCGCCCTGAAGCACGCGCAGCACCAAAGCCGCTCTGGATTCGGCAGTGTGAGTACCTGCAGAAATTGAAGTTTCCAGCGACGCGCTCCAGGCGGCCGGCACCTGCTGGAAAATTGATTCGTCGGCCACATGTGCTACCGGCACGGGCTTCACCTTGTCGACGCTGGCTGGCGTTGCTGGCGCGCCTTTCCGCGCGGCAATGGCTTTCGCGACCAGTTCACACAGCGACTTCACGTAATTGCTCGTACCGCGATCGGGCAGCGGATGCGGCGCCACACGATCCACGTACAAACATCCGACAATTTTCATTTCGACAATGATCGGAAATACACCGAACTGCGCGCAGCCAATGTTTTGCGCCCAGCGAACATCCTGCGCGGTCATTGCGCGATCGGTTGGCAGATAGACCGAATTTCGCTGCAACAAGGCGGCCGCAACAGGGCCACCGCGCGGTGTCATGGGAAAATTGAACTTGGGCATCAACGCTTCTGCGCCTACACCGAGCGCGGTTCGCGCGGTGAGTTGCGAACGATCGGCGCTGAGCACGCACGCAATCACGCGATCAAACGGCGCACCGCGTAACGCACCTTCAAGCGCAAGCAGGATGACGGTGCCCAACGTGCCTTCGGACGACGGATCAACTTTGTTCTCGAGTTCCTGTCGCAACTTCTCGCGCAACAAGAGCGATGCGTCTTCGGACGACGCCGTCAGTGCGGTTGCATCCCACTCCCCGGTGTTGAGCGCTGGTTCACCCATCGCAGCGCGCGCCGCCGCCGAGAGTTGACGAAGCGCCGCACCCTGACCCGCGGTCGCACTGCTGAACAGTTCACGCGTTTCGGCCAACGCCGCTTCGACAATTTCCACAACGGCAGCGCGCGACAACTTCAGACGCGGAGCATATTGTGCGATCACGTCGTCCAGCGCTTGTTGCGTGTCTTTTTTGTGTTCGCTGCTGCGGTAAATTGCGCGCGTGAGATCGTGACTGAACGATGTGATACCACCCATCTCCGATAACGGCGACAAAGCGCGTGCACACATGCCCGTCATAACGGATTCGGGCATTCCCCAGTGTTTCGACAACGCAACGCCAAGTTCCTCGTAGCGAAATCCGAGGACTGCGTTTGCCGCGCCCGATGCCGTAAGTCTGCGTTCGTCGATGGCTTGCTGGATCGCGGCGTAATCATCGGGGAAATGACACGCGATGAGCACTTCACCAAGATTCCGAAACATGCCGCACAAGTGTGCTTCTTCGGGATCACCTCTGCCGAGTCGCGCCGCCGCTTCCCGCGCATGATTTGCCGTCAACAGTGACAGCAGCATCAACTCTTTCAAGTCATCCGAGCGACGCGAATAGTTCTCGAACAACAACAAGCTGCTCGCGAGATGACGTACAGTGCGCGCGCCCAACATCATCATCGCGTGCGTGGCGCTCTGAATGGGTCGCCCCGTGCGGCGATAATGCGCGCTGTTGGCGGTGCGCACGACACTCAACGTCAAGCTGTATTCCCGCAGCACCACGTTGGCGAGCCGCTGCAGCGAACTCGCGTCATCATCCAACACCGAAATGGTATCGATGATCTGTTGGGACAACGCCGGAAAGTCACTCCCGCCAAGAATGAGGGAGAGACGCGTCTGAATGGCTGTGGCGGGATCGGTGACTCTGGCTGCGTTGCCAGAGAGTGCAGTGCTGGGGATGGGTGGCCTGCTTGCGGAGTGGGAGAGTCTCCTCAAGTAGTCTCGGCCGTTGCACAAGGAACTTGACGGATCGATCGGGCGCAAATGGTGCGATTCGGCCGAGCAATCGCACCGATAACGAGAGTGCGAAACTGGCGACGAGTAAAGGCGTGATTCAAGGGTACACGGGTGTCGCCGCGGTGGCGGCTAACGACGTCGCGATCAATTGATTGATCGAAATGCCTTCTTGCTCCGCGAGCTCGCGCGCGTGACGGTGGAGCGACTCACGCAAGCGTAAACTGATCGTACTCATGACGGGTCTCGTAACAGCGTCAGAAATTGTCCACGACTCCGCGGGGCGACCGATCCGTGCCGGCCCACTGCGGTGCTAACAGCGCATAGACGGCGACATCTTCAAAAACACTCCACCGCGTGTAGGCATCGCGATGGATACCTTCCAGTTGCATGCCGAGTTTCTGCAGCACACGACCTGATGCGGGATTGCGCGTAAAATGTCGCGCTTGCATGCGGTGGAGCGCGAGTGCGGTGAACGCGTGCGACATGATCGCAAACGCGGCTTCGGTCGCATAGCCTTGGCCCCAATGGCCGGCGCCAATCCAGTATCCGAGTTCGCCATGTGAGTGTTGTACGGAGAACTGGACGCTAATGGCACCGATGGGGGTCTCGTCATCGGTGCCGACGCAAATGGCGAGTGTGAGTCCCTGATCGCGCTCCCACGCATCTGCATGCGTGAGGATCCATTCGGTACCGCCGCCGACTGGATATGGGTGCGGAATCGTGAGGGTGGTATCGGCCACTTCGCGCGCGCCTGCCAGACGTTCAACGTCGGGTCCATCGCTCGGCGAGAACGGACGGAGGAGGAGTCGCTCAGTAACAAGGCGCGGGAGTGGACGTGTGCGCATTTGAGATCTTGGTGAGTCGTCTAACGCCGCGTTCTACCGCAAAGCCTCTCATAAATTAGCTGTGAACGGAGCAGCGTGGAGTGCTGTGCAGTTACACAGCGTACCGCCTTGCTTTTGACTGCAGCAACGCTCGTTATGCTGTCCGCGCGCGCGAGTGAATCTCCTGTTGACGAGGCTTGCGCGTCGCCACGCCATACACGCGCGTGGTACCAAGGCCCCGATTGCCCCGCGTGACCTCCCTTGACTAGACGAATTCCGCAATACTAGTTTACTCTATGCCTATAGTAACCCAGCCACCGTACTCCTTCTCCCCGTGACACCCAGCGATTCCCGCAGCCTGTTTCCTGGCGCAATTGAAATGATGGTGCTGCGGGTACTCAAGCGAGAACCGCTGCACGGATACGCACTCGTGCAACGCATTCAGGAGCGCTCCAACGACCTGTTGCAAGTTGAAGAAGGCTCACTGTATCCAGCGTTGCAACGGTTGCTCAAGGCGGGTCTCGTTAAAGCCGAATGGGGCACGTCGGCCACCAATCGCCGCGTACGCATCTATCGCCTTACTCCCTCAGGCACGAAGCACCTTACGTTGGAAATTTCGCGCTTCGAGCAAATGCTCGAAGGCATTACGCGCGTGCT
>JBDUBA010000042.1:0-18996 GCA_040004335.1 Gemmatimonas sp.
GCGGATTCGGCATCGGGCCCACACACCGTGAGCAAGATGTACCCCGTGCTGAATCGTCCGCTCTCGGGCACATAACACAACAGGCGATCACCAACATTCAGTTTGCCGGAATGAAACAATTCTTCCAGCATGATGTAAATGGACGCCGAGCCGGTGTTGCCCTTGGTGGTAAGATTGGAGAACCAGCGTTCCTGTGGAATCACAAAGCCAACACGTTCCATTCCCGCCGCGACCTTGTCGCGAAAATACATGCTGCTGTAGTGCGGCAGGAACCACGTTACACTGCCGGGATCGAGCTGTTTCGTGCGCACAACTTCCTGCAGGCCGTACTCGACGGTGTACCGAATGATGTGTTCGTTGAGTTGTTTCGCGTCCTGCTTGATCGCAAACACCGACTTCGTCAGCCACTCTTCCGGCGCGTAATCCATCCAGCTTTTAAGCGACCCATCCGGCATCTTTTCGGCGCCTGCGTACATGCAGGTGTCCATCTCGTTCGCATAGGAGCGGCCAACAATCCACTCCATGCGCAACGACAAACCGGTCTTCGCGGGTCGCGGTTCAATGAGCACCGCGCCGGCACCGTCGGACAACATGAAGCGCAGAAAATCTTTCTCGAAGGCAAGCGATGGTCGTTTGACAAATTCACTTGGCGCCGCGTCCGAATCGCTGTTGAAGAAACGGCCGCGCAACGCTCCCGATGCACGTTCGGACGCAGCGGCAACCGCGTGTTCAAACTCGCCCGCCTTCACACCCAGCATCGCGTATTTCATCGCAGTAACACCGCTCAGACACACACCCGATGTTGCCATGACCTCAATTGGCTTCAGCGCGAGTTCGGCGTGCACCATGCTGCCAATGTTTGGTAGAATCTGCTCGGGCAAACTGGTACCGCACGCCAGGCAGTCGATGTCATCGAGCGAGAAATTGTCCGTCGCAAGTTGGCGCACCGCGTTCGCGGCCATCGCCGCGCTACTGAAACTTGGCTCGCCCGTTTCGCGATGAATCGCGTAATAACGTGACGTAATGCCATTTGACCGCAGCACTGGTCCCATCGCGCGCGACGCCTTGCCATTCACCTGGCCCAACGTTGCTTCGAGATCGGCGTTGCTCACCGGCTCACCTGGAAGAAACGCGCCGACTGCCGTGATATAAGCCCGTCCAGTCATGCTACGTGTTGCTCACTCACCCGAAGGGTACGCGAAATAAGCCTTCTGCGACGCAACGCGCGCTTTGGCAAACGGTGCAAGCAGGCGTTTGATCACGATGCTGATGGGAATAAACGTGACGATCAACGTGAAAAGAAATACGAAGTAAAAAAGTATCACTGGTTTGCGAGCGGCAGCGCCTGTTGGACCGAGCGACCGAAACAACTTTCCCCAAATGAGAAAGCTGCGACGCGCCGTACGTTCACTGGCGATCAATTTCTCGTTCACGCGCACTGCGCCCAATCCTTGCAGCAAGTGTTCGTCAAGCGGACGATGCTGCGTGAGCACATCCGTCATCCGATCGCCAAACCGCTTGGCCGCAACAATCTGCTCCGGTTTGACACCCGCACGCGGAATGAGGCCAAACAGATGCGGCCCTTTGTTCCCGCTTAACACCCACGCTGGCGTTGCAAAGAAACTGCCCGCCGTTCCGGCTTCATCAACCAGAGCGATGTTGCCAACCAGTTTCGCGCCGGCTTGATCGAGCAGCAACTTCACCTGTTCCTGCGCCATCAGCCACATGTCACGACACGCGATCAACGTGACCACCGATTTGCCGTTCAGCAGCCGCTGCCCCTCGGCGCTTTTCAGAAACCCCGTGACCGGCAGCGACGGCGACAGGAACCAGACCTGATATGCCAGGATCACCAAATCGTACTGCTTATTCGGATCGGCTTTGAGCGGTTCGAGTTCGCAGCCATCCATGTAAACGGCCGACGGGAACGTGTCGAAAAACTGAAAAAATGGCCACGGAAACGGAAAGGGCGTTTTCGGGCGGAGCGTTTCGATGGTTACCTCGATCTCCGGGGCGGCCACGAGCGGCGCGATGACCGACTGCGCCACATCCGTGAGCTGACCACTCTGCGAATACTGAATGAGGAGAACGGATTTCATGTGGGACTATAGTATGCTAAACCGCGCACTGGAAAGGCCTTGTATTAAGCATCCACGGTAGAGGGTTTTCCACCTTGCGCGTGTTCCCCTGTCATATTGAACCGAACGCAACCAAAGCGGGCGTGTCAGAGACGGATTTGCCCGGCTCGGCTTGTCCGACGAGTGCACCGCTTACCGCGCACCGCGTACCCGCCTCCATTGATGATTGCACACGCCCTGCTGTTAGTCCTTGGCCAATCGGCAGTCAGCCAATCGGCAGTCAGCCAGTTGCCCGCCAATCAGTTGCCAGCCAGCCAAGTGCCGTCAACCACTCGTGATTCGACGTACAGCTCGGCGGCGCTGGCCAAAATGATTGAAATGGCGTCGCAAGCGAACCGACGCGTGCCGCCCGAACTGCTCGGCTACTCCGCACTGATTGAAAGCGAGGCGTCGCTCCTCGTGAACACTCCGGGCGGACCGGACGGCGCTGTGGCCGGCACTGCCGCCGCCACCACCGAGGCGGCCGCGCAAATCGAGCAGTTCGTCCTCCGTTCGAGTTGGGATCGCGCCGGCACGTTCGAGCAGCAACAGGTCGGCTATCGTTCGCGTCTGCTCGGACCCTCAATTTCGGCGCTGAACATTCTTCCAAAGCCGTGGACTGCACCAGCGCTGTATGGAAATCGCTTGTCGTTGTTGTTCGGTGGCGCACCATCTCTGATGTCGGCCGATACAACGCGTCGCAACATGCCGGCAGTTCACCCGTTTGCCGATGATCGTGCGCAATTCTATCGGTTTTCGGGTGGAGACACGGTAGCCACGATCAAACTCGGGCCCGGAAACCAAATCCCGTTGGTTCGCATCGTGGTCGAGCCCATCGTGGAGCGCCAAACACGATTGATGATGTTTGCCGGCGACGTCTACATCGATGGCAACACTGGGAGCATCATCCGCCTGCGTGGACGCATTCGCGTTGGTCCGGTTAAACAATCGCCTGCATCTCGGCTCGTGCGATTTGTTGCGCAGGTCCAAGAGGTTGGCTACATCGATTTCGAGAACAGCCTGCAAAAGGGCAAATACTGGTTGCCGTCCAAGCAGCGGCTCGAGTACCAGGCAATTACCAGCTTCACCGAAGCGCGTGCGACCATCCGTGTACAGTCAGTGTGGCGCGACATGGAACTCAAAATTCGCGACAGCAGCCTTGCCGTTGCTTCCATCGATTCATTGGGCGAACCGCATTACACCGTGAAGCTGACCGGCGGCGACAGCATTTCGAATTGGGGATCGTGGGGAAACAGTCTGGGCGCGCTCACGGCAGATGGCAGCGCTCGTGACTTCGATGACGTAGCACCACCTGAATTCCGACCCAACGGCCGCGCACAGTTCCGTTTGCAGGCCCGCGGATTTGGAGACGTCGTTCGATTCAATCGTGTGGAAGGACTCTTTGTGGGCGGCGCGGGGTTGATTGATTTCCGCGAATCCGCACCTGGCGCATCGATCCGGCTGTTTGGCGGATACGCAACATTGCCCAAGACCGCGAAAGGCGGAGCCGAGGGGGCATTGGTAAAGGGTCCGTGGGTCGCGAATGCGCGAGCCGAGCGACAGTTGGCGTCCACCAACGATTTTGCGCTCGCACTGGGGGGAGGCGGCGGCAACATCATCGGCAGCTTGTTTGGCGTGGAGAACTATGATTGGGTCGATCGGCGCGTGTTGTCAGCCGGTCTCACGCGCGAATTCGGAATCAAACACTCGTCGGCACTGCGCGTTGAACTCGCGCGCGGCAACGATCGCGGATTCGGCAAAGAATTGAAGCACGGAATGGTTGGTGATGACTTCCGCGCCAATCGTCCGGTAACGGGAGGCAGTTACACGCGCACGCGCGCGCAATTTGATATCGGACGAAACATCATCACCAGTCCGCTCGCGTCAGGACTTGGTGCGAGCGCAATCTACGAACTTGGAACGGGCGATCTCGATTGGCAACGCTCGCTCGTGCAGACATTCGGACAGCGTATGTTTCATCGATTCATTTTCGCGGCCCGGGCGGATGGCTCGGTGTTGAATGGAAAACAGTTGCCGGTACAGCAGTTGATCGAGGTTGGTGGCGCCGAGGGATTGCCTGGATACGAATACAAGGAGTTTGCCGGTGATCAGGCGCTCGTGGCGCGCGGAACCGTTGGGTATTTGTTGCCACTGCTTGAACAACCCATCCGCTTCAATCGACTAACGCTGCCCGCTATTGGTCCGCAAATACAAGTCGGCCTATTTGGCGGCGTGACGTCCGCTTCGAGCACAACGCGTGCGCAGCTCAATCAATTGCAATGGAAAACCACGGACGGTTGGCGAGGCACGTTCGATGTGCGTCTACGCTTTTTCGGCGGAGCGTTCAGCATCGGTGCGTCGCGTCCACTGGACCACAGTGGACCGTGGAAAGCGGCATTCGCGATTGGCGGCGCGCTGTAAAGGGCACAAGGGACTTGCCTCTAAACAGGACCCAGGAAGCGAGCGGTTGCAGTAATTAAAGAAAAGAGTTGGAAGTCAGTATCCCGGAGCGGAGTTGTAACTCCTCAAAGACGTGTCCGAAAAGTCGTGTTGCAAGTCCGAAAAAGTCCAAAGGCAGTTAGTCGGTTAGCTCGTTTCGACCCCAAGCTGAATTCCGAATATCGGCGCGTAGTTCAAAAGTCGACGACCAGCAACCGATGAACTGCCTTCGGACTCGGCACACTTTCAATCGACTTTTCGGACAGTCTCGCCACCGAAACATGTTAGCGGCTCGGGACCACCAATTCTTGTTTTCCTGTTCATTCTTGATTCTTGTTTTTGCATTTGTGTCCTTCGTTTTTTCCGGTGTTGAGCCTGTAACTGTTCCAATGCGCTCCACGCGGGCGTTGAATGACTCGGTTTCCTCGGCGTCTTGAAATAGTCCGCCATACACAAAGGGCCGACAAATAATTGTCGGCCCATCGGGAAACCAAGTCCAGTTGGGTCCGAGTGTTCAGTGACTGATCGTTCCCTGCTTTGACGTGTCCACATCATCTACCTGTCCTTGTTTGAACAGGTACCCTTCCATGTTGCGCGTGAGGAAGGTACGCGCCTGCGGATCCATCACATTCAACCCGTAGTGATTGATCAGCATGGTTTGCTGTTTGAGCCAACCCGCCCAGCACTCCTTGCAAATTTCGCCAACAATGCGCTGGCCAATGGCGCCCGGAAACGGAGGGCGCTCAAATCCTTCGCGTGTGTTACCGCAACGACTGCAGGTTACGTCGGCCATCGTTTACTCCGCCACGCGAACATGCGCGCCTTCACGAGCGTATTTCACTTCGGCCAGTCCGAACATTGATAAGAGCTTGATATACAACCAACCGATGTCGAATTCAAACCAGCGGTGAGCAAACCGCGCTGAATGTGGATCGGCGTGATGGTTGTTGTGCAGTTCTTCACCGCCCAGCCAAATGGCGATTGGTGAGATGTTGCGGCTGGCGTCCTTCACATCGTGATTGCGATAACCCAGCGCGTGTCCGATGCCGTTGATGACGCCCGCGGCCCAGAGCGGAATCCAGATCATCTGCGCCGCCCACACGAGCGGACCAATGAAAAATCCAAACAGCCAGATGTCGATGCCGAGCATGAAGACGATGCCGAGGCTGCTGCGTTTTTCGAGCAGGTGGCGTTCAATCCAATCGTTGGGCGTGCCCTTGCCGTACTTCTCGAGCACTGCCGGTTGGCGCACCGTCTTCCGATAATAGAACGCGCCCTTTAGCAGGATATTGCGCAGTCCTTCAACGATGGGGCTGTGTGGATCGCCATCGCGGTCGGCAAATGCGTGGTGCTTGCGGTGGCAGGCGACCCACTCTTTGGTGCGAATTGCCGTGGTCAGCCACAACCACACGCGCATTGGCAACTCGGCCAGGTAATGAAAACGAACGCCGCGGTGGGTTTGTGCGCGATGCAAAAACAGCGTCACGCAAACGTTCGTGATGTGTCCGGCGATGATGATAAAAACTACGGGCTTCCACCAATCAGAAGCCCAACTTCCAAACTCAGGCATGCGGTGCGCTCCAGCGCGGTTTGTTCGGGAACCAAATGATCGGGATTCACCGGCGAGATCTGAATGTAGCCCGTTGGAGCGCCCGTGTCAGTCAGGTTCAGGTCGCTTTCGGCGCCAGCACCATCTGCCCGTAGTGGTACCAGAGATGGTTGGTGCGGCTCAGGAGTACGGAGTAGCGGTTGCGGTGGGGTTCTTTGGCGAAATCTTCGTCCGAGACGGTGGTGTGTTTTTGGAGCCAGTCGGCGGCGGGCAGCGCTGCCATTGCGGAATTCAGTGTCGCGTTGATTTCGCCCCACACTCTCCGAACCTCGGCGGTCGAAGGGGTTGCGGCTTCCCGATCTTTGGCGCTGAGGAACGGTGCATCGAGTTCCGCGTGCGCACGTTCGCCGAACCCCAAGAGCGGGAGCATGCGGTCGTGTACGGCCGCCAGGTGGCCCATAAGGTAGATCAGCCGATTCTTGCCTGGCGCGATTTCGACGTTCAATCCCTCGTCGCTGAAACTGGCGAAGAGGGCATCGATGGCGTTGAGATTGGAATTCCAGCTATTGAGTGCGGCTTTGACGAATGCGGCGTCGGTGTCCATGTGCTGCTCCGTGCGGGTGGTGGTGTGGTTTCGGCGCGATCGGGTGATCAACTTCCTGAAAATTTGGTCCACGGACCGGGTCAACGGACCGGGTCAACGGACCGGGTTCGGCATCGGCGCTAGGCGATTTCCGGCGCGAACCACGCCACGACCTGACGAGCCACCTCGCCTTTGCAATAGTCGACCGTAATGATGTGGCCGCAGCCGGTCAGCCAACGCTGCTCTTTGATGGCGCTGCCAATACGCGCGAACTGCGTAATCGCATCGCTTTCACTGAGTCGATTGTCCTCGCGCGACTGCAGATACAACACCCGTGTTCGTATCGCTGGCAGCGCGTGCTGCGCGCGCATTGAAATTTCGCGCAGTGCCATCAGCGATCCTCCCGTAACAACACCCGTTCCCAACGTGCGTGCACGCGCGACGTCATCGTGAATGGAGCGATCGCCGCCAGTGTTCGCGTGATACGGAATGACGAACTCGAGCAACCGCGCGAGTACACTCCGGATCTGCATGTTGCGTGACATCACGAGATACGGCGCCAACAGCGCGACCGCCGGAATCTCGGCATGTTCGGCCGCCAGAATGGTGGAAAGCGCCGCTCCCATGGAAATGCCGCATACCACGACGTTTTCGTACGTCACACGCAATTCGCGATACGACAGCTGCGCATGTGTTACCCAGTCGGCCGCGCGGGCGGCTGCGTATTCCCGCAACGGTCGCCCATGGCCCGGCAACAACACCACTTTTACCGTCCAACCCGCTGCGTTCAACGCATCAGCAAGCGGCCGTACGGATTGCGGTGTGTCACCGAATCCATGAATCAGCAACACGGCGTGTGTTTCACTTCCACGCAACAACACGGGTTCTGCACCCATCACAATTCCCGTCGGGCCGAGAGGGCGACGCGCCGCAAATGCTGCTTCGAATTTCTTGATCACGCCAACACGCGTGCGAACGACAAGCGCAACCACGAACAGCGCAATCGTGAGCGCTATCAGTTGTCCTATGGCAAAGTGTAGTTGCATCAGCGGTAGGCCAACGTGTGTTTCATCAATTGGCGCTCAGCTATCCGTTGCTTAAATACTCGCCCAATAGATCTTGCAACCCGGCTGTGCGAAGCAGTGGTGCGTAACGCGGATCGACCGCGAGACCGCGCCGATCGAACAGGAAATCGGTCAACACGCGACGCAATCGGCCGGGACGGGCATGGTACGATCGCTCAACCCAGTCCATCGCCGATTTCCATTCGCCGAGATCGGCGTAACATGTAATGATCTGATCGGCGAGAGTTCGGCTCGTACCGTTCTCCTCAAACGGGCCTTCCAATGTTGCACGTTCGAGAAACGACGTCAGTTCGCGCCGCACATCGAGCTCACGTGCAGCGTGCCAACCAAGTTTCTGAAAATTTTCATCCAGCGCTGTGAGGCGATCGGTGAGGCGTCTCTGCCCAAGCCACGCACGTCGTGCATCGAGCGCCTCTGCAAATCGGCCACCGCGGTGACACGCCACCTCGAGACGCTCAAGCGCAATTTCAAGACTGGGATTGAGTCGTAGCGCACGCCGAAGATATGGAATGGCCTCCTCGTATGAACCCATCGCAATCAATCCGTCACCCAACGCGTTAAACGACGACGCGGCATCGGGTGCAAGTTCGGCCGCAATGTGCAGCTCCTTGAGCGCTTCATCCAAACGTCCTGCAATTTTCAACCAAACGCCCCAGAATCGCCGGATGGTGCTGACGTCAGGTCCGAGCTCAACGGAGCGTAGCAGTTCACGCCCAGCTCCCTCGAAGTCGTCTTCGAAATACAGCATCACTACGCCAATGGAGTTGTGCACTTCTGCGAGATCACCTTCCATCGCCAGTGCTTCAAGCCGAAGCGCGCGCGCCTCGGCATGCGCTTCTCCGTGATCACGAAACCCGCGATACCCCATAACCTGCGCTGCGTCCGACAAACCTACCACGGCCAGTGCATTCCGCGAATCGAGCGCACGTGACTTGTTGAAATACATGATCGCGATTTCAACCTTTTCTTTTGCGCCAGGCCCGCCCTGCATCCCTCGCATCCAGTACGAGCGACCTTCATTGTAGGCCGCCATCGACTCAGGCGTGTACTTCGATTGTGATGACTGTGGAGCGCTAACCGTCTTGGAAGGGCGATCTGGCTTGGTAATATCCCGCAACTGCGCGAGTAAATCGGCCGCGCTACTGGGCCGGTCGCTCGGATTCTTGGCCAGCAGAGATGCGACCAACCTGCACATGTTTTCCGGAACGTCAGCATTTCGCCGAGAGAGTTCCGGTACTGGTGCACTTACGTGCTGCGCCAGAACCGCAATCGGCTGTCGCGCAACGTATGGTGGTTCGCCTGAAAGCATTTCGAACAGCACACAGCCCAAACTGTACAAGTCACTACGCGCATCGATCGCATCACCCGTTCCCTGTTCCGGGCTGATGTAGGACAATGTTCCGATTATTTCGCCGGCAGAAGTTGCGTGGGACAATGTTGAAATTGCGTCGGCAGAGTTGCCCGTAACTTTCGCTATGCCAAAGTCGGCCAACATCGCGCGACCGCCGTAACAGAAGATGTTTTCCGGCTTGATATCTCGATGAATCACTTCCTGCGCGTGTGCATACGAGAGGGCCTCGGCCAAATCACACGCGAGTGCCACAGATTCATTTAACGACAGTTTGCCGGCCTCACCAATGCGGGACCTCAAGGTTGGACCATCAACATACGGCATCACGTAGAACAGCTGGCCGTCATCGGTGCGTCCCGAATCGAACAAGGGCACGATGCCTGGATGCACCAGCCGCGCTGTCACGCGGATCTCGCGAGCAAACCGTTCAACACCAATCGACTCAGACAGCTCCGACGGGAGGAGCTTGAGGGCCACTCGGCGATTGAGATGGTTGTCGTGAGCGAGTACGACTCGCCCCATACCACCTTGGCCGATTTCTCGCACGATGTCAAAGCGGTCGTCAAGGCGGATCATTTTGGGAAGCTAATTGCCGTCGACGGGTTTTTCCAACGCCGCCTTCGAGAACGTTTAGTACTGCGGCACTGATCGATCGACCACAACACTCCACGCATCAATTCCGCCGGTCATGTTGTACACGCGCTCAAATCCCTGCGTCTTGAGCCAGTTGGCAGCCATTGCACTCCGCATTCCGTGGTGGCAATACACGACATATTCGCGATCGCTCTCGAGCGAACTCACCGCCGACGGCAAGTTGGAAAGCGGCACCAGTACGGCGTTTGGCAACTGCGCAAGTTCAAACTCCCACGGCTCACGCACATCGAGCAACACAAACTCTTCGCCGTTCCGCAACCGCTCGGCGACTTTCGCTACGTCAATTTCAGTCGCGTTTTCTGGCATCGTTCGTAATGGGGGTGCGGTGCTGGATACGGTGCTGGGCGCAGTTCCCTGCTTGGTTGTTGTTTCGCTGTTGGATATGGTGCCGTAGGTAGTTTTTTGTGTGGCGATTGTTGCGTTGCCGGTTACGGCGTCCAGCGCAGCCGCTTCTGTAATTGCTGATCCGGATGCTGTCGCCGCACTGTTTTCGCGTATCGTTACGTCGCGCTTTGTACGGTCACCGCACGCCACACACACGGGATCTCGCGCGAGACTTATCTCGCTTGTCGAATGATCAAGCAGATCAAGCATCAGCAAGCGCCCCACCAACAAACGCCCGAGACCGGTCAACCACTTGATGACTTCCGTACTCTGGTGCAACCCAACAATACCCGGAAGTATTCCCAGCACTCCATCTTCCGCGCAACTGGGAACAGTTCCAGCAAGTGGCTCTTCTGCGAACAGACATCGATAACACGGACCATCGGGCGCAGCGAACACACTCACCTGCCCTTCAAATCGCGCCACACTGCCGTACACAAATGGAATGCCGAGTGCTACGCATGCATCGTTGATGGCATAACGCGCTGGAAAATTGTCGGTTCCATCCAGCACGATATCGTACTGCGAAATAATCTCGACTGCGTTGCTGCTGGTAATTCGCGAGTGATGTAACTGCACGTTCACCAGCGGATTTATGTCTCGTAACCGCTGTTGCGCCGCGTCAAGTTTGTTGGCGCCTACATCGTGCACGCCATACAACAACTGCCTGTGCAGATTGCTTTCATCTACTACATCAACATCAGCGAGCCCCAGTGTTCCAACACCCGCGGCCGCGAGATACATCGCCGCAGGCGAGCCAAGTCCACCCACACCAACAATCAACACGCGACCACGACTCAGTTTTTCTTGTCCATGAACTCCGAATTCGCGCAACACGTGCTGACGTGCATATCGCGAATGCAGATACGTCGGCCTCTCGTCATTCTCGCGTCGATCACGCAACTCGGCCACTGGAACGTCCGTTATTTCCTGGAAGGCGCGGCCGGTGCCGCAGTGATGTTGCGGCGCGCTTCGTCAATTGCCGCTGTCGCAGCTCCAAACCGCCCCACGAGATCCGTGATTTCCGCTTTCGCGAGCGTACCGTCGCCCGACCGGACCGCTTCGTTGACACCCGGGAAATTCATGTTCGAATACCCGTTATCGATGTCCGCCACGTAAATCAATGACCGATACCACGGACGATCCTTGAGTCCCGACGGGCGCGTAAACGCACGTTCAACCTTGAGCAGCGATTTGTTGGTGTTCTCGCGCGTGGCTTTCGGCAGCGTATTTCGCAGCATCGAGTCGCGCACAACAGCAAATTGCTGCGCCGATTTCTGCAGCTTATCGATTGCAACACTCAGTGGCGCGATGGACGCGGTATCCCATTTTTTCTGCGCGAATCCACGACGCATTGCCGGCAAATAGCGGCGCATGGTGTTGGCAAACTCTACATAGTCGTACGGCAGAATATCAGCATCGGCCATACGCACCAGCATGGTCGCGCCAATGCGCGCGGCCGCCGCGTGATACTTGAAATCCTTGTCGCCGAATTTCTCCATCCACGCGAACGTGTCGTACGTCGAGTGATACGTTCCCGCGGGACCGCCAAACCCCCACTCGGCAATGGGAATGCCCAAGTGGTTGTAAAAACCGGCGAAGTCGGATCCGCCACCTGGATCACCCATTGGCGGTGACGCAGTATCACGAGTACCACTAGTGATTTTCCACGCGTCATACAACATGCCGTGCCCAGCCGGATCGGGAATGGTTTTCAACACATCCCGCAACACGCCGCGCAATGAGGGCGTGCCACCGCCACCAAAACTCGGGCCCTGAGCTGCCACATCCTGATTGAAATAGGCTACGGCGCCCTTCAGCAACTTGAGCGAATCATCTTCGACGTATTCGGTACTGCCAACCAGTCCCCACTCTTCGGCATCCCACGTCGCAAACACAATCGTGCGTTTCGGATGCCAACCTTTGGCGACCATATCGGAAATTGATTTGGCCGACTCGAGAATGCTCACCACACCACTCACATTGTCGGCAGCGCCCGGTCCCCAGCCATCGCGATGACCACCGATGTACACGTATTCGTCGGGAAATTCCGATCCGCGAATAATGCCAAACGTATCCCAGATGGTTTTCGTGCCCGCTGTTGCGGCATCGGTCGTGACTTGAACCTTGGCGCGCGAGGGTCCCGGTCCAACGTGATACCGCATGCTCATGCCACCCTGCCAATTGGCTGGAATATCCACACCGCGCAAATCCTGCATCAACTTCTGTGCATTGAGTGCGCTGATAGGCACAACTGGAATTTTCGGCAGTGACGCTTGTTCAACTGGAATGCGCGGTGCGCCGGGTTTGGCGGCGTACCCTGGCGTAAGTGGATCACCGGCTCCGTTATACACGCTGCCGCGCTGCACACCTTCCACCGGACGCATGGGTCCTTCGGGATACACATCGCCGCGCGCAAATCCGTCATCCGCTGGATCGGTATAAATCATCAACGCCACGGCACCACGTTTTTCGGCTTCGCGGGCCTTAATTCCGCGAAAACTTCGGCCGTATCGTGCAATCGCCACTTTGCCTTTAACCGACACGCCGAGCGAATCGAGCGTCGCATAATCTTCAATGAGCCCATAGTTCACAAAGACCAGTTGGCCTTCGCCAACGCCCGCCGCGCTTGAACCGTTCACCGTGGGATACGCGGGCAACGATGTTACGGGATCGCCTGGAATTGCTGGCTCAACCAAATTGAGTTCGGCGGTGTCGCGCCCCATGCGCCACACTTTGACGCCGGTCGCGTGCGGCAGCCACACGTCGTAACCGCGAAATTCCGTTTCGATGCCCATCGCCTTCATTTGAGCGATGACGTAGTCACGCGTACGCGTTTGCGCAGGCGTTCCCGCAACGTGTGGCTCTTTTGAAAGCTCACGCGAATGTTCCTTGGCGCGTGCGCCCTGCGGTCCGCCAATTGCCTGACTCTCAATCTGGCGCTGTTCAGCGGACGTCGCCGGTGAATATCCGGTGAGCGGTTTTACCTGCGCGGAGACCAGTGACGGAATCATCAACGGTACGACTGCCAGGGCACGCGTTATCAGCGTGACGCCGCGGCGTGGAGAAACCGGCAGGGACAACAGCAGTCGGGATGCGATCACATCGCCTCGCAAAGGTTTGGGATTAACGCTCGAACTCTTCAGCGGCACGCTGAATAGCCTGTTGCAACACGGCCTCCTGATCACGCCCAGCCGGAATGCCGGCCGTGAGTGCCGAAAATTGATGGAGCATCTCGTCGCGCAGCACGGCCGCCGTTGGCGAATGTACGCCCAATCCCGCCAGCGTGAGCACCGCAAGATCTCGTAACTGTCGTACGGTTTCAGGTTCCAACGCCGCTAGTGAATCCGGCGACTTTGGTTCTGAGGCCTTCGTCCGTTCGCGCCGGCGCTTTGGCGCATCAAACAGCGCGGACATCGGCGCCGGTTCCACCACAAACGAACCCGCAGTGTGTTCGAGGTATTGACGGATCACGTTCCGCCGCCGAAGTGACGGCAGCAATCGAACCACCGCTTCACGCACCGGCGAATATCGATCGATGCTTTGATTGCCCCGCCCGGTGATCAGCAGAACTTCGGTCGCACCCTGCACCTGCATCAAGCGCAGCCACTGCTCAACGTGTTTCACCGCTTGCGTGGCCGTTGGCTGCAACGGGCGCAAGTTAAGCGTACGTTCCGGACCAAATCGCAACTCGTCAAATGCGCGGGGCAGGTCGTCGCGATTCCGCACCATGATCTTGAGAATTATTTCTTCGAACCCGATGAACGAACGCTGCCCGACTCCGTCGACTTGACGGAAGCGAGTGGCCTGAGCGCCTCTCTCAGAATCTTGCCGTCGATGCGCTCAATTGGCGTGATACCAAGCGCCGCGGCCAACGTTGGTGCAATGTCGACCGTGTGCACTTCGCGAGAATAACGACCAGGTTTGAACATCGGCCCGGCAAACACAATTGGCACCCAGGCATCAAGCTGGTTCGGAGAACCGTGCGTCGCATTCATCACGGTCGACCAGTAGTAGTAGGGTTTGAGCGAGACGGTTAGCACCGCTTCCAGATTATCGGGAATTGCATGTAACCAGCGTCGCGCAATCACATTGCCCGACGCGGTCAACGCTGGCAGTTCTTCCTTCCGATACACAGACTGAATGCCGGGCAACGCCGACCACTTCGCTTTGAGACTCCGCACCACGGAATCGGCGTTGATGCCCCTCGCGCGCAGCCGACCGCGGTCAAGCACGATCATGCCGCTTTCAAAGTCGATCACGTCGCCTTCCACGCCAAGTGCAATCAGCCGGCTCCGGGTAGCGTCCATCAACGGCTTGATGTTGACCTTCCCGCGAAGCGAATCCGTTCCCGGAAAGTGCAGCGCCGGATACGGCGTTACACCGTGATCCGCACTCAGCGCCATGATAATGGTCGACGAGTCGCGCAGCACAAACAACGAATCCAGGAATTTGCCAAGGGTGCGGTCAAGGCGCAGCAACTGGTCGTGCAGCTCACGAGAATCGGGACCGTAGCGATGACCCACCGCGTCCGTGGTCGACAGCGACATCGCCAGCACGTCGGTACCATTGCCCAATCCCAGCTTGAGCTCATTCACACCGTTCAGCGCAAACGCCGCGGTGATTTCGTCCATCCAAGGCATGTCAGCAAAACCTTCCAGCGCCTTCTTCACATCCGGATCGAGCTTGT
Organism: Gemmatimonas sp.; assembly: GCA_040004335.1. Classification (GTDB taxonomy): domain Bacteria; phylum Gemmatimonadota; class Gemmatimonadetes; order Gemmatimonadales; family Gemmatimonadaceae; genus Gemmatimonas. Next base: position 14,853 of record JBDUBA010000042.1, read on the forward strand.
GCGGAAACATGAAGTCTTTTCCCGAGCTCTCAATCTTTTGTGAATCCGCCTCGGCGTACGCTGATGCGGGGAGCAGCAAATTCCACGATTGGCCGAGATACGAATGGAACATCTGCCGGGCGTTAAACCTGGTCACCCATCCCGGCATGGTATCGGCGTAATACCGGCTGGTTGTGAAGTTTCCATCCAATCCGTACCAGTACACGTTCTGATGCGCGCGACCGAGCGGCAAAATTGCGCCACGATCTTTTCGTGAAACCGAGAGGGCCTGGCTCCACTCGTTGTCGCTGCGAATCCAGTCGAACAGTGCGGATCCACGAAAACGAAACGGCGATGCACCACCGCCTTTGCTGCCAAGGAGAAGTGGTTCCTGTGGATCCTGCACGCCGGCCGCATTGCGAACGATCCCCGTGTGACTGGGATAGCGACCCGACCCAAGCGTGGCGTGTCCGGGCGCCGTTTCCGTTGCCGCGTGGTCGTGCGTGGCATTGGTGAAAAACGCACCGTGATCGGACAGCCATTTGAGTCCGCCTGTGTATTGCGACTTGTAGCGATCGATGTAGTCGCCGCGCATTTGATCGACCGTGAGCTGCAGCACGAGTCGAATCCGCGGAGGTACCGGCGTTGGAGTCGTGGTCTGCGCGACTGCGAACGTAGGCAGCAACGTCGCGACAATTACGGGAGCGACAAGGGCCGCAGTCCAGCGGCTCCAGCGGGAAGCAGACGGAAAAATCATTGTGTACGCAATCTAGCGCGCTGCGAATCGTAGCGAGGCCATTGCGCGGCAGCGTAGCGAGGCCATTGCGCGGCAGCGTAGCGAGGCCTCGACCGGCGGCACCTATCCGTCCTCCCGCACGTCGCCGGATCGACGAGCCAGGATAGGTGCCACACCGCCGGTGAGCATGCCACGCCGGCATTGACGAACCATCCGTCGTTGCCAAGCGACATCGTGTATCACAAACAGTTCACGACATCGCACCGATCACTGAGGCTCGTGATGGCGACGGCAATATTGCGCATTTCACGCGCGCGCACGAGCCCTACGCAAAGATTTTTTGCGCTAAACCTTGAATTTCTTTTGCGCTGCGTATTACACAGCGTCCAATTGCGCGATCAACAACGCGATTACGCGTTGTTGATCGCGCGCTCCATGATTGCGAGTCCTTCGCCCAATTGCTCCTGCGTCATCACCAGCGGCGGCAGCAATCGCAACGTGTGATCACCCGCCGTCACCATCAGCAGCCCCTGCTCGAACGCACGCGCCACAATTCCAGTTGCCGGTTCGTGCACATCCACGCCCCACATGAATCCGGTGCCGCGCACCTCGCGGATGGCGCGGGTGCGATCCGCCATCTGCTGCAACTGTTGGCCGAGCCACGCACCGGTGCGTTTTACATGCGAGAGCATTGCCGGGTCGGACAACCGCTCAACCACGTGCTGCGCCACCGACGCGACGAACGGTCCACCGCCAAACGTCGTACCGTGATCACCCGGTTGCATCGCGGTCGCCACATCGGCGGACACCAGAATAGCCCCCATTGGCAAGCCCGCCGCAATCGGTTTCGCGAGGGTCATCATGTCGGGCTCAATGCCCAACCCTTCGTATGCGAACAGCGTACCCGTCCTTCCAAACCCACACTGAATTTCGTCGAGGATGAGCAACACGTTTCGCTCGCGCGTCATTGCGCGAAGCTCGCGCATGAAGCCGGGATCGACCACGCGCACTCCACCTTCGCCCTGAATTGGCTCGACGATTACAGCGGCGGCCGTTTCCGGATTGAGCGCCGCATCGAGTTCGTCCATGTCGCGTTCAACGATCGACACACCGCCCATGAGCGGACGGAATGGCAGGCGATACGACGGACGATCAGTCGCCGCGAGCGTTCCGGGCAAACGGCCGTGAAACGATCCGCGCAGCGCGATGATTTCAAACTTGGATTGGCCCCCGTGCGCACGGCCCCAGCGCCGCGCAAACTTGAACGCACCTTCGTTGGCCTCAGCACCCGAATTGCAAAAGAACACGCTGTCGGCAAATGAATGGTCGACCAACCACTGCGCCAGTTTTTCGCCGGGCTCGGTGCGGTAGAGATTGGACGTGTGAATGAGCCCGCTCTGCATCGCTTGCTGCATGGCATTCATGACGCCGGCATCACCATAACCCAACGCGTTGACGGCAATACCGGCGACAAAATCGAGATATCGTTTGCCGTCGGCATCGATCAGGTGCACGCCTTCGCCGCGTACAAACAACGGCTTCTGTCGCTTGTACGTGCCCACGATCGTGGGAGCGATGGCGGATCCAGGTATCGCGGCCGTCGGCACAACAACCGCGGGCGAAAACGGAGCGCCGGGCGCGCCGGCGACTGGAGAATTCATGGTGGGAGCAGTCATGGGAGCCATCGGTGCGGTTTCTCCTGCAACAATCACGGTGCCGGCATCCGGCCGCGTGAGCGACGAAATATTTCCAACACGTACTCGGCTCACGCCGCCCCCCAGCGCGATTTCACACGCTTCCAGTTTGGCGGCCATCCCGCCGCCCGCTACGCCGCTCTCCACCAACGCATGCGCGTTTGGCAACGTGAGCGACGTGATCAGTGCGCGCTCTTTGTTGAGCACTCCTTCAACATCCACCATCAACAACAGTTCCCTTGCGCCGAGCGCGACCGCGATTGCCGCAGCCGCATCATCACCGTTGATGTTGAGCGCGCCGTGTCGCTGGTCGCCGATGTCAGTTCCCACGGGCGAGATCACCGGCAGAAATCCGCCCGACAACAGATGCTCGACCAATTTCGGATCGACACGACCCGGGGTGCCCGATGACCCAAAGGTCGATTCGTCAATCATCGTGCCGGGCAACTGCGCTGCGTCTTCACCGGAAATGCCGACGGCCGGAACGCCCGCCGCAGTCAGTGCCGACACCAACTGCTTGTTCGCACCACCCGACAACACCATGCGCACCAGCTCAAGCACCAGCGGCGTGGTCACGCGCCGTCCGCCAACAAATGCCGGCTCCTCGCCGCGCATACGTTGAAGCGCACTGAGTTGGTCGCCGCCGCCATGCACGATGACGAGACGTCCCTCGCTGGAACGCCATAACGCGGCCAGGGCCAAGGGCAGCGCCGGATCACCCTGCGTGCGTCCACCAAGTTTTACGACGGTCACGGCGTGCGTGCTGCTTTTGGTCAACGCGGCAATCCCGCGGTTTCGTCGAGCCCCAGCATTAAATTGGCGTTCTGCATGGCCTGGCCCGCCGCACCCTTCATGAGGTTATCGATCGCACTCAATACCAGCAGTGTTGGCGTACGCATCCCATTTGGTTGCAACGCATGCAACTGTACAACGTTGCGATGCGAAACACCCCTAAGCGTTGGCAACGTTGTCGAAAGTTCGATAAACGGTTCGCCGGCATACAGATCACGAAATGGCGCCATCGGATCGCTCAATTCTTTCGTGAGCGACACCGTGATCGTCGACAAAATTCCGCGATCGACCGGCAGCAGATGCGGTGTGAATAACAAGTCGCAGTTGGCACCGAGCGCGTTCATCGTGCTCCGCATCTCGTGCAAGTGGCGATGCGAATTGCCGACACCGTACGCGCGGTAATTCTCCGTCACCTCCGCAAACAAATACTCGAGTTTGGGCGAGGCACCCGCACCACTCACGCCGCTGGCCGCCGCAATTGAGACGGTGCTGCCTGGCGCAATGAGTCCGGCCTTCGCCAACGGCGCAAGCGCTACGAGAATGCTGGTCGCATAACAACCCGGATTCGCCACCACCTGCGCGCCGCGAATTTCTGCGCGATAGAGTTCGGTCAAACCATACGGCGGATGCGACGGCACTCCATCGGGCAGTGCGTGTGTATTGCCGCCGTGCCCCGGACGCATGTCGCTTGAGAGATCAACCACGCGCGCCCCGGCCTTGATGGCCCGCGCCACCCACTCGGCCGACGCACCGTGGGGCAATGCCGAGAAGATGAGTTGCGCGTCACCCAGGGTGATGTCGTCCGTGGCAACGAGCGGCACATCATGAACGCGGCCCATGGCCTTTACGCGCAGCGTTGTTCCGCGCTGGGCGTTGGCTGTAGCAAAAGCAAGCTTCAGGTGGGGATGACCGGCAATGAGCTGACACAACTCGCGCCCTGCGT
>JBDUBA010000232.1:0-5634 GCA_040004335.1 Gemmatimonas sp.
ACGAGGTACAGCTCGTTCTCGAATGTGATTTCCACCGCCGCCTTGCGAAAAAACAACGCATAGTCGCCGGGCACTGCCTGCATTGGTACAAATCGCGCCTCGCGTCCGTTCCCACTAACGCGCCACGGCTCTTCGCTTTGATCGGTCAAATCGGGCAGCGCCAGTCCCGGCCCCGCGGATACAATCTCCCCGCCCTGCACCGCCTGATTGTCGATCGCCGACGGCGGCAAATACAACCCCACCTTTGTGCGCTGATCGCCCTCTTCGGCTTTTACCAGCACTCGATCACCGACCACGATCAACCGTTTGTTCTTGCGAATCATCTGAGCTCCTTGCCGGTGCTTGTACTTCGTCTCGCATCCGCACTACTGCCTGCGGCGTTCTGCTTGCGGCAAGGGTTGGCCGCGTATCCGATCAATTTAACGGACCGAGCGGCTTGATGAGATGAAACCGGGTTTGCCGAGCGAACGCCCATCGAACTTTTCCGTTCTGGTCAATGATGACGTCCTCTTCCTGTGACGAACGCACCTGCTGATTGCCCCATTCAGGCACCGGTGTGGTTGCCTGCAACTCGACCGAAAACCACATGCTTGGAATGATCAGGTGATCGCCGCGCCCCGGAACGCCATCCTGATAATCCCACAACCCGATGAGTGGGCCCGCGCCGTGACCATTGAGGCCAATGGGGTGAGAGTACAGCGATCCATCAATGCCCGCTGATTTCATACGCGCTAACCCACGCTTGAGTGATTCGTTGCCACTCCGCCCGGGCACCAATTCCGAAAACTGGATGTCCTGCAGGTTGTTGGAATTGAGCAGGGCTTTCTGCAGCCCAGCCGGCGCATCGGTTTCACCGTCCTTGAGCACGTACGCCATGTGCTGCGTGTCGGTGTTGAGTCCCATCGCGGAAATACCGAAATCGCAATGCAACACGTCGCCCTTTTGAATTGCGGGATTCACACCCACCAACTCTCCGACACCAAACTGGCGCTGCACTTCAATGCTCGTTTGAAACCACGTTCCCAAACCAAGATCGTTCACACGTTGACGCATCCACCACACCACGTCGTCGGCCCTCGTGACACCGGGCTTGATCACTTTGTTAGAAAACGCTTCTTCAATGATCGCCCATGCCAGTTTGTTCAATTCGTTAAACGCGACTTCTTCATCGGCGGTGCGCGCGGCGATCATGTCCACCGCGAGCGCCTCCGCCGGCACCAATTTCGCCGTCCATTCAGGGCCGAGTGCTTGTTGCATGCCGTCGCGTTCGCCGGCGGATAAACCATCCGCGAATGCAAACGTGCGCGAAACATCAATCGCGATTTGTTTTGGCTTGCGCTCGTCGATCACTTGTTTGAGCACGCTCCACTGATCATCGCCCCACAATTCTGCCGTGCGATCGTTCGTGACTTGTCCAGCCGGGGCCGCCGCAACTGGCTTCGTGCTGCGAACGGCTTTATACAGATTTCCCTGCGACGTTCCACCCAACGCGAGACGTTCAACGCCGTCTTTCGGTCCGCGGTCGAAAAACACGTAAATCGTGCGACGACGCGCGGAGAACGTGGTCGGCGAAGTGATCGCGCGAAACACCGGATCTTCGTTGTACTCGCGCATGGGCACGACCCACATGTCGACGCCGCGTTTCCGCATCAACGCCGGCAGCATTTTTTCCAGTCGCGTTTCGAGCCATTTCTGCTGTCGGAATGCCTGATCGCGGAGCGTGCCAAACGGGCGTAACGTGTCGGCCGCCGAGGAGCCGGATTGTCGCGTTCCCGGCGTGGCGGGTGTCACCACCGGCTGCGCACCGGACACGGCTGAGTTGATCAGGAACGCAAACGAGAATAACAGCGAGGCACGCATCTGGGCGGGGTTGAAGTGTCCGAAATCTACCACACGCCGCGATGCCCCTGAGCTCGGACACCTTCCGACTACAAACTCGCGTTCTCACGCGTTCGGATTACACTCCCCACCAAACTTCCCGAGGCTCCGATGAATCAGCGTCACCAGTTCGCACCCATCTCGCGCGTTCGCGCGCTGATGCTCGTCGCCCCATTAGTACTTTGTTTCACAACCCCGCTTGGTGCGCAGCCGATCGCTATCGGGACACGGGTGCGAGTCACATCAATTGACGGTGCCGTCAAACCGGGACAAGGGACGTTTTTGAGATCGTCGCGCGATTCGATTTGGCTCAAGGAGAAGACATCGGATTCGACGGTTGCGTTTCCCTTGCAGAAGGCGCGCGGCGTTGAGCAAAGTACGCAATACAAACCGCGCTTCTGGCGCGCGGCCGTTGGTGCCGGAATAGGTGTGGCCATAGCCGTGGGTGCCGGTGAAGTCTATCTCAAATCTTCCGGCCGAAACTGCGATACTTGTGAACCCGATATTGGCGCAGCCATCGCAATTGTTGTTGGTGCCCATCTCTTTGGCGGCATCGGTGCGGCTGTCGGTGCAAGTGCCGGAGGTGAACAATGGAAGCCAGTAAAACTACCGCTGACCGTGAGCACGATCCACGTGAGTCGTCGCCAGGTGCAACTCGGGTCGATCAGCTTTTGAGGAGGCTCCGCACGCGATCATGATACCGTGTTCACGCGCCAGTTCATCGCGTTCATCCCTGGCGGATTAACTCGTCGCTTCCGCCGCCGGCAGTCGCTTCTTATCCAGAATACGCCGCACGATTTGTACGGACGCTGCCAACACCAGGGAATAGATCAACACAATGACCACGCGACCAAACACTGTTTGTCTCGCGAGTGCCCACCAGTCGTGCCAACTAGCCAACCCCGTTCCCAGTCGTTCGACTTTGAGCGCAATGAGAAATGAGCTCATCCCAAGTTCGGTGCTCGCTTCGATCAGCGTGAACAACAGCGCGCGCAGTGGCCAGCGCCGGAGCGGGAAGTTTCCGAGATGCCACGTTAACATGCCGCACAAAAACAACACGCCGGTGACAACACCCACGACAAACATTGGTGTGCTCGCCGACATCGCGGCTATCCGAAATACCCGCAGGACAATGCCGGTAATTCCCGCAAGTTCGAGCGTGCTGAGCGAAAACGCCCGGAGCGGATGCAACCGCTGGTCGCGCCAATGAATGACTTCCCGGGGAAAAAAGCGCGCCATCTAAGCGAACCTATGCATTGGCAGCGCAAACGCCAGCGCAGCAACAATTACCAAAAGACGCACGCAAACGCATAGGTTACCGCGATGTTGCCGTCGTCTGCACATGGGAGAGCAGGAATACCAGACTCTCCGGAACGTGAGTGCGCCAGTAGTTCCAGTCATGTACTCCGGGCCACTCGGCATATTCATGGGACACTCCAAGCGCGGTCAACGTTGCGTGGAAGTCGCGATTCTCCTCGATGTAAGGGTCGGACACTCCACAATCGAGCCGCAATGCCGGCAACGGTCCTGTCCGTAACGTCTTGGCACGCAACGCCATGCGGCCTGGGTCGCGCGCAATCCATCCCATCGTGTCCAACCCGAATGCAACTCGCAGTGTGCGCCACAGGCCCCCAGAGGCCGTTTTAAGACCGATCGTGTCGCGCCCATAGGTTGGTGGCGCCACAAACGGTTTGGGGCCGAGGTACCGCGGTGACAACACGCCGGAGTGACTGGCGGCCGCTGCGAACACCTCGGGGTATGCCAGTGCGATAGTGACGGCGCCGTAGCCGCCCATGCTGAGCCCCGCGATGCCGCGACTGTTCCGATTCTTGATTGTGCGGTACTGGCGGTCGATGTAGCTCACCAGATCGCGCGCCACGTAGTCGTCGTAGTGCAGCCAGGGCACACAATACGTGGCCGACGATTCCTTGCGTGTTGTGTCGGCTCGGCATCCCGGCGTGTCCGCAAACATGTTGGCCGTTGTCCACCAGCCATCATCGCCGTCGGGCATAACCACAATCGCCTCGGGTTTGCCACTTGCGATCAGCGAATCCATGGCGAGATCGAGCTTGCCGTTGACGGTCCAGTTTTTTTCATCTCCACCAAGGCCGTGCAAATACACCAGGACAGGAAATCGCCGTGTGGCGTTGGTTGTGTACGACGGTGGCAGGTAGATGCGCACCTCTTTCTGAACGCCAAGCGACTGCGACCAAAATGTGTCGGTGCGCACAGTGCCTTTCGCCGCGGGCGTTGCATTCGCTCCAGCGGTCTGCGCGTTCGTCCGTGCGCCGGCACCGGCGAGCAACGTGGCACACAGCAACAATCGCCGAACCTGGACGGAAAGAGTCATGGCAAGTTGGATGACTATTTGATGAGCGTGCCGATCCGACCCCATCGGATATCGGTAATGAATGGCAGTGCACGATCGCTCTCGTCGCCGGCCCGGTACGAGTAATACACAAACACGGGACGACCGCGAAGGTTCTTGCGGGGGACAAATCCCCAGTAACGCCCGTCCTTCGAATCGTAACGATTGTCGCCGAGCATGAAATAGTGTTCGGCGGGAACGAGCATGGGGCCCCAGTTATCCAGTGTGGGCGCATCCTCCGGTTCGCCAAATCGCGACTTGTGTATTTCGAACGTTTTCTGCCAAATGAACAAGGTGTGCGTGAACGATCCGTCGCCTTTCACGTTTTGCGACGCTGCGAATCCCTGACGCTGCTCAGCGCCATTGACGAACAACACTCCGTTTTTCATCAGGATGGTGTCGCCGGCCACGGCCACGCAACGCTTGACCAGTGTGGGCATTGGGTCCAGCGGTTGATCTTCTTGGCGAGGCGAGACGAACACCACCACATCGCCGCGTTTCGGGTTGGCGTAGCCCGGCAGATTGAGGTCGGTGCCGGGAACGTGCGCGCCGTACACCAGCTTGTTGACGAACAGCCAGTCACCCACCAACAGAGTCGGAATCATGCTGCCCGAGGGAATCCGAAAAGCCTCGAGCGCGAAGGTGCGAATAAAAAGGAAGAGTGCGAGTGTGCCAATAATGGCCTTCGCATTTTCGACTGCGCTGCTGCGAGATCGACGACCGGAAGACTTTTTTCCGGCGCGCAACGCGGCCACGCTTCCTTTGGCGGCGCCCGACGAATTTGAATTCTTTGCCACGGTACGGCCTACAGAGAGAGAAGAGCGGGTAGCTGCTGACGGGTGCGGGCGCAACAAGGGGGCGCGTTCGAAAGGAACGCGCCCCCTTGCTACAACGCAACAGTGTGGACGATTACGACAGGTGCTTGGAAATGAGCTTGGTCATGTCGAACATGCTGACCTGCGCCTTGCCACCGAACACCGGCTTCAACTTGTCGTCGGCGTTGATGGCGCGACGGTTCTTGGCGTCCTGCAAGTTGTTCTTCTTGATGTACGCCCAGAGCTTCTTTACGACTTCCGTGCGCGGGATTGGCTTGTCGCCAATGACGGCAGCGAGCTGCGCGGACGGCTTGAGTTCCTTCATGAACGCGGCGTTTGGCGTGCGCTTGGCACCCTTTTTCGCAGCGGCTTTCTTTGGAGCAGCAGCAGCCTTTTTCGGCGCTGCGGCTTTTTTCGCAGGTGCAGCAGCCTTTTTCGCTGGCGCAGCTTTCTTCGCTGGAGCGGCTTTCTTTGCTGCCGCTTTCTTGGCGGGTGCAGCTTTCTTCGCAGCTTTCTTTGCGGACTTCTTCGCAGCGGCCATGGATTCTCCTGATTTGGTTGACCCGAACGGAT
>JBDUBA010000420.1:0-5634 GCA_040004335.1 Gemmatimonas sp.
GGTGAGACGGTCGAAGTGCGTTGCCCGATCGTGTACGTCGGCACGTCCGACGGTGTGCGCAATGAAGGCGGTATTCTCGACCAGATCATGCACGAGTTGCTGATTGAAGTGGACCCGTCGAACATTCCGAATCACATCGACGTCGACATTTCGGCGCTCAAGGTTGGCCAATCGTTGCACGTATCCGATCTCAAGTTGCCGGCCGGCATCAAGATTGCCGATGAAGGTACACTCACGGTCTGCGTGGTGCAGCAGCCGAAGCAGGCGCAGGAAGTCACACCTGAAGCGGCCGCAGCAGCCGAGCCCGAAGTGTTGCGCCAGAAGAAGGCCGAAGAAGACAAGAAGTAATTCAGCGCAGATACCGCACCACGGCTGGGGCGCGGCGCGAGTCGGCAGTGGTTACTCCACGCTGGCGCGTACCGCGCCCCACACGTTTACCCCGTATGAAAGTTATTCTTGGGTTGGGAAATCCCGGTCGCGATTACGAAGCGACAAGGCACAACGTCGGCTGGTGGGTTGTTGACCATCTGGCCAGTGTTTGGCATTTCGATGCATGGCGTCGCGACGGCGACAGTTTCACCACGTCGGGACTGATCGGCACGAAAAAAATCAAATTGGTAAAACCGCAAACGTTCATGAATTTGAGCGGACAAGCGCTTCGTCCATTTCAACGTCGCGAAGGATTTGACGCGGCCAATGATATCCTGGTCATCGTTGACGAAGTCGCGGTTCCGGTGGGTGAATTCCGGTTTCGCGCCGCAGGAAGTGCGGGCGGACACAATGGACTCAAGAGTGTCGAAGCACAGCTCAAAAGTGCGCAGTACAGTCGGTTGCGTGTTGGTATTCGCCCGGCTGACGAACAACGCACGATCGGCGATCTCGCTGATTTCGTCTTGCACACAATGCCGCGTGATGAACGCGCCATCGTGGAGGGGTTGTATCCGCGCATCGTTGGCGCGGTCGAGAGCTGGGTGAAGGACGGCCCCGAAAAAACCGGTAGCACGTTTGGTCGCTAGGGTCTGCAGCACTGGTGTGCGACGGATCGACGAGTCAGCTTCAGACGCAGCAGGCTGGCAGGTGGAACCTTCGCCACGAGCGTCCCGTAAGGAATTTCATGCAAACTCCACCGCAACCACCCGCCGCACCAACTCCTCCTGTCGCGCCAACGCTCAGTGCGTCGCAGGCGGCGGCGAGCAGCAATACACTGGCTCCGGTTGCAACACAGTCCAATGTCTTCACCTACAGCCAGCTTCGTGCGCGTGGTGACGAACTGTCGCGGCAGCTCAGGTCCGCAACATCGCGCCGCGACGGACTCGCGCGCGATCTGCGCCGAGCGTCCGATCAGGTACGCGAGGGAGTGCAATCGCAAATCACCGAGCTAAACGGTCGCATCGTCTTGTTGGAAAAGGACATCGCACAAAACGGCCAGTCACTGGCAACGGCAAAGGGGCTGGAAGCGGCGGCGGGCTCGTTGGAGGATGCCAGTTCATCTCAGCTCGGTCCAGCGTCATTCATGCCGTCTCCGGATGACATGACAGCCATTACCATCGTGTTTACGCTGTTCGTGCTCTGCCCCATCGCGCTTTCGCTGTCGCGCCTGATCTGGAAGCGCGCTTCGCGGATAGGAATGACAGCTCCCGTGTCACGAGAATCTGATATGCGGATGGAGCGCGTCGAACAGGCCGTTGATGCAATTGCGGTTGAAGTCGAACGCATTTCGGAAGGACAACGGTTTGTTACGCAACTGATGACGCAGCAGCCCGCGCTTGGGCAAGGCGCCGCATCACCAGTCCGGGTGCCGGTGGCCGAAGCAGTCGGCGCGTCGTGGCAGCAACGCTAAACGTAGCGATTGGCCGAGCAAGCGGATTTTCAATTGTAGTGGCCACGCGCCAATAGTCTGATTGGCGGATGCCGGTTCGCGGCGAACAGATAATGGATACGGGGAACGGAGCCATGGCTTCGTTCCCCGGTCTCGTTTCCGGCTATATTGCGAGGATGCCTTGTACTGCAACGTGGGTTGCAGACGGGCGCCAGCGGGTCGTGCACTACGCATGCCGCCCACTGTCCACCGATCAGTGAACTCATGTTAAAGCTTGGCATCGTTGGCCTGCCCAACGTCGGTAAATCCACCTTGTTCAACGCCCTCACCGCCGCGAAAGCGGAAGCCGCGAACTATCCGTTCTGTACGGTCGAGCCAAATGTCGGAATGGTGGAGGTCCCCGATGCGCGACTCAAGGGGTTGGCGGACGTAGTACAACCGAAACGCATACTGCCGGCCGTCGTGCAGTTCGTGGACATTGCAGGGCTGGTAAAGGGCGCGGCCAACGGGGAAGGACTTGGCAACAAATTCCTGCAGAATATTCGTGAGACGGATGCCATCGTGCACGTCATTCGTTGTTTTGAAGATCCGGATGTGACGCACGTGATGGGACAACCCGATCCGGCGCGCGATAAGGAGATTATTGAGTTGGAACTCGCGTTGTCCGATCTCGCCGTCGTCGAAAAGCGATTGGACAAAGTGAAACGTTCGGCCAAGTCGAATGACAAGGACGCGCTGGCGGAATTGCCTTCATTGGAGCGCGCGAACGCAGCGCTATCTGAAGGTACGCCGATCTGGCGCGCCGGCCTCACATCGGATGAACTCGCGCGGTTGTCTGGCCTGCAGCTGCTGACCGCCAAGCCTGTGGTGTATGCCGCTAACGTGACCGAAGCCGAGCTGGCCGGTGGCGAGGGCAAACATCTCACGGCGCTTCGTGCGGCAGTCGCGGGCGAACATGCTGAAATCGTGCCGTTTTCAGCAAAGATTGAAGCCGAATTAGCAGAGCTCTCGGTGGAAGAACGCGGCGAATTTCTGGCGTCGTTGGGTATTGAGTCGGCCGGATTGGACCGCCTTATTCGCGCTGGTTATCACCTGATGGGACTGCAGACGTATTTCACCGCCGGCGAGCAGGAAGTGCGCGCCTGGACAATTCACAAGGGCGATACGGCGCCTCAGGCGGCGGGCGTGATTCACACGGATTTCGAGCGTGGCTTCATTCGCGGGGAAACGGTCGCTTACAATGATTTTGTCACGCTGGGTGGGTGGAAGGGCGCAAAAGAGAAGGGCGTTGTGCGTTCCGAAGGTAAGGAGTATGTGGTACAGGACGGCGATGTGTTGTTGTTCCGATTCAACGTGTGAGTGAGTGTGGATGTCGGTTCAGGTGTTCTGAGTGGAGTGTCACATGTTGGCCCCTTTTGTGAAGCGGGGTGTACTGATGTGTGATTTATCACCATACAGCGCGCTGTTGCGCACCCGCCCCGTATAAATGCTGCGATCAGCTGCTGGTTATCGCTCAGCCCTGTTACTGGTTCTGACCCTGGTTGGTATTACGTTCGCGTCATTCGCGCGCGGATCATGCGCGTACGCACAAACGGCAGTGCCAACCAGTCCGTTAGCTGGCGTTCAATCGAACGGTCAGTCGGCCGCACAACCCGTTGCCGGCGAGAATGCGACGGGAACGCCACTGCAGCATTTGGCGATGCCGTTCGGTGTTGGCGAACGAATGGACTACGACGTTCGCTTCTGGAACGGCGATCGGGGCGATGCCTCAATGGAAGTCAAAGAGGTTGTCGATGTGCGCGGCAAGCCTGCCTGGCATACTGTGTTTGCTGTGAAAGCGCGTATGCTTGGCTTTTTCAGCGTCAACATCAAATTGGAAAGTTGGTTTGATGTCATAACAATGAATTCGCTTCGGTTTTTTCAAGACCAACAGTACACCGGCAGCAAAGGCAAAATTCAGCACATCGAGATTTTCCCGGAGCGCGGCATGTACAAGGAGGATGCGCTCGAAGAGCGCGTGGCAACCGCGAATCCACTGGACGATGGATCATTTCTGTATTTCGTTCGCAGTGTCCCGCTCGAAGTCGGAAAGGAATACACTTGGTCACGCTACTACAAACCGGACAAGAATCCAGTAAAAATTGTAGTCGTTCGACGCGAAACCATCACCACGAAGGCCGGCACGTTCAACACCTTGGTGCTACGGCCGGAGATCAAGTCTGGTGGATTGTTTGCTGAAGGAAAAGCGGAAGCGTGGGTAACCGACGATTCGGCGAGAATGGTTGTGAAGCTTGAATCGGATGTAGGTCCCGGCACGCTGAGCCTTCAGCTCAAGAGCTTCCATCTCGGCGCACCGGTGAAACCCTGAGTCACGCGACAAAGCGTGAGACGCAGACCAATTTTAGTACGTCAAAACGGTGCAGAAATTTTCTGCGCCGTTTTTGTTGTGTGGCAGGGTCCTAGCGAAATACGTTCAGGTGATCTTCGGAATTTCGCCAGGATGCCGCGTTCCTCATCGTCTTATCCAAATACGTCCAATTGATCTGATGTTTTGGTACTCTTCGCGCGCTTAAGCGGTGTGCGCACTTCGGCATCGAGCAACGCATCTGCTTCGCTGATCGGCATCACGCAGCGCGCATCATCATGCGCCGGCGCGTTCACCCAATTTGACACGCGATACGAATACAAGTCGTTCGCGGCGCGCGGAACCATGAACGATTGTACTTCATCCGCAGGCGTTTTTGGATCGAGCCATCGTGCGCAGTCGTCCGCGTCAATCAAGAGCGGCATGCGGTCCTGAATTGGTTGCAGCCATTCGTTGGCATCGGTGGTGATCACGCAACACGTGAGCAGTGGTGTTGCACCGGGATTGTCTTTTGGCGTCCACTGTTCCCACAGCGCACCCATAAAAAACGGTTCGTCGTCGGTTTTGCGTACGCACCACGGCACCGCGCCCTTTCCTTCGGGGTTCTGCTGCCACTCGTAGAACAAGTCGGCCGGCATTAATGCGCGACGCCGTTTGATCGCGTCGCGAAACGAAGGTTTTTCGCGCGCCGATTCGCCGCGTGCCATCGCGAGTTTATTCCCGACCGTTGCATCCTTCGCCCAGCCGGGAACGAGTCCCCACTTCGCCACCCACGTTGCGGGCGCGCCATCGAGGCTCAGCACGATGGGGATGTCGGCCGACGGCGTGATATTGAAGCGAGGCGCCACGCCCAGGATGGCCGGAAAGGACAGCCGGCGCATCAGAAGGTCCAACCGCTCAGGGTTGCCGAGTCCGAATCGTCCGCACATACCCGGAAGGTCTTTGGCGGCGGCGGATTTTACAACTGGCGGGACGGGAACGGGGGGATGGGGCGACGAAACTGCCAGCTTCCGGCTGCCGGCTTTAAAGCTTCCAGCTGCCAGCAAAAGGGTAACTGCAACTGCAACTAAAGGTGCCAGCGGCAAGCTAACCAGCTTCCAGCTGCCAGACCTTTAACGCCATCGCAACGAGCGACCTGGCTGACACCGCAGAATATCCGGGCGCCGGTACGTGTCCCGACGACACCGGAACCTGCAAAGGTCTGGCAGCTGGCAGCTCCTTTAGCTGGCAGCACCTTTCGTGGCAGTCACCCGATTCTGAATCCTCTAATCCCAATTCTGCACTCTGCCAGTTGCCACGCCGCCCTGCCCCACCTAACTTTGAAGGCTCTAGCGGTCCTGCATAAGCAGGCACCGCCACCCTCCTCCTGCGGAACGGCACTGCGGGGGGCGTCCTAGTCCAAAGGGAGGATTGCCGAGTGGCAAAGCTCAAGATTCGCCGCAACCCAACG
>JBDUBA010000238.1:0-5628 GCA_040004335.1 Gemmatimonas sp.
CGTTCCAACGACGCGCCGAAACACCGCCACCGAACCCCCTCGAAATGCCAGTCAATAGCGAGCTCGTAACGCGTCTGCTTCAACCCATACGCCCGGACGCGCCTGCTGGCGACGACCTGCGGTACGACCCTCGTGTGGACCTGATCAAGGAAGCCCGCCGCGAAGAGCTCGACATCCCCACGAACAATGCCGAAGCGAAACGCAAACTGGCCGACTGGCCGCAAGTTGTAACGCTAACGACACGACTGCTGGGCGAAGAAACCAAAGATCTGCAGTTGGCGGCGTGGTTGTGCGAAGGGTTGCTGCACAAAGACGGATACGCAGGATTGGCCACCGGCCTGAACGTGTTTCAGGGGTTCCTGGACGACTTCTGGGAGAGCGTGTTTCCGTTGCCCGAGGACGGCGACGACGAGCTGCGTCTCGGACCCGTTGAGTGGATTGGCGCCAAGTTAGCCATTCCGCTCCGCATGACCGCGTACGGCCCGCTCAATGTCACGTTCCTGCAGATCGAAGCCGCGCGCCTCATTCCTACGGAATCGGATTCCGAGCACGACAATGACAAGCGCGCGCAACGCGTGGCCGCCATTGCCGATGGCAAACCCACGCCGGAAACGATTGACGGATTGCTTGGCGCGATGAACAAGGTCGCCGTGCGCGCCATGCTCCAGGATCTCGATCTGTTGCGCGCGGCAATCGTCAATCTCGAAAAAAGCGCGGACGTTCGATTTGGTTCGTCCGCACCTTCACTGTCGGGCGTGCGCAATGTTGTCGATGAAATCAAACGTTTCGGCGCGGTACAACTTGTCCGCCGGCTCGAGGAAGATCCGGATCCCGAAATCATCGAAACCGTCGACGAGTCCGCACTACTTGTTGGCGCGGACGGAGAGCCAATCAGCATCGAGCCGGTCAATCGCGCCGACGCGGCGCAACGCCTGGCCGTGATTGCACGCTGGTTTCGCATGGACGATCCCACCAATCCGGCGCCGTATTTGCTCGTGCGCGGATTCCGTTGGGGCGAACTGCGGGCGAACGCGCCGGACGTTGACGCGAAGTTGCTGGAAGCGCCCGCAACGGCCACACGATCGCGTCTCAAGGCCTTGCTGCTTGATGGCAAGTGGACCGAGTTGCTCGAGCAGGCAGAAGGACTCATGGGGTTGTCGGCTGGCCGCGGTTGGCTCGACCTGCAACGTTATGCGTTGACCGCCTGCACAAATTTGGGCGGAAGTTACGAACCGATTGCTGCGGTAATTCGCAGCGAACTGCGCGCGTTGCTTTCGGCCTTGCCGCAGCTTTCACGGATGACGCTTATGGACGACACTCCAACCGCCAACGAAGAAACACGCGACTGGCTCGCGAGTCAGGGGCTGCTACCGGTGGCCGGTGAAGAGGCGACGGCGGCATTCTCGGCGGACGATGGAGCGAGTCGCGGCGACGACGCCGTGAGCAATACCGCCGATGTGCTGGCGGAAGCGCTTGAAGACGATTCGTCGGCCGCGCAGCAGGGTGGATTTTCGCGTGGGAGAGCTATTCGTCGCTCGGGACCGCGCGGGCGTGATGCGTTTGACGCGGCGTGTCAGGAACTGGCGCACGGGCGCCCCAACACAGCCATTCAACTGTTGATGGCGGAACTGGCGCGCGATCAATCCGCACGCGGCCGGCTGGTGCGACAAACGCAAATTGCCTACGTGATGGTCGAAGCCGGCCTCGACATGGTGGCAAAACCCATTCTGCAACGGTTGATCGAAACGATTGATGAGCGTGCGTTGGAGGGGTGGGAATCGGGCCCGCTGATCGCACAACCGATGGCACTCATGTGTCGCGTGCTCGACCGATCCGGTGCGGATGACTCGCAGCGAAACGATCTGTACCTCCGGGTCTGCCGACTCGATCCGATCCAGGCGCTGGCGTTGCAACCGCGATGATGTCGAGGCATTAGTGGATGGCAAGAACAGAAATCGATCGCGCGGTACAACAGTCGCTGCTGGACCGATTGACGGACGAACTCCCACGCGAAAGCGCCGACCGCACCACGAACCGCGATAGTTCGGCCAGGGCGTTTCGTGCGTCGGTGCAACGTGATGTGGAGTGGTTACTCAATACGCGGCGCACGATGGTGCAAACGACCGAGGATCATCCAGAGGTTGCGCAATCCGTGCATCAATTCGGGCTGCCCGATATCACTGGATTCCAGCTGTCGATTGTCGCAAGCCGGGAACGGCTGAGTGAGGCGATCCTGGACACCTTGCGGCGCTTCGAGCCTCGGCTAACGAATGTCGCGGTCAAGCTCAACGACATGCGGGAAGGTCAGTTGCCAAAAGTACGTTTCTCAATCAGTGCCACGTTACTCATGGATCCGAGTCCGGAGCAGATCATGTTCGACACCGTGTTGCAGGTGGCCAGCGGTGTGTACGAGGTTGGTGACCAAAGCTGATGCAAGACGACTTGTTGCTGTATTACGAACGCGAGCTCACGTACCTGCGCAAGTTGGGTGCGGAGTTCGCACAGCGTTATCCGAAAGTTGCGTCACGACTGCAACTCGAAGCCAACAAAACGGAAGACCCGCACGTCGAGCGATTGCTTGAGGGGTTTGCGTTTCTCGCCGCTCGTGTGCACCGCCGACTGGACGACGACTTTCCGGAAATTTCGGAAAGTCTGTTGGAGATGTTGCATCCGCAATTGGTGCGACCCGTGCCTTCGATGTGTATTATCGACATGCCGCTCGGGCCGGCGCAGGGCCGCTTGCCGGGCGGTTTTCGCGTCAAGCGTGGAAGCATTCTGCAATCGCGCCCCGTCCAGGGCGTGCCGTGCAGTTTTCGCACGTCGTATGACACCACGCTGTGGCCCCTCACCATCGCATCGGCGGAATGGATGACCCCCGATCGCGCAGTGTCGAACGTGCGCATTCGCGACGCGGTAGGGGCCATCCGATTGGACGTACGCGCGTTTGAAGGAATGAAATTGTGCGACCTGAAGATTGATTCGTTGCGCCTGCACATTGGCGGCGACGCAAGCGTTGTCGACACGCTGTACGAGTTGCTGGTGAACAACATCGCGCAGGTGGTAGTGCGCAATCCCGAACGACCATCACAGGCACCCGTGTTGCTGGGGACGCGCTGTGTTACGCCGTTGGGATTCAGTCAGGACGAACTGATGCTGCCGTATCCGACGCGCGCGTTTGTGGGCTTCAGTCTGCTCATGGAGCTGTTCACGTTTCCGGAAAAATTCCATTTCGTGGAGCTGTCGGGGTTTGGGGATGCGTTGCGCTCGCTGGGCGCCATTGACCGGGTCGAACTCACGTTCGTGATTTCGCCGTTCGAGCGTGCCGATCGACGCCAGGCGCTGGAACTTGGGCTCTCGTCGAAAACGTTTCGAACATCGGCGGTGCCGGCGGTCAATCTTTTCGAAGAGACTGCCGAACCCATTCTGATGACGGAACGCACGTTCGAGCACATGATCGTGGCCGATGCCCGACGCCGACTGGAAGTGGAAGTGTGGTCGGTGGACAACGTGAAACTGGTCGAGGACGGTACGACTACGGTACGCGAGATCGCGCCGCTGTATTCCTACCGACACGGCGCCAACGCGACCGACAACAAATTGTTCTGGCGGACAGTGCGACGTGCGTCGGGGTGGCGAACTGATTACGGCACCGATTTGCAC
The DNA here is from genome assembly GCA_040004335.1 of Gemmatimonas sp. Taxonomy (GTDB): domain Bacteria; phylum Gemmatimonadota; class Gemmatimonadetes; order Gemmatimonadales; family Gemmatimonadaceae; genus Gemmatimonas. The sequence goes on from JBDUBA010000238.1 coordinate 3,661, forward strand.
CTGTCGTTCATGGATCTGACGGGTGCCATTCGTGAGCCCGATGTTGATGTGGTCTCGCTGCACGTGACCTGTTTCAACGGCGACTTGCCAAGCCGCTTGCCATTTGGCGTTGATGAACGCGGCGATTTTGAGTTGCTCAGTGGCGGACCCATTCCGCACATTTCGTGTGTGGTGAATCCGACGCGGTCTATTCAACCCGCCTTAGGCAGTCCTTTGTTGTGGCGCATGATTTCATCCCTCTCCCTCAATCATCTATCCATTTCGGATGGTGCGCCTGACGCGTTGCAGGAGTTGTTGCGCCTACACAATATCAGCAACTCGCTCAGCGGCGATCAACGCATTGATGGACTGGTGGGCGTGCGGGGAACGCCTACGTTTGCGCGCGTTGGTCTCGAGCACGGCATCTCGTTTGCGCGCGGTCGTCACATCGACCTGGAATTTGACGAAGAGAAATATCCCGGTGGCGGCATGTTTCTGTTTGCGAGCGTGCTGGAGCGTTTTCTGGCGCTGTACACGTCGATGAACAGCTTCACGCAGGTGGCGGTGCGTTCTCGGCAGCGTCGGCGGCAGGTGGTTGAGTGGCCACCGCGTGCCGGATGGCGGACGTTGCTGTGACGCGGCGCGAGAGGCAGTCCAACGCGCAGAAAGCGAAAACCTTGAAGCGCAGTCTCGAGCGCGACGGTCCGGGTTTCGAGTTCGTGCAAGCCATGCGTCTCCTGATGCGCTTGTATCCGGATCACGCCGCGCTTGGTTCGTGGGATGATCCGGCCCGGGAGGTGGTACGGCTGTTGGTGCCGCCTTCGCTCTCGTTTCCGCCGTCCGAAATTGCACGGATTGAGCTACCGGCCGACGCGGACGACGACGATCCCATGTTGGGCGCGAAGGCCAGGCGCACGCAGGCACGGATGGCGATTCGGTTTTTCGGACTGACGGGTCCGCAAGGCGTATTGCCGCATGTTTATACCGAGCACGCCTCGGCGCGAACGAGGGAACGCGACACGGCATTTCGTGACTTTCTGGACCTGTTTCATCACCGCGCGTTGTCGCTGTTTTATCGCGGCTGGGAGCGGCATCATACCACGGTGCCGGCCGAGCGCGGCAGCGAAGATCGCATTCAGCATCACCTGCTTGACCTCGTCGGCGTTGGTACCGACGAGACGAGAAAGCGTTCGACCCTCGCAACCGGTGCGCTGGCGTTTTACGCCGGGCTGTTCGCCATGCGAACTCGACCGGCCGTTGGTTTGGCGCAACTGGTGTCCGACTATTTCGGCGTTCCCGCGCAGATTGAACAGTTCGTCGGCGAGTGGCAGGTCGTGCAGGGTGGCGGCCAGGTCAACATCGGCGGTGACGACCTGGACGGGCGGTTAGGTGCGTCCGTGCTGGGGGATGCCGTGTTCGATCCCATGGCGATGGTGCAGTTGCGTCTCGGACCGCTTACGCGCGCGCAGTTTGACGCGTTTCTTCCCTCAGGGCGCGATCACGAAACGTTGCGGCAGCTTTCGCAGTTCTACGCCGACGAGCAGGTGACCGTCTCCGTGCAGCTCGTGCTCAAACGCGAGGAAATTCCAGGTGCGCAACTGAGTACGCCCGGCGCACCTGTGTTGGGCTTTGGAACATGGATTCGCGCAAAAGCTCCAGTGCGCGACGCCGATGATGTGCACTTCAAGTTGTCCTGACTGATTTTCCTTCTCCCCACCCGCCTGCCTAAGCCATGAGCGTGAACCTGCGCGGTCTGATTGCGAAACTGAATGCTCCGTCACGTAGCGGCATCGAAGCGGCCGCTGGTCTGTGCCTGTCGCGCACGAACTACGATGTGGAGATCGAGCATTTTCTCGTGAAGTTGATGGACGCCACGAACACCGATTTTGCTGCGATCATTTCGCACTTTGGTGTGAATCGTTCGCGGCTGGCGGACGATCTCGCGCGTGCGTTGGATCGACTCAAGAGTGGCAATGCGCGAACGCCGTC
>JBDUBA010000077.1:0-5616 GCA_040004335.1 Gemmatimonas sp.
GCCGAGTGGTCGACGGAGAGCAACACCGTGAGGCCATTGGGGAGCTTGAACGTTTCAACGGGAATGTGCGGCACGGCCGACTGAGCGGCGGGCTTCGGGGCTTGCTGCGCAATGGCGACCAGCGGCGCGGACAGGCACGCTACGCTAAGCGCGCCGGCCAAGGCAGTCTTGCGTGGAAAAAAAGGACGGTTCATGACAGTCCGGTTCAGGTTGGTGACTCCAGGCGGTCCCGCCCGGGTGCATACCCGAATAATGGTGTGGAACGGCCGAGACGGTAGACCAGTGGGACGTCCTGGTTGAGGCGAGGCCCTTGCCACACACGCTCGCTGCAACGCGTTCTTAGCCAATCGGCATATCCGTTACCGGAGACGTTCCCGGACATCCATCAAAGCAAAGCCGAGCAGGTTCAGTCCTTGCCACTTTGGTGGGTTTGCGACCTCCGGATCGTCAGCCGCGAGTCCGATCCCCCAGATTCGATCGACCGGACTCGCTTCCACCAGCACGCGCTGTTGCGTGTTCAACAGGAAGTTTCGGAGCGGGTCTGACTGAGAGAACTTCGCACAGTTACCGTCGACCGCGATCGGAACTCGACGCTGTTCCCAAATGGATTCCTCAAACCCGCGCACGGATCTTCCAATGGCCTTCGCAGCGCCGGGATTCTGCGTCTGCAGAATACGCTCAGCCGCGTCATTGTCGCCAAAGAGCGTCGCCTTACAAAACATCATGTAGTGCTCAGCGGTGGGAAATTGGAACCCGTCGACGACGAAGTCGGCTGGATACCACTGGCTCAGGCACTCCTTCCCGACGCCCGTGGCATGCGCGGAGACGTGACTCCAAAAAAAGAGGTACTTGAGGCGCGCCGCGCTACGAACGGCGGAGCAGAGCGAGTCCAGATCATGACGATGCAACACGGGAAATTCCCTGGGTAGTCTGCTCAACGAGGATGTAGGATACGTCCCGGTGACTGCGGCAACGCTCGTTAGACCGAGCTCCCACGCTTAATACGCATTTTCGGGGGGGATTGCCATGAGTCATGCCCGCCATAGCTTCTACCGGACATTTGAATAGTCAGGATCACACGTAACTTCGTTGACGGGGAGCATGAGTTGAGCGCCGACGGTTCCTTGCGCGTGTGCATTGTTGTCTCGTACGATTTGGACGAGGACGGCGGCGGGGTGAAGCACCATGCCCTGCATCTGGCGCGGGCCCTGCGACAAGGGGGCGATCGCGTGACTGTCATTGGCCCGTCCACGGTGGCCCGCAATACCCCAGAGGTCGTTGGGTTTCGCGGTGTGGTCAATGTGAAGTCGAATGGCTCCGACAATAGACTGGGACTGTTCGTATCGCCGGCGAGCGTCTGGAGGTACTTCCGGCGCAATCGCTTTGACGCGATTCACATTCACGAGCCGCTGCAGCCGTCGTTGCCCTACTGGGTCAGCTGGTTCACGCCCGGCATCCCGAAACTCTGCACGTTTCACGCGTTTGCCGAGGATGCAAGCTGGAGCCTGAAGGCCGGCCGACACATCTGCGCCCCCGGTATTTTGCCATTCATCGGACGGGCGATTGCGGTCTCGAAGCCGGCGGCCCGATTTGCGTCTGACAATTGGCAACGCCCAATCAGCGTCATTCCCAACGGTGTCGCGACCGACGTTTTTCATCCCGGCGCGCGTACTGGCGCCGGCTGGCGGCCGGGTGATGGGGTTTTGCGATTGTTCTTCGTTGGCCGTCTGAGCGACGAGCGCAAGGGTTTCCGGTTTCTCCTGGAAGCATATGCGCGTTTGAGGGCACGTGGAATCGCCGTGGAGCTCCACGCGGTGGGCGAGCAGGCCGGGGCGCCGACGCCACCTGAAATGCCGGGCTTCACCTATCATGGCGCGGTTACGCTGGCGGAATTGGTCGAGCAGTATCGCGCTTGCGATGTGCTGGTCGCGCCATCCACCGGTCAGGAATCGTTCGGTATCGTACTACTTGAAGCCATGGCCTCGGGCCGTGCGATTGTGTGTTCAGACATCGAAGGATACCGCGAAGTGATCGACGACCAGGGAGCCGTGCTCGTGAGGCCGCGGGATGCGAATGCCTTGGAGGCAGCGATTGCGAGCCTCGCATTGGATCCCACGCGTGTGGCGCGAATGGGGGACTGGAACCGCCGCCGGGTACCAGCGTTCGACTGGGTGGCGCTCGCGCCTCGCGTACGGGGCGAGTATGAAGCGGCAATCGCCAACATCGACGACCCATTGCTTGCTCCGGCCGCGCCGCTGGTCGAAAACAGCGCTCCGGTGCAGCTCGATCCCCGCCTGCCAACGTAGAACCGAGGTGCAACCCGGTCCCCCTCCCGCCCTTGGCGGGTTACCGCCCATTCGGCGCCGCGCCACACTGGAGCAGCATCTCGTCAAGGCGATCGCGATCGTTGCAGTGTGCGGAGGGCTTGTACTGTTCGCGCGCGGATTGGACGCACAGGCGCTGCTCTCGGCTCTCCGCCACGTGCGTCCGCTGCCCCTCATCATCGCGGCGGCGTTGAGTTTCGTTCAGTTGGGGTTCAAAGCGCTCGGATGGCGCGAGGTTCTCGCGCCTGTGGTGCAGCTGTCGCCGGCTCGCGCATTTCGCTACACGGCGGGTGGCGCCGCGATGTCCATCATCACGCCAGCGCGAGCCGGAGAAGCGCTTCGGGTCTGGCTGTTGAAGCGCGACTTCGACGTGACTATTGCGTCATCGTCGTCGGTGGCAATTGCCGAGAAGCTGGTTGATGGCGTGGCGATGCTGATTGTGTTGGCGCCGCTCCCCTGGTTGCTGCCCGAGTTGCCCCATTGGATTGGCCGAGGGATCGCTGGGTTTTCGATCGTGTTGGGTGGCGCGCTAGTGGTGCTCTGGTTCTTTGCTCCGGTCGCCGCCACTGGTGACAAGTGGTGGCACGGATTGCAGGCAGGACTGGGTTTTCTGCGAAGCCCACGGCACATCGGCCGAGCACTGGCCGCGATGATTGGGAGTTGGTTGACGGATTGGCTCGAGGTGACACTAGTCCTCTATGCGCTCGGCGTGCCCGTTCCAGCCGCCGCTGGTCTCCTGATCCTGTTGACCATCAATATGGCGATCGCCATCCCGGGCATGCCGGGACATCTGGGAACGATGGAGCTCGGAGCGCTGGTCGCGCTGGAACTGCTGCACGTTCCGCGCGAACAGGGACTTTCGTTCGCGCTGTTGTACCACGGCGTGCAGGTGATCCCGCTGCTTTTGGTTTCCATTGTCGGCAACCGGTTCCTTCTGGCACCGCCGGCGGGAGGCGTCACTTCCTCCACCCCATCTGCATCGTGATTTCATCCGTATTCACGGACAGTTCGCAGTCTGGCGACGTCGTACGATTCAACAACCTCAATCAACTGTTCGGGTTGCAGCGTGTGAGTATGTACAAGAATCAAATTATCAGCGTACAAGATGTGTATCGGCCGTAAGATGATGTTTTGGATAACACGCGCGGCGCCAATCAAACCGAAACGCTCCGACCAGCTGTTGCAGTAGCTGGCGCGACTATTTCACCACCAGTGGCACTCGCGCGAGCAACACACCGTTCGGGCCCGTTCCGTTGCGCACTTCCAAACGCAACGCGCCTCGCGCGCTTGGCGTGAATTCAAAATCGTGCGTTTCGCCCATCGAAACAACCTGTCGCGCCGGGCGAAATATTTGTTGCGCCGCCGGCAAATCAGCGCCGTCTTTCGCGAGCGCGCGCCAGTGAACGACCAACGTATCCGTGACATTGGCGAAGGAGCTGTCGCGCCGCGCCGTGAGTGAAACCAGAGCGTTGGCTTGATTCATTGCCAGACTCATAAAACGGAAGCGTGCGGCTTGGCCTACATGCAGCACAACGGTATCCGGATTGATTTGGCCGTTCACTTCGAGGCCGGGTGCACTGGGTTGGCGCGGCGCTTTGAGGAAGAACACGTGATCGTTGGCTGATGGCAGCGCGCCGGCGTTACGCACAATCAACGCGCCAGCAAGGCCGGCGGGCTGTTGTCGCATTTCATTCACGTGCGAATGGTACATGAACGTTCCCGCACGTGGCGGCGTGAATCGAACTTCAAACGAATCGCGCGGCGCGATGAGCGGAGCGACCCGGTTCCCCGAACCGCTCACACCAGCCACACCATCGTTGTAACTGTCGAGTTCAATGCCGTGCCAGTGCACCGCGGTCGGTTCTGCAAGATGATTGACGACGGTAATTGAAACCGGCACACCGCGCGTGAGCTCGATGGTCGGACTGAACGCGGTTCCCGCCTCCAACCGGCGACCGCGCTGCTCCAGCACGAAGCGCATTGACGGTTCGGAGTCGGGAAAACTTTTGTCTTGAACTGCAATCAGTCGCAGATGTTGTTTGGGTATCGCGGGGGTAATCGCATGCACTCCTGGCCGCTCGGCGACGGTGATGCCGAGTACGAGTCCACCCATGCCGGTTTGCGCGTGATCGGTGTGCGCGTCCGGATGTGCGTCTGCATTCGCGTCCGTATTCGTATCTGCATTTGCGCGTGCATTCGCGTCCCGGTGCGCATCGAGCGCCGTATCGGGCCAAACTTCGGGCGCAATGTGACGAGCGAAATGACAGTGGAAAATCCAATTGCCCGCGCGGTCGGGTGACCACGATATCGACATGCCTGACAACGCTGGCATTCGTTCTGTTACAACCAGGCGATTGGGACTGCCGCGGATGGAACGATCATCCGACGACGGTGAAAAATCGTTTACGCGAAAGTAGAAACCGTGCAAATGCATGGGATGCACTTCGGTGGAAGCGTTGATGATTCTCCAATGCAACGAATCGCCCGTTGTAGCCGCGAGTCGCTCGGTGTGCGGCCATGAAAGGCCATTCATCATGAACACAACATGGCCAGGCACTGAGCGCACTACGCCCAGTGTATCAGTAATTGGTTTGCCGGTGGCAACGAATGTTTCGGTCATGACAAACACGCGATCGGGCGGCGTCTTGCGAGTGGTGGCGCTGTCTATCACCAACCCGCCGGCCAACTGACCGGCCAGAAGAAATTGCGCGGGTGTTTGCGGTGTCATGGCTCGATACACGTAGTTGCCGGGCGTTGTGGCCCGTGCCGTTAACGTGCCGACCATGCCCGGTGCGACGACGATTGAATCGGCGGCGGTTCCACTCCCAACACCGCGCAGTGCGGTGGGGAGAAAAAATGTCAGTGGCGTTGCAAGCGAGTTACGTACTGACACGCGAATCTCAGTGCCTTGCGCAACGCGCACGAGCGGGCCCGGGATGAGCGGCGATTTTCCTTCTTCGGCAAACGCTTCGATTGCAATGCCGGGACGGTTACTGCCATCTGGACGCCACAAACTCTGTTTCGCTTCGAGTGCGACCGTGAGCACGCCCTCGCGCAAAACACCCGCACGCTCGACGTTGGGATTGGCGCTGGTCGGCGGCAGTTCGGGAGGTTGGGCGCCACCGGCGAGCAGGGCCGTACCAAGCAGGAGCGCTGCGAGCGGAGAACGCATGCCAGTTCACGGAGTTGAGGACGACTGTTTCCGGGTGATCGTCGTAAACGCACAGCCGGAGTACTCGAGGGCCGATTCAATTCTTGCAGTAACTGCGCGACGTGTGAGAACGTCACCGAG
>JBDUBA010000316.1:0-18900 GCA_040004335.1 Gemmatimonas sp.
GGTGCGGGGGTCAAATTGGTACTGGGGTCAGAGCAAATTGGTACTGGGGTCAGAGTTAAATTGGTACTGGGGTCAGAGTCAGACATCAAAAAAATGCAGAATTGGAAATTGGTACTGGGGTCAGAGCTAGACATCAAAAAAATGCGGAATTGGTAGACATCAAAAGAATGCGGAAATACTGTCCGCTCTGACACCACTACCAAAACATTGCGGTCAGAATGCCCACTCTGACCCCGGTACCAAAATATTGCGGTCAGATTGCCTCCTCTGACCCCAGTGGCAAATCATTGCCTCCTCTGACCCCAGTGGCAAATCATTGCGCGCGAATAGAGCAAATGATCTACGCAGGATTGCCCGGAGACCCCATATTGCAGGCGAATCCCAACCGGAACGCACCCATGTCGACCCGCGCTCGTTTTATCCGCACCCTGGCCTTTACCACGTTCGCCGCGACGGTGGCGCTTCTGCCAAACTTGGCATCCGCGCAGCTCGGAAAACTCAAGAAGGCCGCCACCGACGCCGCCAAAGAAAAGGCGGGCACGAAATCAGAAACTCCGGCGCCGGCGTCTGCAAATTTCGTGATCACCGCCGATCGACTGGCCGCAGTCATGACGGTAATGGACGCCAGCATGGAAAAGGCCGCCAAGGACGCCGCGGCCAAAGCAGTAGTGACGGACTACAACACCAAACACAAAGCCTACGAGAAGTGCATCGAAACACAGATGCAGACCCTGGCTGGCAAGGCGCCGTCGGTGGACGGGATGCAGAAAGCCGCGGCGGAATCGCAGAAAACCGGTGCACTGTCGCAGCGCATGCTGGCCGCCCAGCGGGCCAACAAGTATCGCGAAGTTGTGGCGCTAAACGACACGATGCAAATCATGTCGCTGCGTCCGACGCTGATTATGTATGGCCTCGAAACAAAGTGCGGCGGCCCAGTCTACATGCCGCTCGCCATCGTTGACGATAACGCGGCAAAGATGGCAAGCGCCAACGGCTCGCAGTCCAACAACATCGCAAACGAAGTCACGGTGTCGCCGTCGGCACGCGCCGGCATGACCACACAACAATTCGGTATGGTTCGCGAACGCGCCGCGCTGTGGGCGTTGCAGCAAACGAATAACGCACCCGCCGACAACAACAAATACAGCGTGTTTACCGCTGACGAACAGGCAGTCCTGTCAGCGCAAGGTGCGAAGCTCAAGAAGTGGGCTCCGATCTTCAAGGAATCTCCCGCAACGTGGTCGGGCTGGGGCGACATCAAGGCCTGGTAATCGCTCTTTTGCGGTTAGCCTTTCATTCATGCCAGTTGTGCATCGTCGGTCACTAACCGTTGCCGCGGTCACGCTCGTGATTGCGGCTTCTGTTTTTGTGACGCACACGGCGCGTGCGCAAACGGGTGAATCGACGAAATCAACTTCGGCGATCGACGCGCGACCAATCATCAGCGACTACAGTTGCACAAAACCCGCGGCGCCGGTTGTCGCAAACGTGTTGTGGAAATCTGACGACGGCTCCATCAAGTGGGGCGAGTGGCGCGTTCGGCTGGGAAGTCAGAAACTTCCCATTGTCGTGATCGTTGCTGTTGTTACATCGCGTCGCACGCAACTTTCACTCGATATCAAGCGCGATGGTGACCAAGTCGGCGCCTGGTCAATTGCGAATGCACCGGCGAACGCACGATTTGCGCTCAACGCCGGACAGTTTACGGATGATGGTCCCTGGGGATGGGTCGTTCACCGCGGAAACGAACAGCAGAAACCGGGCACCGGTGTCTTGGCTGGCGCATTGATCGTTGATACGGCCGGCCGGTGGTCAGTCATTGATGCAAACGAAATCCTGGCTCATCGGTGGTCGCTGGCGGTGCGTGAAGCGGTCCAATCGTATCCCACGCTGGTCGGCAGCCTCGGACGCATTCCTGCCGCATTGTGCGCGGACAGCAAGGATGTGGATCGCACACATCGCGACACGCGCCTCGTGGTCGGTACGCGAATTTCCGGCGAACTGATTCTCGCGATGACGCGCTTTGATGGTCTTGGAGAGCCAGCGCAACGGTTGCCGATTGGTCCGACATCGCTTGAGATGGTTGAAATCATGCGGGCGCTCGGTGCGGCACGTGCCTTGATGTTGGATGGTGGCTTATCCGCTCAATTGCTGATTCGAACTGCGAACAGCGCGATACCGAAAGAGTGGGCCGGGTGGCGCAAAGTGCCGTTGGCCCTGATAGGAATTCCCACCCCAATGCCGCCGCTCCGAAATTAAGACGCGCCTTACTTCGCCAGTTTTTTACACCGTCACGCAGCACACGCACTTTCGAACGCGGTTGCCAACGAAACATGCATCCACTGGTCCCGTCAACGCTTTCAGCGTTCCAGTCGGTCGCCAATCTCGACATCGCAATCCACGATGACATCGGGTGTTCCAAATTGAAAAACGGGGGCCGCGTGTCGACCGCGCAGCACAATGGATGACCCATTCACCCGAAGCCACGTGCCTTCGGGTAAACCAATCACCGTGGCCGTGGGATTGGCCGCCACGTATTCGCCCAGTCGCTGACGCCGAGTTTCTCCCTGAAATCCAGGGGGGTGAGTATCGGTAAAATGTGCGTTGATCTGAAACCCAATCAAACCGAGTGAAACAAACGAATCCGGTTGCGTGATGGGCATGTCATTGGTGGTCTGCATTGTAGGAGCCGCAATCACCGAACCCGCACTCCACCCGATGTACGGCACACCGATCATGGTGCGGGCACGAATGAGCGACAGAAGGCCCGCCCGCTGCACATGCGCCAACAAATGAAACGTGTTGCCACCCCCCACCGCAATCGCTTCGGCATTTTCAATCATGGCGCGCGGATCATTCGTTTCATGCACGGATTCCAGTTCAAATCCGAACGCGTTCACGGTCTCTCGTACGAGATGGGTGTACGCATCCCAGGAAATCGTGACGGCCGCATACGGAACGAACGTGATTTTGCGAATGCCCGCGACGTGTGAAGCAAGGTCGGCACCAGTGTGCTGCAGAAAGCGTCCCGCGTCATCACGCGAATTGGAGAGGAGCAGTAGCCGTCGATTTGAGTTGTCAGTGACGCGCATCGGGTAACCCGGAAAGTGAAAGCTGATTTTTTGAAGGGCGAGGCACTGGTCACTGTTCGCGCACGGTTCGCCCCGCGATCCAACTTCTCGCGTTTCCGCGCACGCGGCGATTGCCCTTTGAGCGTAACCTCTCGGCATGCGACTATCAAACTATGCAGCAGCGCTTCGTCGGAACTGGGCGTCGAGCGTTTGCCTCGTCCTGTCCGTGGTCTCCGTTGCGTGTCTCGCTGGACCGACCTCGACCGGGTTGGTGGAACCGTTCGACGCGCACGCCAAACACGTGCTCTTTGTTGGGAACAGCCTGACGTACACGAACGACCTCCCGGGTGTATTTCAGGATCTCGCCATTGCCGGTGGATACGACGTTGGAGTCACAACGCTGGCGTATCCGAATGTGGCGCTCATCGACTATTTGTCTGACGCGAACGCGATGTCCGTCATAGGTCGCGGCACATGGGATTTTGTTGTATTGCAGCAGGGGACCACGTCAGTCGCGGTGTGTCGGGATACGCTGGTGTTGGCGGCACAGTTGATGGATCCGTACATCCGAAGAGGTGGCGGCGTCCCTGCATTGATGATGACGTGGCCAAGTGCGGACCGGCAGCAAGTGTTTCCGAACGTTCACGATTCGTTTGCATTGGCCGCACAAACGGTGAACGGAATGTTGCTGCCGGTAGGTGATGCGTGGTTGGAGGCTTGGAAGGTCAATCCGGAACAGCCGTTGTATAGCGGGGATGGGTATCATCCGTCGCAATTCGGGACGTATCTCGCGGCGCTTGTGATTTATGAAAAATTTACGGGGAAGGATGCGCGCCAACTTCCCGTGGACCTTCGCGTGGGAATCGACAAGTTCGTGTTGCCTGCCGCGGCGGTGCGCCAACTTCAGGAGGCGGCGCATGCGGCGAATGCGTTGCCGGTGCCGTTCGTGGTGGTACCACCTACGCCCAGTGGTCCGGCGATCCGCTGTTGAGCGGCGACTACTCCGCGTCAACGCTGCTGCCGTTCCAGTAAATCGGTGAACCCCGTCCGCTCCGTACCGCCCGTGTGAGCCAGTGGCGGTTGTGTGCTGACGCACCGAAACTCAATCGAAAACCGCAAAAACAGAAAACGCCACCGGATTTCTCCGATGACGTTCTTGCATCACCATCGTCGATGCTACTGCGCAGCAGCTTTCGGCAACGCGCCTACCATAAACGGCGTGGTGGTGGGTTGAGGCGAACCACCGGCCGGTTCGTCCGTAATTGCAACGGCCGTGACACCTTTGGTGTCGGCCGGCATCTGAATTCCCCACACCAATCCGCGTTCGTCGGGATCGGCGTTGAACACACGAGAGGGCACAGGTTTGCCGTCCTTGATCAACCACAATTGATACGTGCGCCCGGGCGCTGCAGGCTTGAGATGGAAAGCGTGAATCATCGCGGTGCCCTGCTTCACATTCCAAAAGAACTGGATACCCGCGGCATTCGTTGGCGCACTCACCAGGCTCACCATCACCAGGTTGCGCTCGGCCTCGAGCACGGTATTCAGCGCACTGTCACGCTGTGCCAGCTTGAGATCTCGCGCGCCCAGAATTGAATCGCGCTGGGCCAGCACCGAATCGCGCTGAGCCAGCGACGTGGTGAGGGTGGTCACCTCCGAATTGCGCTGCACGGCGAACAGCAGCGAAGCGGCAAGTCCGACGCCCATGATCCCAATCAACCACCAGCGCTGTTCCGCAGATTTGTTGGAAGTTGTACGTGGTGCCGCAACGTTTCCCGTACTGACCGTAAACGGCCTCGGATCGGCAACTGGTGGAGCGGCCGGGAGCGTGGGCAACGCCGCTGACTGCTGTGTCGCGATGCGATCAAGGAAACGCGCGCGAATATTTGGCGGCGGAGCAACTGCATCCAGACTGCCGATGCGCGTGACAACCGCGCGATAGGCGCGTACTTCCTGCGCAAGTTCTTCCGAAGTTGCGAGTGCGCGTTCAAACGCCGTCTGTTCGTCGGCATTGAGTGAACCCAACACGTACGCCGGCGCCATATCACGCAGCTCCGTCATCGAGAATTCACTCATGACACCATCTCCTGCGGCACATCGCGCAACACGTCCCGTAACTTCTGCATCCCCAGTCGGATTCGTGTTTTGATGGTGCCCAATGGCTCGCCCAGCCGCTCTGCAATTTCGGTGTGCGTGAGGCCTTCAAAAAAAGCGAGCTCGATTGCATTGCGTTGCTGCCCGGACAACACCGACATGGCGCTGTTGACCGCGTCAGCGCGTTCTCCGAGTTCGACAACGTCGGACGCACTCACCCCAGCGCCGGCCACGCCAACGGGATCATCACCCATCGAGCGGCTGGCCGTGTCAACGGCTTTTGCTCGGCGCCCACGACTGCGCACACAGTCAAGCGCGCGCGTTCGCGTCATCGTGGTCAGCCATCCCAGCACAGAACCGCGATCACCCTCATAGGTCGCGGCCTTGTTCCAGGCCTGTGTGAAGGCATCCAGCACAACATCTTCCGCGTCGGCACCTTCACCCACAATACGCACAGCCAGCGCAAACATCGAAGCGCTGTACTTGTCGTACAATTGAGCCGCCGCGCGCTGATCGCCGCGCGCCATGGCTGACACAATTCTTTGATCTTCGTGTGCGGGCAAGCCTGGAGCGTTCACGGAGGGAGTGTAGAGTCCAAAACTGAATCGGCGATGCGATGATGGTTGCCGTTCACTACTCCAGCCAACGTACTGTGTGCCGTCCGTGGAGGACAGGGCAAAACCGGTCAAAACGGACCGGGACGTGGGCGGAGGATAGATGAAGGATCTCATGGGCTCACTTGAACTACGCCGGTCATGGGGGGCCGGATTGCGCCAGCGCTCAGGCTCGGGTTACCAACCAGAATCCTCCGCCTGCGCCAACTCTCCACGCAGCTTGGAAAAGCTCTCGTACCGGGAGCGGCTGACAGTGCCCGCGTTTACTGCAGCAATAATCGCGCATCCCGGCTCGACCAGGTGTGTGCAATCGGCAAAGCGGCATTGCCCAAGCAACGAACGGTATTCGGGAAAGCAGTGATCGACGTCGGAAACACTGAGCCCCCACAATCCCACTTCTCGAAGTCCGGGAGTGTCCGCCACAAATCCTTCGTCTCCGGGCAGTGGATACAAAAATGCACCAACCGTGGTGTGACGGCCTTTGTTCACGCTTTCGCTGATTTCAGCGGTGCGAAGGTTGAGTCCCGGAAAGAGCGCGTTCATCAACGATGACTTGCCAACGCCGGATGGACCGGTCAATGCCGAAACCTGTCCACGAATTGTATCGCGCAATGTCTCGAGCCCGGTTGCCTGCTTCACGCTGGTCAAGTGCAGCGGATACCCCGCGCGTTCGTAGTCGCCAAACTTTTCGCGAATGTCGGCTTCGTTCGCGAGATCCATCTTGTTGATGACAATACGCGCCTTCAAATCGTTCGCCTCGGCGATCACCAGAAAACGATCCAGCATTTTCGGATGTGGTTCGGGATTCGCCGCCGCAAACACGACAATGACCTGGTCGACGTTCGCAACAATGACGCGTTCGCCACGCGCTCCGCCTGGTGCACGACGCGCAAGTTTTCCGGTGCGCGGATGAATCAGCGAGATAGACCAACCCTTTTCCGCGTCATCGCGTTCGAGCGTTACGCGATCGCCGACGGCCAGTTTGAGTGGACGATCTTCGCCCGCGCCGTCGCTGCGTCCTGATTGTTTGGGTGCGTCTTTCTTGAGCCGACCCCGCAGCGACGACTCAACGGTTTCGCCACCGGCGATCAGCACCTGATACGCACCACCGGTTCCACTCATCACCACACCTTCAGTGCTGCTTGCGCCTTGTGCGTTCAGGTCGGCGCTGCTCACGCGAACATCCGTGTTGTCAAAGTCAAGTGTTACTCAGTTGCGCGCGCGAATAAGGCCATCAAGTGTTGCCTTGACGGTTTGCAACAACATGTTGCCGAGCTGTTGACGAACCACCGCTTCGCTTGTGCCGCGCAGCATGAAATCACTCTCCAGATGTCCCTGCACTTCGGGTTCCCCATATCCCCAGCGAATGAACAACAGATACGCGCCCCACGGCGCCGAGGGGTCGCCGGTTTCATCGGTCAGAATATCTGCCGAATACGAAAATCCGTCAACGCCTTCGAATGCGGCGGGGCGTGCGTGTACTGCCATGTATCCGCCAAGCGTGCGTTCATCACCCGCCGAATGATCGGCGGGAAGGTGATGGCCTTTGTGTCCTTCGCCGTGTTTGTTCAGCGTTTCCTCGTGAAAGCTTCCTTCACAATGTTGCCCGCCATGAACGCCATGTTGGCCGGACGTTCGGCCAGGCGGCGCATGAGGTACGGGTACCACTGCGTGCCGAATGGAACGTACACGCGCATGCGATACCCGTCCTGCACGAGTCTTTCCTGCAGATCGCGCCGTACGCCGTACAACATCTGAAATTCGAACCGATCGTTGGGAATTCCTTTTTCCTTCACCCACCGCTTCGCTTCGTTGATGATCACTTCGTCGTGCGTCGCGAGTCCCGGATACTTTCCGAATTCAATCAGCTGCTTCATCGCCGCGACGAAGTTCTGGTCCACGTCAGCTTTAACCGGAAACGCCACGTCCGGTTTTTCGAGATACGCGCCTTTGCAAATGCGCACGCGACAGTGCAAGCGATTGGCGCGTTCGACGTCTTTCAGCGTACGACGGAGCGAGCTCTGTAATACAATGCCAACGTTTTCCGGAAAATCGGGATACAACTCATGTTCGAACGGATCGAGCGTGCGATCGGTGTACGCGCTCGACTCCATATCGAGTCTCACGAATGTGTCGTATTTCTTGGCACGTTCGAGCACGGAGCGAATGACTTCCATGCCGAGTTTGTCCGAAACATCCTGGCCCAGGGCGGTGAGTTTCACCGACACGTTGGCGTCCAATTTGCGTTCGTGAATTTTATCCAGGATTTGCAGGTATTGACGACCGGTTTCGCGCGCCTCTGCCTCGGTGGATGTGCTTTCACCCAACAGATCGAGTGACGCCTTGATGCCTTTGGCATTCAGAGCCACGACCGCATCCAGCGCTGAGTCGATCGTTTCGCCCGCGACAAACCGCGAGGCCATCTTGCGTGCGAAGCCGTTCTTCCGAATGAATTTGAAGATGCTATGCTGGCGCGATAGGTACAGCAACGAAGTTCGTAGCATGTAATTAGTGAGATCCCTGGGAAGCGGCTGATGCGGACGCAGTTGGCGCGTTCGTTAGTTTCTGCACGGAACTTTTCATCTGGTTCAAATGGCGCATCTCGTGTTGCCCAATCATCAGCAGCCATTGATACCCATCCATCGGACCAAAAAACGGATGCGGAAACGACGCCTTCGTCAAATCAAGTCCGTTGGCCTTTTGCACTGCCTCCAGCACGCGTGCACGAATGTCACGAAGTTTTTCCAATGCTTCGGCGGTTGAAAGCGTGCCCGTTGGACGATACGCGGACGGCGCAATCAGTTTTGCCTTCGTGGCTGGCAATCCAAATTGGTCGAGCGCGTTCAGCATTGAACTGGTGTCGGTTTCTTGTGCATTGTCAGCGCGCAGCTGTTTGGCCATTGATGTGATCAACCGGCCAACGCTGTCTTCGATCATGCAGAGATGTTCGATGTTCTCGGCAACTGACCAACCGTCGGGCTCGGCGCGCTGAGTTTGCATGGACGCCGGCACACTTTGCACGAAGGCCTCCAGCTGTTGCCGCGTGTCGGTTGCATAGTTCACCAGCTCGGCCAAACGCGTGTTGAGCGGCGCGGTGCGAGTGTTTTCGGGAGCAGTCATGACAAAGTCGCGCGTGAAGTGGGGGGAAAGTTGTTCACGCCGGTTTTGCTCCGGAGTGAAACTGTGCACCGCGCGCTGCCATCTCGCGTAACAGGCGCGCCGGTTCGAAACGTGCGGGAAACTGGCGATTGAGATCTTCGAGTGTGCGCACTACTTCGGGGAGTCCGAGTGTATCGAGATAACGAAATGGGCCACCAAGAAACGGGGGGAAGCCGATGCCAAACACGGCACCAATGTCGCCATCTCTGGCCGACGCGATGATACCATCTTCCAGGCAACGCACGGCTTCGTTCAACAGAGGCAACACCGCGCGGTTCTGCATTGTATGCCGATCAAATTCCTTGCGGCTCGCACCAGCCGGCGACAATGCGTACACCGCAGCATCGGCATGCGTGCGTTTTCCGTCGGCGTCGTAGCTATAAAATCCTTTGCCGGCTTTCCGCCCCATCCGCCCGCTCTCAATGACACGTTGCAGCGTGATTGACGGCGCCATGCGATCACCAAACGCGTGCGACAAGATGGCGCCCGATTTTCCTGCAATGTCGAGTCCCACTTCATCCAGAAGCGTGAGACCTCCGACGGGGAATCCAAACGCCGTCATTGCAGCGTCAACCGACTCAATGCTTGCGCCGTCGTCGAGCAGTTTGCCGCACTCGTTGATGTACGGTGCCAGAATGCGATTCACATAAAAGCCAGGTCCGTCGCGAACGACAATCACGGTTTTCCCAAGCTTCCGCCCATACTCCACCGCCGTCACGGTCGTCTCGGCGCTCGTTGCCGGGGTGACGATCACTTCCAGCAGCGGCATCTTGTTCACTGGCGAGAAAAAGTGCATGCCGATGACGCGTTCGGGATGGGTTGCGACCGACGCAATCTCCGCAATTGGAATTGTGCTCGTATTCGTTCCAAAAATTGCGTGCGGTGCCGCGGTTTCGATTTCCTGCAGGACGGTGTGTTTCACTGTCAGGTCTTCGAACACGGCCTCAATGACGAGATCCGCATTGGCAAATCCGCTGTAGTCGACCGTCGTACCCAGCAACGACAACATGTCATCGCTTTGGGTGCGCGTGAGCTGACGTTTGCGCAAACGCTCGCGCACGATCTCGCGAACAGCCGCGTATCCCTTCGCGACCCGATCGTACGAGGCATCTTTCAAGCGCACCATCGTCCCTTGCTGCACCGCGACTGACGCTATTCCCGACCCCATGAAGCCAGCGCCGAGGATGCCGAGTTTGTTCACGGTGCGCGCGGTGGCGTGAACACCGGCGGGCAACCCGGTATCGCGCTTGAGTGCCGTTGTCGCGAAGAACAGGTACACCAGCTGACGCGAGACATTACTAACGGCCAGGTCACCAAAGCGACGCGCTTCCTCGGCGTATCCGGCGGTTAGACCGTCTGAGTATCCCTTGTGCACGGCGTCGATAATTGCGAGCGGCGCTGGAAAGTGTCCCTTCGTTTTCTTGAGCACCGATTCACGCGCCTGGCGAAACACAACAGCCCGTCCAATTGGATTGTCTTCGAGCAAGATGTTGGTCGCGCCGTGTTCGCGTTCCTTGATCGGTAACTTTTCGCCACGCGCAAGTTTCCGTGCGCGATCAATCGCAATCGATTTGAGAATGGCGGGGTGCACCAGTTCGTGCACGAGGCCCATTTGCAGCGCTTTCTTTGCGCGAATGTTCTTGCCGGTAAGCATCATGTCCAGCGCGGCCTGCAGTCCAACGGTGCGCGGCAAGCGCTGTGTTCCGCCTGCCCCCGGCAACAATCCCAACTGCACTTCCGGAAACGCGAGAACGCTCTTCGAATGATCGGTCACAATGCGATGCCGACATGCAAGCGCTGTTTCCAATCCGCCGCCAAGGCACGCACCGTGAATGGCCGCCACCACCGGTTTCTTCATCCCTTCGATCCGGCTCATCACCCCGTGAGCCGTGCGTGACAACTCTTCACCTTGCAGCGGGGTTTTGAGCGCCGCGAGCTCCTCGATGTCAGCTCCAGCAATCCAGGTGTCAGGTTTGCCACTGAGCAGAATGGCACCCACGTACATCGGGTTGCGCTCGATCATGTCGAACAGTCCCGAAAACGCCGCACCGACTGCGCTGCTTAACACGTTGACGGGTGCATTGGGCGCATCGAACGTCACAACGGCGATGTTGCCTTCGACGTCCAACCTTATGCCCGCGCTTCGGCAGTCGTCCATCAACTCGATGTCGGCAACAAACACGCCCGGCTTTTCGTTGGCGGTCATACGCGTTCCAGCACCATCGCGTGTCCCATTCCACCTGCCGCGCAAACCGTGAGCAGCGCAAATTGACCGCCGCGCCGCTTCAACTCATTCGCAACCGTTGTGACGATACGTGCGCCCGTCGCTCCGAACGGATGTCCAATTGAAATCGATCCACCCATCACGTTCAGACGTTCTGGATCAATTTCTCCAACCGGCGTCGCGAATCCTGCACGCTCGGCCCAATACTGCGACGCAAAT
Source organism: Gemmatimonas sp. (assembly GCA_040004335.1). Taxonomy (GTDB): domain Bacteria; phylum Gemmatimonadota; class Gemmatimonadetes; order Gemmatimonadales; family Gemmatimonadaceae; genus Gemmatimonas. The sequence continues at coordinate 11,382 of JBDUBA010000316.1, forward strand.
CCTTGAATATTGCTCAACACCTGCGCGGCAAATGCCTCGTGCATGTCGACAAGATCCATGTCTTTTAGCGTCAGCCCTGCGCGCTGTAACGCAACGGGCGCAGCAAACACCGGTGCCTGCAAGAGCTGTTCACCTGGATCAATCGCCGCGTACGCATATGACCGAATGAACGCGATTGGTTCGTACCCCAGCACCTTCGCGCGTTCTTCCGACATCAGCAGCACCGCTGCACCACCGTCAGTGAGCGGTGACGCATTGCCAGCGGTGACAGTACCGTACAACTTGTCGAATGCCGGTTTGAGCTGCCCCATTAATTCGAGCGTCGCATCGCGGCGAATGCCGTTGTCGCTCGTCATCATCGACTCGAACTTTGGCGGCACGGGCACCGGCACAATCTCGGCCGTCAATCGACCGTCGTCGGTGCCTTTCGCCGACATCTGATGCGAGCGCAGCGCGAATCGGTCCTGATCGTCGCGCGAGATCCCATTCAGTTTCGCCATTTTGTCTGCGGACTGCCCCATCGACTCACCCGTGCTCGGCTCAGCGATTGCTGGAGTGATCGGAATGAGATCACGCGGCCGAATACGCGCGAGCGTCTGCAAACGCGCGGGCAACGATTTTGCTTTGGATGCGGCAACGAGGATATCGCTCATGCCGCGCGAATGCAGAATTGGAACCTGGGTCAACGATTCAGCACCGCCCGCAATCGCGACATCCGCATGTCCCAAAACGATTTGATCGGCTGCGTCAGTAATTGCCTGATTGGCCGACGCACACGCGCGACCCACGGTGTACGATTGCAGGTTCTTCGGAAAATGCGGCAGCAGCGACACTTCGCGCGCGATGTTAGGCGCAATCACCGACTGCACAACTGTCCCAAAGACAAAAATTTCGACTTCGCGTCCAACCAGACCGGTTCGCTGCATCAATTCAGCGACGGCCAGGCGACCAAGTTCGATGGCGGTGTAGTCTTTGAGTGAGGTCCCCGCGCGAGCAAATGGCGTGCGCACGCCGGCAACGATCGCGACTCGGCGTCGAGTGGATGAGACGTTTCCGTACGAGGGGATCCCAAAGGGGGGCATCCCGAAATTTAGGCTGCCGCGCTCCCCAACTGCAGAAGAGAAGAAAATCCCGTATTGCAGGAGGCCGTGACATCGCGTCACCTTCCCGAATGCCCGACGCCCACGAAATCCTCCCCGGAAGCACCGCCGAACGGCTGGCAGCAAATGGCCTGGTGGCGGTTGCTGGCCGAGAGGCCGTTTTGGCGACGTTGGCGCACGACGCGTTTGATTTTCTGATCATTGGCGGCGGGATCGTAGGCGCCGGGGTTGCCCGCGAGGCCGCGCTCGCCGGCTTTCGCACGGCGTTGGTCGAACGCGACGATTTTGCCAGTGGCACCTCAAGCCGTTCCTCGCGCCTGATACACGGCGGAGTGCGGTATCTCGAACACGGGCATTTGGGCCTCGTGTTTGAGTCCAGCCGCGAGCGTCGCTTGTTAATGCAGCTGGCGCCGCACCTCGTCAGACCACTCGCGTTTACGTGGCCGGTGTATCGAGGCGCGCGTGTCCCTCGATGGAAACTGCGGGCGGGGTTGTTGCTGTATGACGCACTGGCTCTGTTCCGCAATGTGCAGCGCCACCAATCGTTGAGTAAAAGCGGCGTATCAGCGGCCGAGCCGGCGCTGACGCGCGATGGGCTGACTGGTGGTGCCCGCTACTGGGACGCCGCGACTGACGATTCGCGCATCACGTTAGCGAACGCAATTGCCGCGCGCGAAACGGGAGCCGTGGTAGTGAATCACGTTGGAGTGGTCGGTGGCGTGCGTGAAGGCATCTCGCGTGAAGGTCGACTGTCCGGTGCGCTGGCCGAAGATCGATTGACGCGTACTGGATTCTCCATTACCGCGCGCGTTGTGATCAACGCAACCGGTCCATGGAGTGATGCGACCGCGGCACTGACCGGCGCGCCGGTTGAGAGCAATTTACTGGGATCGGCTGGCACTCACATTGCCGTTCCGCGACAACGGTTGGGCAATCGTGACGCAATCACGCTGGTGTCGCCCGTTGATGGTCGCGTGATGTTTGTGTTGCCCGCGGGCGTACACGCCATTGTTGGAACGACCGAGCGTCCGGCGAGGAGTGATGCGGATAATATTCGTGCCAGCGAACCGGATGTGACGTACTTGCTGCACAGCGTCAATCAACTATTTCCGTACGCGCAGCTGACCCACGATGATGTCATTTCGGCGTGGGCGGGTATTCGCCCACTCGCGGCCAAACGTGCGGGTTCCGGCGGTGCCAACGCCGCGTCGCGGGAACATGCAATTCAACATCGCGCTGATGGATTGGTGAGTGTCACTGGCGGAAAACTCACGACGTATCGCGCAATGTCGGTCGATGTGTTGGAGCACGCGGCCAAGGAGTTGCGAAACGGTTCAACCAAAGGCGCGCTGCAAGAAGCGGCGGTCGCGAGCCGAACGACACCGCTTCCGGGCGGAGATATCGAATCGCGCCACGGCACAATCAACGACGCGCACGCGGCGACCGGGGACGCGGCCGTTGCTGAACGATTGGCGCTGGCATACGGCAGCCGTTGGCGCAATGTGTGGAGTTACGCGCAACGTGATCACTCGCTGTCGAAACGTTTGGTACAGGACCTTCCCTATTGCCTCGCGGAAGTGGCGCACGCCGTTGAACGCGAAATGGCGTGTACGCTATCGGATGTGCTCGTGCGCCGCACACACATTGCGTTCGAAACGCGCGACAATGGCCGCGGTGTGGCCAAAAGAATAACGCCGCTGATGGCGGCGCTATTGGGGTGGAGCCTCGAGCAGCAGGAACGCGCATTGGTGGACTACAACGCCGAAATGACACGACTGTTCAGTATCGACCCGTCGTAGTGCGGCGCGCGGCGCGCAGAAGCGTGCGGCGCACACGCGAATTGCCGTTAGGCACCCACTTCGTCTTCGGACATTTCGTGCACCGTTCGCACACTGATGATTTTCAGTTTGCGTACCTTGGTGGGCAGCTTGAGCAAGGTGAGATCGCCCGCCGCTTTCCCTTGAAGGGCGCGTCCGATCGGCGAACTCATCGTCACTTGACCATCAATAAATTCCCCACCGTCACCGAAGACGAGTTTGTACGTCTCCCTTACTTTCGTTCCTTCTTCCTCCACCACCACGAGCGAACCCAGTCCCACTTTGTCGGCGGGGATCTGCGAAACGTCAATGTTGGCAAGTTTGGTCACGCGCTGCGTTAACTGGCCAAGACGCGCTTGTACAAACGCCTGACGTTCCAGGGCTGATTTGTATTCGCTGTTTTCCTTGAGGTCGCCCAACTCCACGGCCTTTCGGATTTCGTTTGGCAACACAACGTGAAGCTCATGAGTGAGCTTCTCGACTTCGCGCGCCATCTTTTTGATCAGTTCCTCAAACATGTCTGCGGTCTTGCTGGAAGAAACGATCACCCGGCAGCGTCTGCACGTCAGACATCGGGCGTATCGGGGAAAAAATGGCGCCCGGCCGTTTTCGACCGGGCGCCACACGCTCGGATAATAGATCCATCGGGCAACAAGGTTCAACCCCATTGGGGTCATCGGCTAGTTTGAGGGATGATCGAGGAGACGCGTTTCGGCGATGTCACCGCCCTGTGGCTGTCCTGGCCGAGGAGCGCCTGGGCTGGGTATGGGGTCCACGTTTTTGTGGTGCGAAACGTGATGATCGATACCGGTTTTCCAGGCGTCGCGCCGGAGATGCGATACGCGGTCGACAGGTTTCGCCCGTACGGCGCGTTTCTCACCCATCATCACGAGGACCACGCCGGCAATGTTCAGCTGTTGGCCGAACGAGGCGTGCCAATTGCCACGGATACTGAAACGTTGGCGCGGGTGAGAAAGCCGGGGCGGATTGGTCTTTACCGACATTTTACCTGGAAGGCGATGCGCCGATTGAAAAGCACCCTCACGCCGTTTGAGGACGATCGCCTCTCGCTGATTCCCACGCCCGGCCACTGCAGCAATCACCAGGTGGTGTGGGATGAACACACCGGAACGTGTTTTACGGGCGATCTGTTTCTTGGTGTCCACGTGCGCGTTGCACATTCTTACGAGAATCCGCGCGAGCACGTGCGGTCATTGCGCAGTGTTCTTGTGCGCAACCCGGCCCGAGTATTTTGCGCACATCGCGGCCACATCGAGAACGGGGTTACCATGCTGCAATCGAAAGTGGACTGGATGGAGGAAACGATTGGTGTCATTGAGCAGCGCATCGATGACGGACAAAGCGATCGGCACATTCAGCGCGAATTGCTTGGTCCGCTTGGACGCACGCACTTCATTTCCGCGGGTGATTATTCGCCGGTCAATCTGGTCACTGCCATTCGAAAAACACGACCGAATGACAGTAGTCGCAGCGCCACTGCAAATGGAAGTCCGAGCGTTAGCGCGTCGCCGTCTGCGCCGCGTGCGCGTCAATAACGGCCTGCGCGGCTTCCATCGGATCGTCGGTCAACAGCAACAAGTCGAGGTCGGCCGCGGCAATTTTACCTTCGCCCACCAACCGCGACTGTATCCACCGCAGCAACCCCGCCCAATAGTGCCGGCCAAATAACACCAAAGGAAACTGGTAGATTTTTCCCGTCTGAATAAGCGTCAATGCTTCAAACAGTTCATCAAGCGTGCCAAATCCACCAGGGAAAATGATGAATGCATTGGAGTACTTGATGAACATCGTTTTGCGCACAAAGAAATATCGGAAGTTCACGAGCGTGTCGACGTAGGGATTGGCGCCCTGCTCGAACGGCAATTCGATGTTGCAACCCACTGAGTGGCCGCCTCCTTCTTTGGCGCCTTTGTTGGCGGCTTCCATAATGCCCGGCCCCGCACCGGTTATGATGGAGAATCCGGCCGCACCCAATATTCGCGCGACTTCGACGGCTGCCTTGTATTGCGGATCGTCCGGACCGGTGCGCGCGGAACCAAAAATTGTCACACCCTTCGTGATCTCGGCGAGTGCATCGAACCCTTCCACGAACTCGCTGGTAATGCGCATAACGCGCCACGGATCAGAGCGCGTAAACGCGGCCGAGCTTGGCTGGGTCTGCAGCAGTTTTTCGTCTTCCGTCAGTGTTGGAAGGTCGCGGATATCCTGATCGATGGTGTTGAGCGCCCGTTTCTTCCGCACGAGCACCGCGCCCTTCGAAACCAGCCCTGTATTTTCCGGCTCACGCCCAGCCATTCGGTGCCCCGCCTCGGTACGCTCGCGAACACCCGCCAGCGCCTTGTGCTCAGCGACGGCGCGCGTCGTTGGCGATGCCTTTTTGCCAGTTGGCGTGCGTGCCTGACGCGCAACCGCGCGTTCGGCTGTTGCCAAAACCGTGCGCGGAGGTTTCTCTGCGGTCGCGTCGGTTCCCTTCCGAGTACTCGGCTTCGCCTTGCGCGAGGACGCTTTCTTCGATGCCGGCTTTGGCTTGTTGGCCATGATATCAGGACAGATGAAGGGTTTTCCCTGCAGCCAGTAGTCTACGCAAGTGTACGTGCACTTGCAGTACTCCCGGAAACGGACCATCGCGACGTGACAGAAGAATCTTGAACACACAGACAACTCGGCGTGCTTTTGATCGCACGCTGCTGCTGATTGTCGCCGATGGTGTGCGCCACGACGTTTTGTCAGACGAAATCGCGCGCGGCAAGGTGCCCGCCATCGCCGATATGTGCAATCGCGGTGCAATGCATCAGGTGGCAACATGTTTTCCGTCGGTCACTGGGCCGGGATATGTGCCGTTCCTGACGGGACGATTTCCAGCGGATGTTGGTGTGCCCGGGCTCCGCTGGTTTGACCGCGCGCGTAAAGTTGGACTGTGGCCCGCCTACGCGCGGAGCTACGCCGGCATTGACATCTGGTGTCTGGATTGGGACCTCGACAAAAAAACGCCCACACTGTTTGAATTGGCCGAGCCTTCGCTCGCAACCATGAGCATGTTGGGGCGCGGTTCTCGGATAAACTTCGGACGTTCACTGCCGTTCATGGCACGTATTGCGCGTCCGCATTTCCGTGGAGATCTCGACGGGTGGCAGGCCGCCGAACGGGTCTCGTTGCAACAGTTTCTGCGAGAGTTCGAACGCAATCGCCCGCAGTTTGCCACACTGGCCGTCACGAGTGCCGACAAACGCGCGCACAAGGAAGGCGGCGAATCGGCTGGTGTGCGACGCGCCATTCAGGACATGAACGACTCAATTGCGGCAGCACGCGCAATTGCCGAACGGGGCGGATGGGCCGACAAACTCGATATCTGGTTGGTGGGTGATCACGGCCACGCACCAGTTGATCGGCACGACGACTTGCATGGTTGGCTGGAACAACGCGGACTACGCGTCAGCGCGCATCCGCAAGTACTGAAACGCACCGCCGATGTCGCGCTGATGGTTGGTGGAAATGCCATGGCGCACCTCTACCTCGACCCGGCACTGCGCACGCGCGTATTTTGGCCGGCACTGGGTTCGAAATGGCAATCGCTGCACGATGCCTTGCTGCAGCGCGACGCAGTTGATTTGGTCGCGATCTCGCCATCAGAACACATTGTGCGCATTGCCAGCAAAAAGTTGGGTGTCGCCGAAATCAGAAAGGTCGGACACGGTGATCAGTCGCGCTGGAGTTATCTGCCGATCAATGGAGATCCACTCGAACTTGGCGGCGAACTCGCAGCGCTGGACAGCAACACCGCGTTCGACGCGTGTGCGGCGACGCAGTACCCCGACTCGATCGTGCAATTGTCGTCGCTAATGCGCGCCCCACGTTGCGGCGACATTGTAATTTCAGCAACGCGCGGTTGGGATTTACGTTCTCGTTTTGAGCCCGTTGCGCACGTATCCACGCACGGCGCGTTGCTGCGTGAACAAATGACCGTTCCGCTCATCATCGACCGCGCAGTTGCGCGATTGCCACAACGGACTGCCGATGTTTTTCCGAGCGCGCTTCAGGTGCTGGGGTTGCCCATACCGGAAGGTCTGGACGGACGCACGTTCTTCTGACGTTATTCGGTGCGGTTCCGGCTGCGATCGGTGTCAAATCCTTCCGGGTAGCGCTTACGCAGTTTGTCGATGTTCCGTTGCGCAATGTCGTCCATTGAAAAACCAAGCACCGTGCCAAACGCGGCGATGTACCATAGGCAATCACCGAGTTCCTTGACGATTGCGTCCCGGTCGAGCGGTGTCGCGTGAAACAGATGTTTCTTGATCACATCCGCCACTTCGCCCGCCTCGCCCGTTAAACCAAGCGCCGCGTTGGCAAGTTGCTGTTCGTGCGTACGGTTGCCGCCGAGTGTACGGGCGGCGAGCTGTTGGTATTCGTCGAGTTGCATGGGGCGCGTGGGTCGGGTTGAACTGGTGTGTGTTGGCGAATTGTAGCGCGTGGAATGGAGAAACAGCAGCGTGTGCAAGTGCGAGAATTTCAGAAAGCATCACGCAGAGGCGCTGGAACGGGAACGATCAACCGCGCCTTCGACGGTGATGAAGATGGAAAAGG